>JAJDDG010000116.1 GCA_029260435.1 Phycisphaerales bacterium | reverse complement strand
GATCGCGGTATCACTGACGCGCAGCGAGATGCGCGTTTCACCCTCGCCGACAGAGTGCGTCGCGGGGATCGCGCCGGCGGCGTTCTCGATCGGGGCGCGGTCCGAGCAGGCGGTGAGCACGAGCGCGAGCAGCAGGATGAGCAAGCCAGCGGCGCGCATCAGCGGCGTTTCTCCCGTGCCCGGAAGAGTTGCATGAGCTTGAGGATGTATTCCTCGCCCGTTTCGACGCGCACGATATCGACGCCCGAACGCCGCGCGAGCGTTTCGAGATCCTTCTCTCGGCGGCGGGCCTCGCCCGCCCACCATGTACGCACCTTGCTTGAGCCCGAATCGATCACCATCCGCCCGCCGGTCTCCGCGTCCTTGAGTTCGATCAACCCGGCGTTGGGCAGCTCGCGCTCGCGCGGGTCACCGATCGCAACGGCGACCAGGTCGTGGCGCCTGCCGGCGACGCGCAGCGCGGTCTCGAACCGGTCCCGCGCGGGTCCGTTCGATAGCACCTCCTCTGAGAGGAAGTCGCTCACGAGGAAGACAACCGCGCGCCGTTTCTGCACACGCATGATCTCTTCGAGCGCACCGGCGAGGTCGGTGCCCGTGCCGCTGGCGCTGGTGTCGAGCACCTCGCGGAGGATGCGCAGGACATGCTTGGAACCTTTGCGGGGGGTGACATGACGCTCGACGCGGTCGGTGAACGCGATCAGCCCGACCTTGTCGCTCGAACGGACGGCGGCGAGCGCGAGCACGGCGCAGAGTTCTGCGGCGGTATCGCGTTTTTCGCGCTCGATGGAGCCGAATGCACCGCTCGCACTGAGATCCACAGCAAGGATGATTGTCAGTTCGCGCTCCTCGACGAAGCGCTTGACGAACGGCTCGCCCGTGCGGGCGGTGACGTTCCAGTCGATGGTGCGGACGTCGTCGCCCGGGGTGTAGGCGCGGACCTCGTCGAACTCCATGCCGCGCCCACGGAAGGCGCTGGAGTATTCGCCCGCGAAGACCTCGTCAACGCGTCGGCGCGTCGCGATTTCCAGCTGTTTTACTTTCGCCATCAGCTCGTCGGTGAGCATTGGTCGGGCTCCGCTCACGGATTCAGGGGACGGCGATGTGGTCGAAGATCTTGCGGACGACGTCGTCGCTTGTCAGTCCTTCCGCCTCGGCTTCGTACGAGGTCAGCACGCGGTGGCGCAGGACGCCCATGCCGACGGTTTTGACATCCTGCGGCGTGACGTACCCGCGTCCTCGGAGGAAAGCGTGCGCCCGCGAGGCGCAGGCCATCGCGATGGTCGCGCGGGGGGAGGCGCCGAAGTCGATGAGTCTCTGGATATCCAGTCCGGCGGCTTTGGGCTCGCGCGTGGCACGGGCGATTTCGACGATGTAGTCGCGGATCTTGGTGTCCATGTAGATTTTCTGAACGACCCGGCGTGCGCTGCGCACCTCGTCGAGGTCGATCACGGGTTGCACGATGCTCGCGTCGCCGCCGCCGTCCGCGACGCGGTCGAGCACGCGGCGTTCATCGGCTTTGTCCGGGTAGGTGACGCGGAGCTTGAGCATGAAACGGTCCACCTGGGCCTCGGGCAGCGGGTAGGTGCCCTCCTGCTCGATGGGGTTCTGCGTCGCGAGGACGAGGAAGGGGTCGTCGAGCGGGTAGGTGGTGTCGCCGATCGTGACCTGGCGCTCCTGCATCGATTCGAGCAGCGCGCTCTGTACTTTCGCTGGCGCGCGGTTGATCTCGTCTGCGAGGACGATGTTCGCGAAGATCGGGCCCCGCTTGGGCACGAACGTACCCTCCTTCGGGTTGTAGACGAGGGTGCCGATGAGGTCCGCGGGGAGCAGGTCGGGCGTGAACTGGATCCGCTTGAAGCTGGCGTGGATCGCGCGAGCGAGCGAAGACACGGTGAGCGTCTTTGCCAGCCCGGGCACGCCCTCGAGCAGCACGTGCCCGTTGGTGAGCATGCCGATCAGCAGCCCCTCGATCATGTCCCGTTGCCCGACGATGACCGTTTCGACGGCCTCGAAAAGGCGTTCGGCGAGGGCGGCGTGTTCTTGCACCTCGCTGGTGATTGCTTCGATTTCTGTTGACGTCGCTGTCATCCCGCTCGTTCTCCTGACAAATAGCCCCCGCTCCCCGCCCCCCCACCTTGGAATCTCGACTCTCGGTGTGTGCCTACCGCCCGCCCGGCTCCGTGTTGACCCTACCCGAAAAGACGCGCGAGGTTGCCCCGTCTGTCCTCAAAGCGGGCAATTAGCCGAGACACTGTTCGGCGATCAACCGCCCGCGAGCAGGCTCACCCAATCCTCGGGCTGGATCCACGGATCGGGTATCTCGATTGCCTTGCCGAGTTTGTGCATGAACTCGTCCCGAGCGATCTCGACGACGCCGAATTGTTCGATGTGCTCGTTCTGGAACTGCGTATCGAACAGGGTGTACCCGCACCGCTCCAGGTGGCGAACGAGGACGACGAGCGCCACGCGCGAAGCGTCCGCACCGTCCGACGGATCGCGCGAGCCGTCGGGCAGGCGGGGGCGGGGGCGGGAGAACATGGATTCGCCGAAGAACGCCCCGCCGATCGATACGCCGTAGATCCCGCCGACCAGCTCGCGTTCGCGCCAGACTTCGATGGAGTGGGCGTGCCCGCTTTGGTGGAGCTGGGTGTACCACTCGACGAGGCGATCGTCGATCCAGCTCTCTTCGGTATCGCGTTGTGCGGCGCATCCTTGCATCACTCTCGGGAAGCAGGTGTCCGCGGTGAGCGTCCATCCGCCGGTGCGCATGCGTTTGACGAGGGACCGCGGGACGTGCAGCCCGCCGGTGGGGATGATCGCACGCGGGTCGGGGCAGTACAGATCCACCCGCCCCGTCCGCGGGTCGGCCATCGGGAAAAACCCGCTGCGGTAGGCATCGAGCAGCCCCCCCACGACGCCCCCAATACTCCGCTCGCTGCCGCTCATCCCGGGTTCATGCCTTCGACCCATTCGAGGAACAGGTGGACGATCACCTGGTGCGCCTCCTGGATCATCGCGGTGTCTGTCTCGTCGATGATCAGCGCGTGATCGCACAGATCCTTGGATGCGCCGCCGCTCTTGCCGAGGAGACCGATCGTTGTCATGGCGCGTTCCTGGGCGGCGCCGAAGGCGAGGTTGACGTTCTTCGAGTTGCCGCTGGTCGAGAACCCGACCAGCACATCCCCCTTCCTGCCCAGCCCCTCGACCTGGCGAGAGAAGACGTGCTCGAACCCGAAGTCGTTGGCGATGCAGGTCAGCGCGGTGGGATCGGCGTTGAGGCAGATGCCCGCGAGAGCCGCCCGCTCGCGGTTGTACTTCCCGATCATCTCCTCGGACAGGTGCATCGCCTCGGCAGCGGAGCCCCCGTTGCCGCAGGTCAGCACCTTCCCGCCCGTCCACAGGCACTCGCGCAGCGCCTCGGCGGCGGCGGCGATCTCGGTGCCCATCGCGCCCAGCCCGGAGATACACGCCGCGGATCGTGCGACCCGCTCCTCGATCATCGCTCTGCGTTCGTCCATCGCCCCAGTCTCCCGCGCCCGTCCATCGCCCGCCAATCCGCCCGTGTATCTGTCTGAGGGGAGCAATAATCCACAAGCGTGCCGGGACGCGCCTAAATCCCTACTATGGTTCGCCTTCTCGACGCCCCCGGTAGCTGGGCACAGAGGGGGGCGTAGCTCAGTCGGTAGAGCAGCGGCCTTTTAAGCCGTAGGTCCTCGGTTCGAGTCCGAGCGCCCTCATTTCAGGCAGGAAGAATCGCAGGCTCTGCGCAGCGGGGAGAATTACCACGTCGATGTTTGTTGTGCATGCGAACTGGTCAGGAGGGGCGTTGTGTCTGTGGGCGGAATCCGCATCCCCACACACCACAACACCTTCCTCCCAAGACAATCCCGCCGCGCCGCAGGGTGATGCAGGGGGTGCGGGTGAGGCTCCCCGCGTCCATCCCAGAGCGATGCCCGCGGACGACCTGCTCGGCGCGCTCGTGCCGGTGCTGGCTGTTGACTCTCCGGAGTTTGATGCGCTGACTCTCGGGTTGCCCTCTTCGACAGACCGCTCCGGGCCGCTGCCCTCGCCGCGCATCGCGCACGCGCTGGGTGTCGCCTCGCGTCCGCCAGCGGATGCGCCGATCTGCGAATGGAACGTGCCGGTGATGCGTATCGGCGCCGCGCACGCGGGCGATGTGCTCGAGCGTCTCGAAGACGCCGCCCACCAGACCGACGAGCACCTGCTCGACGAATCCTCCGGTCACGAGCCGGTGGCGCACCACCTCGGCGCTGCAGATTCCGTGCGCTACTTCGCCGCGGCGTCCCGCCTCGCGAGCACGTTTGTCGCAGAACAGCGGTTCGTGCCGACAGCGGTGACGGACGAATCCGGCGCAACCACCGCGACATGGCAGCCTTGGATGGCGGACACCGCCGCCGAGGAGCGTGTCGCGCTGTTGCTCCAAGCGATGCCCCCCGCCGCGCGATCAGTTGTTGATGAGTTCGAGCATCTGCCCTGGCCTATCTCCGACAGCTTTATGACAGCGATCACAGACGCTGCCTGCCGCAGCGTGCTCATCGATGAGGAGATGCACGACGCGCTGGAGGACACCGATCCGACGGTCGATCCGCATGTCGCGTGGCTCGCCGGGCTGCTCAAGAGCGGGTCGTCGGTCGCCTCGCCTCCCGACTCGCCGACCGCGTTTGTTCGCACAGTGCGCCGGTGGCTCTCGAACCTCGAAGACCGCGGGTCGTCCGCGGCGTGGCACCTTTGCCTGCGTTTGGAGGAGCCGATCGATCTGTCGAACCTGGCGGATTTCGCTTCGCCCGATGATTCGGTGATCTGGACGCTGACCTTCCTGATCCAGTCGGTGGACAACCCTCGTGTGTTTGTTGAGGCGGAAGATATCTGGGCGCTCGCCGCCGAGTCTGCGATTATCGAGGGGCTGCGTCTGGAAGCGCCGCAGGATCTGCTGCTCGCGGAACTCGGTCGCGCCTCGCGCTTGTTCCCGATGCTCGAATCGGCATTGGAAGAAACCGCGCCGATCTCGCTGCGACTCACGACCAATCAGGCGTACACATTCCTCCGCGAGATCCGCCCGCTGCTGATCGATCAGGGCGTCGCGATCGAAGCGCCGGAGTGGTGGGACTCGCCCGAATCGCGCATCGGTGCGCGTCTGCAGCTCACCTCTCCCGAGGCCGAGCCCGGTTTCTTCGGTGCGCAGTCCTCGACCGACTCGATCGCCGGCGCGCAGCTCGGGCTGAACACGCTGGTGTCCTACGAGTGGTCGATCGCGGTGGGGGACGTCCCGCTGTCGCTCAAGGAGTTCGAGCAACTCGTCTCGCAGCGCACGCCGCTGATCCGCATCGCGGGTCGGTGGGTCGAGGTGCGCCCGCAGGACATCCAGGCGGCCGCCGAGTTCATCAAGGATCACCCGGGCGGGGAGATCGGCGTCGCCGAGGCGCTCAAGCTCGCGTTCGGCATGGAGACGCAGCGTGCGGAGGTGCCCATCCTCGGGCTCGACGCGACCGGGTGGATCGGCGCGCTGCTCGGCGCGTCGAACGAAGATGTCACGATGCCGGACATCGAGATCCCCAAGGCCTTTGTGGGCGAGCTCCGCCCGTACCAGCACAAGGGGCTCTCGTGGCTCGCGTTCCTCGACCGCCTCGGGCTCGGGCCCTGCCTCGCCGATGACATGGGCCTCGGCAAAACCATCCAGCTGCTCGCGCTCATGCTGCACGAACGCGCCTGCAACGGCGGCGCATCACCGGGCCCGACCATTCTTGTCGTGCCGATGTCCATCGTGGGCAACTGGCAGCGCGAGGCGAACCGCTTTGCGCCCACGCTCAGCGTACTCATCCACCACGGCCCGGAGCGGATGATCGGGGACGCTTTTATCGAGGCGGCGTCCAAAGCCGACCTGGTCATCACGACCTACGCGCTGGTCAACCGCGATCTGGAAACGCTCGAGCGCGTCGGGTGGCGGCGCGCGGTGCTCGACGAGGCGCAGAACATCAAGAACCCAAGCGCGAAGCAGACGCGGGCCGTCCGCGCGCTCGCGCCCGAGCGGCGCGTCGCGCTCACCGGTACACCATTGGAGAACCGGCTCTCGGAGCTGTGGTCCATCATGGAGTTCTGCAACCCCGGCTTCCTCGGCACGCTCGGAGAATTCAAGCGATCGTTCGCGCTGCCCATCGAGCGCCACCATGACCGCCAGCGCGCCAACCGCCTGCGGAATCTCGTCCGCCCGTTCATCCTCCGGCGCCTCAAGACCGATCCGAATGTCATCGAGGAACTGCCCGAGAAAGTCGAGTCGCGCGAGTACTGCCGCCTCTCCTCGGATCAGGCGGAGCTGTACGAATCCACCGTCCGCAGGATGCTCACCGATGTCGAGCAGGCCGAGGGCATCCGGCGCCGCGGCGCGGTGCTCGCGGCGCTGACGCGCCTCAAGCAGATCTGTGACCACCCGTGGCTCGTCCGCCCCGACGCGAGCAAAGATGATTCGCCGCCCACCAGCGCCACCGCGTCCGGCAAGTGCATCCGCCTGCTGGAGATGCTCGACGAGGTTGTCGCCTCGGGCGATCAGGCGCTCGTGTTTTCGCAGTTCCGCCAGATGGGGCGCGTCCTCGTGAGCACCATCTCCCACGCCCTCGATCGCGACGTGCTCTTCCTGCACGGCGGCGTGCCGCAGGCGAAACGCCAGGCGATGATCGACCGATTCCAGGAAGAGGACGGCACCGCGCCGATTTTCATCCTCTCGCTCAAGGCGGGCGGCGTGGGGCTCAACCTCACCGCCGCGTCGCACGTCTTCCACTTCGACCGGTGGTGGAACCCCGCCGTCGAGAACCAGGCGACGGACCGTGCCTACCGCATCGGGCAGACCAAGCGGGTGCTGGTACACAAGTTCATCGTCGCCGGCACGCTCGAAGAGCGCATCGACCAGATGATCGAGTCCAAGATGGCGCTCGCGGAAGATGTCATCGGCTCGGGTGAAGATTGGCTCACCGAGCTCTCGACCAACCAGCTCAAGGAACTCTTCTCCCTTCGGCCCGACACCCTCGCGGGCGAGGAACTGCCATGACCGGCTTCAACGCCAACTACCAGGCCCCCCACCAGCGCCCCGCGCACCAGGCGGAGAACCCGCGCAAGGTCCGAGGGGGTATCCGCCTCAGCGCGCGCGTCGCGCCGGAGGATCTGCCCTGGATCGCCAGCACATGGCTCGAATCGATCCTCAAGACGTGCGACAGCGCGCTGATCGAGATCGGCGCGGAGTATGCCAAGCTCGGGCAGACCCGCTCCATCGATGCGAACCCGGGCGTGATCAAGGCGGTCGTGCAGGGGCGCATGCCCCGCGGCTACCGCGCGAGCATCACGCTGCCCACCATCGACAAGGACAAGTGGGAACCGCTGCTGCGCAACATGGCCGATCAGGCGGTGTACGCCGCCAATCTCCTGTCCGGCGAGGTGCCCGACAATATCACCGAGCTGTTCGACGCCCAGTCCCTCGCGCTCTTCCCCGACGCGAATGACATCAAACCCGCCTGCACCTGCTCCGAATACACCGAGGGCACATGGTGCAAGCACGCCGCCTGCGCCGCGCTGATCACCGCCGATTTGCTCCGCCGCGACCCGCTATTGATCTTCACGCTCCGCGGCATGCCCACCGGCGAGCTGCTCGAACGGTTGCGCGCAGCGCGGGCGTTCACGAACCAGTCGAACAAGCACGTCCGCCAGGGCGGGCCCGTCGAGCTGGACACCACCGCGCCGGAACTTTCCGAGTGCGCACCCACCTTCTACGACGCCGGCCCGGGGCTCGATCTTTTGGAAACCCCCCTTCGCGCACCCGAAGTGTCTCACCCGCTGCTGCGGAGGCTCGGGCCGTCGCCCTTCAATAAGGGCAAATTTCCGCTCGTCGGTCTGCTCGCGACCTGCTACGACACCATCTCCGAGGCGGTGATCAAGAAGGAAACCGAGAGCGACGAATCGACGGATCAATGACGGGTGCCACTGGCGGCTTGCCCGCCAGTGCCTTCTTCACAGCAGTTCTCGGTCCACCCTCGGCATCCACTCCGCCACCTCCGCTGGTTCGGCGTGCCACTGATGCCAACTCGACCACGCCCAGTCCGATGCCCGCCCGCACAGCCCGCGGCGCACCGGATTCGCGTGGATGTATTCGATCGAAGACCGGACCGCATCCGGGCTCGTCAGATTCCGGTCGTAGCCGCCCCCTTCCTGCCAGAAGCGGAAGGCGGTCTTGCCGGGACGCTCTCGGACGGTCAATTCTCGGCATTTGTCGGGGCAGGTCGCCGCCAGCAGACGCTTGATCCTGAACGACGACGGCCTCTTGATCCCGCTTAGAATCGACGCGATCCGGACGGGCTGTCCATCGCAGACGGTGGGCACGAGGAGCACATGCACGTGCTCCGGCATCAGCACGAAGGCGAGGATTCTGGCGAGGCCTCGCTCGCCGATGCGGGCGATCGACGCGAGCACGATCTCCGGGATGCCGGGCCCGAGCATCACCGGGAGACGGCGGTAGGTCGAGAAGGTCAGTTCGTGGGCATGATTCGGAAGATCGAAGTGCCGGACCGCCTTGCGATGTGGATGCTGCACGGACGAGATCGTAGCGGGCACTGGGGGAATGGGTGCCACTAGCAGAATGGGTGCCACTGACAGAATGGGTGCCACTGGCGGCTTGTCCGCCAGTGCCATTTGTACAGCAGTCTCCCCTTTCACTGGCGGGCAAGCCGCCAGTGGCACCCGGCGCGATAGTTATAGTTGTAATGTTTCTAGAAAAAATGCTGGGCTAGAGATGTTCAAAGGGGTGAAATGTCACGGGGATATAGCTGTTGGCACATTTTTGTAACTCTAAGAGATAATATTGCCTGAGTTCCATTCGGCTATCGTGGACCGCTGTAGAGAGGACGTAGCAAGTGTTTCAAGAATCCATCGAAGATGTCCCCAACTTTCGCACTCTTTCCAGCATCCGCTCGATCTGTCCGGAAAAAACCATTGCCCCGAAGTGGCCTTCGCACACCATGTTCTTGAGCATGTGATAATGAATGATCGCTGCGATATCTCGTCCGCACAGTTCATCGATCTTCCCCGGATCTTCGTAACAGGCAAAGGCGAGGGGTGAGATCACCTTATCGTCCCACGAGCCTAGCCAACCGCCCTCTGCCAAGGCGTCGCGTAGTTCGTTGTGGAGCGTCCAGATTGGCGAGTCTGATGTCGGATCAAGGTCCAGGCATGCGGGCACGCCGCCTCTGGCTTGTTCCTTCAGCTCATTGAACCTGGGGATGAACCGGATAAGAGTGTTGTGGTCCCATCGCTTGGCTTCGGTGGCTTTGTTCATGTTGTGCTCCTTCGGGGTGGTGTGTTCGCTTTGAATGCACATAGACAGCTTCCCGCGGAGAGCGTGCGAGCGCGGCACAGCTATCCCGGGTTCGTCGTGCAAGAGCAGTGGGTGTGCACCAGTGCGCGGTCCGAGGTATTAGAGGGGGTCGCGGCCGCGAGTGCTAACGCATTATACGCGCGTGTCAACCCCTCTTATTCGAACGAAACGAGGTTTTCTTCGTGGCGTGTCGTGCGTGCAGCATGTGCTGGCCTTCTTCACCGCTCCAAATGCACCCGGCACCGGTTCTCGAACATCCCCTCGCCGCCGACGACGATTGATTCTTTCGAGTCGAACAACCGGATCGTGTGCACCGCGGCGCGCCCGCACACCGCGCACTCGCCGGCGAGTTTTATTACTTCGTCCGCCTCGACCATGAGCCGCCCCATCTCGCCGAACGGCTCGTTCATGCTGGTGCGGTCCAGCCCCGCGAGGATCACCCGCACGCCCCGCGCGAGCAGCCCCATCACCGCGTCGTGCAGCCCGCCCTCGTAGAAGTGGGCCTCGTCCAATCCGAGAACGGAGCCCCCCCCACACTCCCCTTTGCCCCCATCCGAAGCCGAACTCCAATCGAGTGTCAGGAGTTCTCCCGGCTCGCGGATCGTCACGCCGGGCAGGGATTTGCCGTCGTGGGTGGTGACAGCGGTGGGGTGGTAGCGGTCATCGAGTGCGGATTTCACCGCTAAAACAGCCTCCCCGGCGTCTGCCGCGTCGTTCAGGCGACGGATCAACTCCGTGGATTTCCCCGAGAACATAGGCCCACAGATGACTTCCAGCCTGCCCAGATTACCTTCCGCCATCGCGCGAATCTCCCAGACAATTTCCTCATTGGAACCGACGATCGATCCTCGCTAGACTACCCGCCCTTCCCAACGAAGGAGCCGACCGTGACGACCCGACCCGGTGCCCAACCACCGGAGAGAGAGAGGCGCGGACATGGGCCCCCAATACGCGGCAACGCGGGGGTCTCGCTCCGGGAAGTTGGCCGCGGCAACGGACGCTCCAGGGCGATGAATCGCCCCCCGGGACGCACGAGCCGCGTTGGTTCGTTTTCGTCCCTCCCCGCAAGGGGTCCGCCGCAGGCGGGAAACTTTGGAGAGTCGATCGCTCTAGAATCTGCGCCTGGCTTGGCGATCGTTTGACGGAGTCCGTCAACATTTCATTGGCCTATGGTGTAATGGCAGCACAGCGGTTTTTGGTACCGTCGGTCAAGGTTCGAATCCTTGTAGGCCAGTTCCCCCCCCACCCACTGTTTCACGGGTGAGCGAGGGGCGCAGAAGAACAGAGCGTCATCCGCAACGCATGACGCATCCCACCGCGATCATCCTTGCAGCAGGCAAGGGCACCCGGATGAACTCCGAGATGCCCAAGGTCGCGCACGTCGTCGCGGGGCGCGCGATGGTGGAGTGGGTGGTGGATGCCTGCCGTGTTGCGGGGTGCGCGAAGATCATCCTGGTTGTGGGGTACAAGCAAGAACTGATCCGCGAGTTATTCAAGGACGAGGCGGAGGGTGGGGGCGTTGAGTTCGCGGTGCAGGGCGAGCAGCTCGGCACGGGGCACGCCGTGCTCTGCGCGAAGGATCATCTGGGCGAACAGATCAACGCGGAGCGCGCGCCGGTGTTTGTGCTGGCGGGAGACGGCCCGCTGATCTCGGGCAGCACGCTCAAAGCCCTGCTGGAGCGTCACGAATCCGCTGGTTCTGCTGCGACCCTCGCGACCGCGAAAATCGACGAGCCCACGGGGTACGGCAGGATCGTCCGCGATGCAGCCGGGAAGTTCGAGCAGATCGTCGAGCAGAAGAACGCATCGCCCGAGCAGCTCAAGATCCGCGAGATCAACCCGAGTTACTACTGTTTCAACGCCTCGGACTTATTCTCGGCCCTGAACAAGGTGCAGCGCAACGACGTATCCGGTGAGTACTACGTCACCGACGTGCCCGCCTTCTTGCTTGCAGAAGGCAAGGCGAATGGTGGGGGGGTTGAAGTTGTGGATGCGGTGCCCGCCGAGGAAGTCCTGTCTGTCAATACACCTGAACAGCTGGCGCAGATCGAGGCGCTGCTGCTCAAATCCGCCGGCGCACCGAGCACGAGGGAGGCATCCCGATGAGCATCGATTCAGCGTTTGAACTGAAGGTCTTCGCGGGGCGCAACAATATCGAGTTGGCATCGTCGGTGAGCAAGCACCTGGGCGTCGAGCTCGGGTGTGCGCGCACGGATGTCTTCCCGGATAGCGAACTGATTGTTCGCATCGAGGAGGATGTCCGCGGGCGCGACTGCTTCATTGTCCTGTCCACCTGCGCGCCGGTGCACGACAACATCATGGAGCTGCTCATCTTCGCCGACTCGCTCAAGCGATCGTCTGCAGGGCGCATCACCGCGGTAATCCCGTACTACGGGTACGCGAGGCAGGACCGCAAGGCGCGCGGGCGCACACCGATTACCGCCAAGCTCGTCGCGAATCTCATCACGTCCGCCGGCTTCGACCGCGTGCTCGCGCTCGATCTTCATGCCGCGCAGATCCAGGGGTTCTTTGATATCCCCACGGATCACCTCGCGTGCGGCGGCGTCATGTTCGATTATTTCTCCGGGCTGTTCGGCTCGATCGACAACCTCACCCTCGTCTCTCCCGACGTTGGCAACATGAAGATCGCCCAGACCTACGCCGACCTGCTGGGCGGCGACCTCGCGGTGATCTACAAGAAGCGCATCTCGGGTGACACCATCAAGTCCACACAGATCATCGGCGATGTCGAGGGGCGGACCGTGCTGATGGTCGATGACATGATCTCCACCGCGGGCACCATCTGCGCCGCCGCCGAGATGGTCGCCGAAGCGGGCGCGACGAATGTCATCGCCGCCGCGACGCACGCTGTGTGCTGCGGCCCGGCGATCCAGCGCCTCGCGGATTCGCCCATCTCGCGTGTTGTGGTGACGGACACGATTCCCATCACCGACCGGTTCAACCCGATCAGCGACAAGCTCGAAGTCATCGGCGTGGGCAAGCTCATCGCCGATGCCATCAACCACATCCATTCCAACCGCTCCGTGAGCGCGTTGTTCAGACAGTTTTCAGATTCCAAGCGCTAGGCGCATCAAACTCGAAACAAGTTCCGCGGGCCCGCCCGCATCAGTAGTCAGGAGAAACAGAACATGAAAGTCCAACACACGCTGCACGTCTCTCGACGCGAGAAGACCGGCACACGCTACGCCCGGCGCGAACGCGCCGCGGGCAAGCTCCCCGCCGTCCTCTACGGGCACGGCAAGGAGTCCGTCTCGCTCTCGCTCGACCACAAGGAAGCGCTCAAGTTCTTCCACTCGGGCGAGCGTGTCTTTGATATCGAGGTGCAGGACGAGAGTGTCTCGCAGACCGTGATGCTCAAGGACATCCAGTTCGACTACCTGGGCACGAACCCGGTGCACGTCGATCTCACCCGCGTGGACATGAACGAAGAAGTGGATGCGTCCGTCGAGCTCCGATTCGTCGGGCAGGCGGTCGGCATGAAGGAGACAGGCGCTGTCTTCTCCCACCCGTCCAGCGCTCTGCATATCCGCGCGGCCGTCAAGGATCTGCCGGACCATATCGATGTCAATATCACAGATCTCGAAGCGCACCATCCGATCTACGCCAGCGATGTCACCCTCCCCGAGGGGATCGTTCTGCTGACGGACGCCAGGACGACCGTCGCGGTGGTCACGATCAAGGCCGAGCAGGCCACCGAGACCACAGAAGCCGAGGACGTCGAGGGTGCGCCAGCGCAGCCCGAGGTGATCACCGAGAAGAAAGAAGAAGCAGAAGACAAGGAAGGCTAAGGGAAACCGAGGTGAAGTTGATCGTTGGACTAGGCAACCCGGGGCGCGACTATGTGCGCACCCGCCACAACGCGGGCTTCATGGCGCTCGACAAACTCGCCGACCGCCACGCCCCCGGTGCGCCCGTCCGCCAACGCTTCCACAGCTCCACCCTCGATATCAACATCCCCGGCGCGGGCAAGTGCATGCTCATGAAACCGCTCACCTTCATGAACCGCTCGGGGCTCGCTGTCGCCGAGGCGGTCAACTTCTTCAAGCTCGAACCGGCCGAAGACCTCCTCGTTATCGTGGACGAGGTCGCCATCGATCTCGGCACCATCCGCCTCCGTGCTACCGGCTCGGCGGGCGGGCACAACGGGCTTGCTGATATCGAGCGCGTCCTCACGACACCCGACTACGCGCGCTGCCGCGTCGGCATCGGGCCGCAGGGCATGGGCACGCGTCACGATTTCGTCCTCGCCCGATTTTCCGAAGACCAGATCCCCGTGATCGAAGCGGGTGTGAGCAAAGCCGCCGACGCCGCAGAATGCTGGGCGACCAGCGGCATCACCACCGCGATGAACACGTTTAACACCCGCCCCCCGAAGGCGGATACACCGAAGCTGAAACAAGAACCAAACCATACCGCCGAGCAGGGCGAAGCCCCCCGGCGCGATACACCAGAGGTACAAGACAATGAGTGATTCCAAAGGACGTTCCTACGACTACGAGGCGATGTTCCTCGTCTCCCAGTCCGACGCCGCCAACCTCGGCTCCGTCGTTGACCACATCAACGAGGTTCTCGCCAAGGGCTCCGCCGAGCTCATCGCGATGCGCAAGTGGGACGAGCGCCGTCTCGCCTTCGAGATCAACAAGCAGAAGCGCGGCACCTACCTGCTCGCCTACTTCAGCGCCGACCCGGCGAACATCATGACCATCGAGCGGGCCAGCAACCTCTCCGAGACCATCCTGCGCTTCATGCTCCTCCGCGCCGACCACCTCACCCGCGAAGAGATGGCGGCCTCCGACGCCCGCGAGGAACTCAAGACCGAGATCGAGCTCCGCAAGGCAAAGGCAGAGGAAGCCGCGACCGCGTCCGCATCCGCCTGATCGCGGACCTGGCGTCCGACCTCTGCTAGGATGCCCGACCCGCCCCGGCGCGGGAAGGGTGATCGACCAGACACTGAGAACGTAATTCCGAACCCCGAACACAAGCGAAGGAGCATCCAATGGCCGGCTCGTACAACAAAGTCCTCCTCATGGGCAACCTGACCCGCGACCCCGAACTGCGTCAGCTGCCCTCGGGCAACGCCGTCGCGACCATCGGGCTCGCCGTGAACCGCAAGTTCAAGACCCGCGAGGGCGAGACCCGTGAGGAAGTCACCTTCGTGGACTGCGAAGCCTTCGGGCGCACCGCCGAGGTCATGTGCCAGTACCTGGGCAAGGGCAAGCCCGTCTTCCTGGAAGGGCGCCTCCGCCTCGACCAGTGGCAGGACAAACAATCCGGCGATAACCGCTCCAAGCTCAAGGTCATCATCGAGAACTTCCAGTTCGTCGATTCGCGTGGCGAAGGCGGCGGCGGTGGTGGTGGTGGCGGTGGTGGCGGGTACGCCAATGCCGGCGGGTACAGCGGCGGCGGCGGTGGTGGGGGGCAGGTCAATACTCGCCCCGCGGCACCCGGCGGTCCGCCCGCGTACGAACCCATCGGCGAGGACGATATCCCGTTCTAGTTCTCTCCCGATCCAACAATCCATTCACGCGGCGCGTCGTGTGCCGCACCATCGTTGGGGCTCGAACTGTTCGGGCTCCTCAACTTCCCCTCGCTCCACGCGAGAAAGGACAGCGAACTATGTCTAAGTCTGTTGAACTCCTGCTCACCGAGAATGTCGAGTACCTCGGCATCGTCGGCGATGTCGTCAAGGTCAAATCCGGGTACGCCCGCAACTTCCTGATCCCCCGCGACTTCGCGACCACGCCCAGCGCCGAGAAGATCGCGCAGCTCGCCGAGCGCCGCGCCGAAGCCGAGAAGCAGGTCGCCGATCTCCGCACCGCCCGGATGTCCATGATCGAGAAGCTCCAGGACTTCGAGCTCTCCCTCGAACGCACCTGCAACGATTCGGGCCTCCTCTACGGCTCGATCACCCAGAAGGACATCGCAGACGCGCTGGTCGAAGCCGGCTTCGCCGTCCAGCAGCGCGACGTCCGCCTCGGGCAGACCATCAAGCGGATCGACGCCTACGAGATCATCGTCCGCCCGGAAGCGGACCTCGAAGCGATCGTCAAGCTCTGGGTTGTCTCGGATCGCCCGCTCGACGCCGACGAAGACAAGGACAAGAAGGAAGGCGAAGCTGCGGAAGGTGGCGAGGGCGAGGGCCAGGAGCCCAGGGAACGCGAGCCCCGCTACCCGACCGGCGGCGTGGACGCACTCGCCTTCTGATCCGGACTCGATAATCCAATACCTACAACACGCGGGAGCGCACCAGCGCCCCGCGTATTTTTATGCGCCCATCAATCATTGTCTGGGTGGCATGCTCACGCTTGTGTGAGCATGAAATCATTTCCATCATGCCCGATGCCTTCTTACCTCACCTCGGGGCCGTCGCCGTCAAACTTCCGCTGGCTCTTGGCGTCACCGCCGAATGACACCGCCGCGAGGTTCGAGCCACGGTCCACGATGAACAGCAGCTTCAGCGTCTGATTGCGCTTGATGGAACTCAGCTGCGGCACCTCGGTCATCGCCCGGATCGGGCGGTCGGGCGTGAACCGGATCCGGATCTCGTCCTCGTCCTCGTAGTAGTACCCCACCGCGTCGAACGCCCCGCCGGATTTCGTGAACACCTGCGGCGGCGAGAGGCGACCGGCGAACTCGATCGCCCGCCCGTACGTGCTCTTCGCGTTGTCTTTGGCAAGCTCGATCTGCACGAGCCCGACATCATGACGGCTTAGCGCGTACTCGGTCACTTTCAGGTTTTTGTCAATGTTCCCCTTGGCGACCACGGCGCTCTTGTCCGTGAATGTCCCCTCGCCGCCCGTGATCCGGTTGTCATTATCTACCCGCAGTATGCCGCGGATGCCCGACTTCTTGAGTGTCACGCCGATCCGCCGCGACGTCGATACCCCCAGATACTTGCCCTGTGGCGTCGGTGCCACGCCCTCCGCCGCCGTGAGATTCACACCCTCGAGCGAGCCGCCAACCTCCACGCCGAACGCCTTGAACAGCGAACCATCCGCCACAACCTCGTCCCGCTTGCGCGCCGAAATCGGTGTGCCGTTTCGGAAATGTGTGACCTCGGAGAGATCCGTCCGGATGTTTTTCACGAGCAGATCTTGAACCACGTACCCATTGGGCACCATGAACTCGAACGCGAACACCGATTTCGATTTCCCGCCCACCGAGGAGATCACACTCCCCTTGGAATCGAACCGGAACCGGTGCATCCCGCTCTTGCCCGTTTCGGGCTGCGCGAGCACCGCGAAGGGATGGATCGCCATGACGTCATCCCCCTGCGTGATCAGCAGGCGCAGCTGAGAAGGAGACACCGATACGCTCCCCCCCTTTTCCTTCGCCTGGGCCGTGAACTGCAGCGCATACGCCTCGATCCGTGCGCCCTCCTCGGGCGAGGACTGATCCGGGTACCACGCCTCCTGCACGAGCTGGCTGTTCTCATCCGAGAGCAGCTTGTCGAGTTCACCCTCCACCGTGTACCGACCCACAACCTTGAACTGGTTGGGCAGGATTGTCACACGGCTCGCCCCCTTGTAGTTCGTCCGCAGCATCGCCCCCTGCTCGTCGGCCCGGGGCTGCCACCGCGCGAGCGGCGTTGCTGTCCCGAACGATCCCTCGCTCAGGTGCTCGTAGAGTTTTACGGTCATCCGATCCGCTTGCACCCACAGGTTCCCCACCCGCACCGGGCTGCCCGTCTCGGAGTCGTCGATCGCGGTGTACCCCATCAGGCTCGGCCCGACCCGCATGTACCCCAGCGCGACCGTGATAATCCCGATCGTGATGTACCCGTTGGCGAGTCCGAACACCGCACCGCCCGCGAAGTTCACCGATTCGCCGAACCGCATGTTCTTCGACACCAGGTTGTCCACCACCAGGCGCAGCACCAGCAGCGAGATCGCGAACGGCACCATCAGCCCGACACCAAACGCCGTGTCTTCCATGATCCCGCCGAGCCCCGTGCTCGGTTTCGCGTTCTTGAGGATCAAGTCGTAGGCGATCAATTCCCACACACCAAACGCGATCGCGCCCGCCGCGATCGTGCACACCAGCGCGAGCAGAGCCGAGAACATCCCGTACCCCTTGCCCTTGCTGCCCCACGCAACCCCGAACGCCAGCAGCACCCCAAGCACAATAATGTTGTAGATCATGGTCTTCCTCGGTGATCCCGGTGACTAACCCTTGCTCGGCGCCGCGGCTTCCGCTGGCTTCGCCGCTCCGGGCGATGCCTTCTTGGCCCCGCCCGACGGCTGCGATACCCGCACGACCTCTTCCACACTCGTGTTCCCCAGCACAACGTGCTGCAACGCCGCGTGCTGGAAGCTCTGCTGTTTCTTTTGGCGGAAGGTCGCACGAAGCCCGGTCAGGTCGTTCTGCGCGATCAGCTTCCGCTGCTTCTCATCGATCTCGTGCACCTCGAACACACCGAGCTGACCGAAGAACCCCGCGCCCTGGCACACCTGGCATGTCTGCGGCTTCTCCTTCACCAGCACCTGCCCGCTCTTGCGGAACAACTGTTTCGTGTCCTTGGGCAGCCCCAGCTTCTTGAGCTGCTCGGGCGTTGGCTTGAACGGCGTCCGGCAGTTCGAGCACAGCTTCCGCACCAGCTTCTGCGACACCACGCCGTGCAGGCTCTCGGCAGCCAGCTTCTGGTCGCCGACCGCCCGCGCGTAGAGCTGGATCGCCTGCAGCGCACCGCCGATCTTGATCCCGAGGTATGTCCGCGTGCGATCGTGATCCGCCCGCGACACTTCTTTCGCCGTCGCCTCGTCGAGCATGTCCGCGATGCCGACCACGTCCGGGTCGCGACGCAGGATCGAGCGCACCGTCGTGGAGTACTCCGCCTCGCCGCCCGATTCCCATCTGTTCTGCCGCACGCCCTCGATCACACCCTGCAGATCGGTCTCGATCGTCTGCACGTTCGATGTGTACGCGTCGTGCTTCTTCATGATCGCGTACAGCGTCTGCGTCCGCCCGCCGTGGGCGAGCCCCGCCAGCAGCACCGCGCCCTTCGCCTCGCCGACCAGCCCGATCATCACCTTGAGCTGATTCTCGTGCATCCCCAACTCTTCGAGCGAGCGGGCCACCTGCCCAACCGGATCCAGCAGCACGCTCAGCAGCATGCCCTTGCTGCTCCCCGCGCTCGTCACCCGCGCGTCGTGCAAAGGCGAGCCGTGTTGTCCGAACTCGATCTCCCCGACCAACCGCCGCCGCCGATCCTCAGTATCAAGCCCCGCCGCCTGCTTCAGGTAGTCGATAATCGCGACAGCTTTGTTCGAGTGCGCTTTCTCCGCCGCCTTGCGCACGCCGTCCACCATGAAGCTGATGCCGTACCGGTTCTCGCCGATCGGCTGGATATCCATCTGCGTGCCCCGCGCCTCGACCAGACCCTCGAGCAGTTCTTCCACCCACACCCGAATCTCAAACTCCGGCGCTTCCTTTTCGGGTGCCTTCATCGCACCGTCCGGGCCCTTGATCGTCAGCGTGATCCCCTTGGTGCTCTTCTGCTTCTTCCGCGACTCCATCCGAGCCTGCATCTCCTTGATGTTGATCGTCCACTTCCCGTTCGCCGGCACCTTGCTCGATGTGTTGTGATACACCGCGTACCCGATCAGGTCCGCCGCGAGCACGCCCACCATCACGGGCCACGTCACCCAGAATGTCATCGGCAGCGCCACCACCACAACTACTCCGACCACACCCGCCAGAAAGTGCGCCCAGTTCCACATCTCGCGCGGCAGATACCACCGCGCCGTGTCCTTGTCATAAATAGTTGATACCACCCAGGCCCACACCGTGAGTGTCAACACCACCACCACGGGCTTGTACCACGAGACCAGCGTCAGACCGGCTCCCAACATCGCCAGCACGCCCGAACCGTCCCCACCCGTCAAACTCGGTTCCATCATCATCACCGCAGTCTACCCGATGCCCTTCAGACGCATCGCCAGCTCGTCCGGGTTGGGCGTTGCCTCCATCGCCTCCCGGGTATGAATGAACTCCTCCTCCACCAGCTTCAGCAAGCTCTGGTTGAAGTCCTGCATCCCCACCTGCTCGCCTTCCTGCGAGTTCATCACCTGGCGGCATTCCGACTCCCGCCCCTCGAGGATGAACTTCCGCACCGGCGGCGTGTTGATCAGGATCTCTACCGCCGGGATCCGCGGGATGTCCTTGTGCAGCGTGGGCAATAGCTTCTGGTACACGATCGCCCGCATCTGGTACCCCATGATCTTCCGCACCTGCTCGCGCTCGTCGGGGGGGAACAGGTCGTAGATCCGGCTGAATGTCTCCGTCGCACTCGACGCGTGGATCGTCCCGAACACAAGGTGCCCGGTCTCCGCCGCGTGCAGCGCCGCCTCGAATGTCTCGGAGTCACGCATCTCGCCGATCAGCACCACGTCCGGGTTCTCACGGACCAGCGCCCGCAGCCCCGTCTTGAAGTCCTTGCAATCGATCCCGATCTCGCGCTGATTGATGATCGCTTTTTTATCCTCGAAGATGTACTCGATCGGATCTTCGAGCGTCAGGATGTGGATCGCTTTCCGCGCGTTCACATAATCCAGCATCGACGCGATCGTCGTCGATTTGCCCGACCCCGTCACGCCCGCGAGCAGCACGATCCCCTGCGGCTGCATCGAGATCTCCGCCATGATGTCCGGCAGGTACAGATCTTCGAACGGCTTGATGTCGCTCGTGATCAACCGCGCCGCGACACTCAGCTTCCCCCGCGCCTGGAACAGATTGATCCGAAACCGGCGCTTCTCGTCGTAGTCGTACGCGAAGTCCACCGACCCGTTCGAGTGCAGGTCCGCCCACTGCTCCTCGGTCAGGATGTGCTTGGCGATATCCACGAACTCCTCGAACGTCACCGGGTCCGTGTCCAGGGGTTTCAGCGCGCCACGCAGGCGGATCTTGGGCGACGTATCCGTCTTCATGATCAGGTCAGACCCGCCGAACTTGATCGTCGCCTTCAGGAACGAGCCGAACCGCGTCGAGTGCGGGTCGTGCTTCTTGTCCGGGTCCAGCGTGCAGTGCTGCGAGATCGGCTCGCCAGACATCGTGTCGCTCATCAGGTTCATATCCGCGCTCGCTCCTCGTTACCCGCCAACACCGCCTCGATCACCCACCCGCCGGGCCGCCCAGTCTACCACCACCGCCTACAGATTCCCCCCGCCCAACCCCCCACACCCCCCCCACAATCCACCACCATATCCCCCGCACAATCCCCCCAGCACCCACTTTCTCGCCATCCAGCAAGCCAAACCCCCTCCGACAACGTCCCAATCCGATTATCCATTCCACCCGACCGCACCATCCGCCGATGACAAGTCCGGATCCCGACCCCTCAGGGTTCCGCCCATCTGCCCTCCAAGAGGAGTTTCGCCAACACACGCATGTCCATCGGCGCTGTCTCCAACTCGCTCTCCACGCCAAACGCCCTGCTCGCAGGTGTGCTCGGCCCCGGTGCGCTCTCCTCCGCACACCGCGCCCGACCCGCGTCCGCGGTCCCCCCGACAGAGCGCGTCGTCCGGAACACCAACCCAAATCAAGTAGAGCACACCACCCGCGCAGCACGCGATTCCGCCTCCGCCAGACAGATCTCAAATGCGGTGCGTGGTGGGGCAGTCTTCCAGACCAACGAAGATGGCGATTCCGTCACCCTCTCTTCAAATCTCGACAAGCTCTCCGACGAAGAACACACCGAGATCGATCACCTCAAATCGCGCGACGCCGAGGTCCGCACGCATGAGCAGGCCCACCTCGCTTCCGCCGGCGGGCTCGCCAACGGCGGCGCGCACTACGAATACAAAACCGGGCCGGACGGTGAACGCTATGTCGTAGGCGGGCACGTCAATATCGATACCTCCCCGGGGCGGACCCCAGAGCAGACCCTCCAGAAGGCCCAGCGGATCCGCTCCGCAGCACTCGCCCCCGCCTCACCCTCCGGCGCCGACCGCGCCGTCGCCGCCAAGGCATCAAAGATGGAAGCCCAGGCCCGGCGCGAGCTGAGCGAGCA
>JAJDDG010000115.1 GCA_029260435.1 Phycisphaerales bacterium | reverse complement strand
AGTGTGCTCGGGATGGCGTTCTTGGAGTTGGGACGGTACGAAGAAGCGGAGACGCATCTTCGCCGGGCATTGGAGATCCAGCAATTGGCAGTGGGCGAGGCTGATCCGGCGTACGCGGGGTGCCTGAGCAATATGGGGGCGTTGGAACGGCGGCGCGGGCATTACACAGATGCGATCGATCTGTTCGGGCGTGCGCTGGTGATATATCGCGAGAGGTATGGAGATGGGCATGTCTATGTCGCGGACAACCTGAACAACCTTGGCGCGACGTACTCGGCGCGGTATCGAGACGCGGTGGTGGATCCGGATGTGAAGCCGGATTTGGCGGATCTTGAGGCGGCGGAGGCGGTGTATACGGAGGCGATCAGGATCTATGAGGCGGAGGGGAGCGGAGAGTTCGTCGCGCAGATTAAAAACAACCACGGTGCATTGCTCGCACGGGATCGAAAGTTCGAGCGGGCGGAGCTTTACCTACGCGATGCGTTGAGTGTGCGGAGACGGATATATGGCGGCTCGCACCGGAAGGTGGCGGTGAGCGCGACCAATCTTGGGCGGTTGTATTTCCTCATGGAGCGGCACGCGGAGAGCGAGGCGTTGCTAAGTGAGTCGCTGAAGATTCGGCGAACGATTTTCGGAGAAGCGCACCTCAAGACAGCGGAGAGCGCGGTGAATTATGCGCTTGTGCTCGCGGAGCTCGGCGAGGAGCGGTGGGAGGAGGCGGCGGGGCTGATCGAGGGCGCGATGGGGGTGCTTGAGGAGAATGGATCGAGACGCGCGGGGATGGGCAAGGAGGCGTTGGGGCGGATGCGGGGCGGGTGAGAACAATTGAGGGTGTGCGGGATCCGGGAAAGGGGCTCTGAGGGGGTGTGAGGGGGGGGGCGTCTATAAGGATTGGGCAAGAGTATTGACTTTGCCGGGCAATCGCGGAGATTGAGTGGTGGCGGGAGTTTCTGCGGGGAAGGTTTGTCTATCCAGGAAGAGGGCAGCTATGGAATCCAGCAAGTGGCTTCGGATGGGTCTGGCGTTCGTCGTGGCGTTCGCGATCGGTGGAGATGCGGCTGCGCAGTATTCGGCATTGGGCGGGAAGCAGGTCGAGGTGCCCGGCATCGCGATCGAACCGGGTGATGCTGTAGATCTGGGGTATGCGCTGACGATCGGCCCTATCGACGGGCTGACGACGGGTTGGCACGAGGCGCCGGTTGTTGAGGCTTGGGTTTGCATGGGGACGGAGATTGTGCTGCATCAAGACGCGCCTGCGGGTGCGGAGGTGGTATGGCATGGGGCGGGGCTGGTGGTGCGGGGCGAGGGCGGGCGCGAGGTTGTGTGCGTGATGAACGAGACTGGTGTGCAGCGCATTGTTGCGGAGGTGCGCACAGGGGGAGCGAGACAACTCAAGGAGTGCACGTTCCGGGTGGTGGACTACCCGCACAACAGGGTGATCCAGTGGCGGCGGTTCGGGGTTGAAGACGCGAGCCCGGAGATCCGGACGGATTGGGACAACATGGATCGGCTTGATGCGTACTTCCGCGGGAGTATCGCGGGGCTGACTGAGGTGGGGCAGGGTCGGTATGTGATTGCGTCGGATACGTGGCTCAGGACACGGGCGCACGCGTGGCCGCGTGGTTTCGAGCCGCTGTTGGAGTTGCGTGTTGATGATCGCCCGGTTGCGCTGGGGTCGCGTTCGCGGATTCTGTTTGAGAACGTGGGGGAGCATGTGGTGGAGGTTGGGACGCCGGGGCGTGCGCCGAGCGCGACGATCGAGGTGTATGACGTGACGATCACGAGTCATATCGAGGGCGTTGATCTGGTGCAGGATGGGGTGGATGTGGTGTTCGAGGCGGAGACGGCACCGGCGGGGTATGAGCAGTACATCACTTGGTTGAGCGCGACGAAATATGGCACAGGTGAGCCGATGACGGGGCGCGGTGGTCGGTTTGAAGTCCGCTTCGATGACACCTTCGGGCCTTGGGCGGGTGGGGCTGGTGATTGGAGCTGGCTTGGCGTGCGCGCGGACAACGTGGCATTTGGTCAGGACCAGAAACTATGTCGTGTGCTGAACGGATTCGTGCATTGTCCGCTGGGAGATGCAACGCTGCAGCTTGTAGCGGGTCCGGATTTGAAGGTGGATAACATCGACAATGTCGGCGGTGATGGTGTTCGGGTGGAGTTCTCACCGGTCGCGGCGACGGCGTTTACCGATGGTACACGCAGCGACACCGCTCCGATTTCGATTTCGCTTGGTGAGCGGCTAGAGACGGAGATGGTCGGGTCGATCAACGGGAGCCCGACAGGATCGCTCGGGTTCGGTGGGGTCGAGAACCCGGCGGGGACGCTGACCGTCTTTGGTGATTTTTTTGCTCAGTCATGCCCAAACGTGCTGGTTGAGGTGTTCAACGGCGGGGTGCTGCAGGGGAGCTTCGTGCGGGCGGCGGGGCAGGTGGCGCAGGTGACGGGTGGGAATATCATCAGCGTTGGTCAGAAGGAGGGCACGCTGGAGTATGTCCTAGACAGCGTGCAGACGGTGACGCCGATTTTGCCAGGCGGTATCGGGCTTGTTGGTGATGAGATCCACCTGAGCCCAGACGGATGCCCGTTGGCGTCGGGGCCGGGCATTTTGGTGGGTGCGATCGAGTGCTTCGAGATACGGATTATCTTCATTCCGCCGACGACCCTCATTGTGATTATTACGACTCGGCTGCAGTGAGTTGACCTGAAAAGGGCTCGTGCCACCGGGGGTGCGCAGCACGGTACAGTGTGGTTCATGGGCGCTGTGCTTGAGATCAACGGGTTGCGGTACCGGTATCCGGGGACGGATCGGGATGTGGTTGATGTTGGGGAGCTGGTGCTCGGGCGTGGGGAGCAGATTCTGCTGACTGGCGGTTCCGGGCGTGGCAAGAGCACTGTGCTGCATCTGATCGCGGGGCTGATCGATCCGGGCGCGGGGGCGGTGCGGGTGGTGGGTCAGGACATGCACGGGTTGCACGGCGCGAAGCGGGATGAGTTTCGCGGTGCGCACATCGGGATGATTTTTCAGACGTTCAATCTGCTGCGCGGGTTCAGTGCGATCGAGAATGTGATGATCGCGATGATGTTCTCGCGTATCCCGCGGGGCGAACACCGGGGGCGGGCGGCGGGGTTGCTCACCGGGCTCGGGATCGATCGGCATGGCGCGGACCCGGAGCACATGAGTATCGGGCAGCAGCAGCGGGTGGCGGTGGCGCGTGCGGTGGCTTGTCATCCGGCGCTGGTGTTGGCGGACGAGCCGACGGCGAGTCTTGATCCGGAGAACGGCGCTGCGGCGATGAACCTGATCCAGCAGGTGTGCAAGGAGCAGGACGCGGCGCTGGTGTGTGTGAGCCATGATCCGGCGATGGGTGCGCGGTTTGCGCACAGGAAGGGTCTTGACGAGATCGCGGTCGGCGCGTCTGTCGGGGGAGGGGCGCGGTAGTGGCGATCAGCGATTTCACGATTATCCGGCGGAGCCTGCGCGCGAGGCTGTTCTCGACGGTGACGACGGTCGCGATGGTGGCGATCTCGGTTGCGCTGTTGTTGGTGTTG
>JAJDDG010000114.1 GCA_029260435.1 Phycisphaerales bacterium | reverse complement strand
CGGCGGGAGGAGGAGTTGTTTGAGCGTTGCCGTGTTCTGGTTCGCGGGGTCGAGCCACTGTGCGTATTGCTCGGGCGGGAGGATGACGGGGCAACGGTGGTGGATCTGCAAGAGCAGTTTGTTTGCGGGGGCGGTGATGATGGAGCAGGAGTCGAGCGCCTCTAGAATAAGCCGTTGGCGTACCAGCCCAAGTGGTTGGGGGTCTTCATGCTCGTCTCCCGGACAAAGCGGAGTCGGATTGCAGGAAGTCCCGTAGCCTGACTTGCAGTTCGGAGGGATTCCGAAGCGAACATTCCCAGACGACCAGAGATTCCCAGCCGAGTGCACGGAGTTGGCGAACGTGCGTGCGATCGCGCCGGACATTGGCCTCGAATTTGTTCCGCCAGAATTCCGCATTCGTTGCGCAGATCACCTGTCCCGCTCGGCAGCGGTGTCGGTGCCAGAAGCACCCGTGTACGAAGATGACCTTTCGGGATGATGGGAAGACCAAATCCGGAGTCCCTGGAAGCTCACGCCGATGGAGCCGGTATCGGAAACCCATTCGGTGGACGAGCGAACGAACGGCGAGTTCGGGCTTGGTGTCCTTGGCGCGAATCGCTGACATATTGCGACTTCGTTGTTCCGGGGTAAGGACATCTGTCATGCCGCAGTAATCCGTTTCACTTCATCGATGAAGGCGTCAATCGTACGAAGGTCCATCGCACTCCCAGTCGGATAATCTCGATGCAACGTCGAGGGTACGACGAGCGAGATACCCGACTCAGCCATCTCGTCGAGTTGTGCTTTGGATATCCCGCGCTGCATGGTTACAAGGTGCTTCCGTGGCACCCGTATTCCCTCGTTGAGTACCTGACGCCATCTGTCTTTGCATGTGGTCTTGAGACCGACAACAAATAGCCGTTCAACCGGATAGCTCTCATCGTGATACGCGTGAGCATTCGGGATTATCAGGTCCGGTCGCCCGTCGATGTCGGGTCGGACCTCGAAGGGAACGCCGGCGTCGTCGAGAATGAAACCCATGTGATTCTCGAATGAGCGGCCAGCTCGTGACTTCCGTCTATTCATGATCGAGGCGGCGGTCTTGAGGAAGTCGTCCACATTCTGGAAGAGTCGCTGAATATCCGGTTCGCACAGGCGGCGCTCGACGAGCCGAAACAGAGCATACTCAGCTTCGACAGCCCGTATCAGCCGCGTGTCGGGGGGCCTCTCCGCAAAGTCGGCGATACAATCGAGTAATGCATCTCGCGTCGCGTTGGAGAAAGTCTGTCCGGTCGGAAACTCACTGCCGAATCGGGTGAGACGGTATTTACTCTTCGTCTCGCCATCTTGTTGAGCTGGCCTTCCACTGTCGCAATACAGAAAGTATTGGCATTGTGGCTGTGTCAGTTCTTTGATTCACGCGATCTTGGAAGACCATTCACATCGGCCGCACTGCTTTGGACCACGCTTGAGCGGCCTCTTCTACTGTGCGGTAGCCGCTATCGATGATTTCAGCTTGTTCTGATTCGTTGATTGCCACGACACAGTACAGATGCTGCTGATATTCATCGCCGCAACGAACAAAGGTATCGCTGCCCTCAAAACTTTCCAAAAGTACAATGTGCAATGTGGCAGATCTGCAAAGAGAAGGCTTGTTACTGCTGGAAGACATGGTTTCTGTGGTACTCCAGTAAAGAATGTTTGGGAATGAATCTTTCTGGACAAGTTATTGGCGAGCCTTCTCGCGATTCAAACATCTCCACGAATATTGCATGAGGTATACCCTCGCGCAAAGCTCGTGAGAGGAGGAGTTCTAAGTTGGAATCAAAGGTGATCAGGCCTCTGTCGAAGGCCGCATCATGTAGTACATTGAGGCATAGTCCGTTCCGTGGGTCGAGGCGATGCTTTGGGTCGATTGACCACGGAACTATGTGGCTGGCTCTCAGCAGGGATGCTAATTTGATTCCAGTGACACAGCACATCCCACAGTAAGCTGCAAGCACAGAATCTCGGAAGAATGATTGTCCGCGGCGCTGTCGCACCATCCCGACTACTTCGGTTACAGCTGAGTGGACAGGCTCCTCGTGATCTACACCGGTTTCAACAATGTCAATTTCGGCAAAGTTGAGAGCATCCCATTCGCCATAAAACTCGGTCCAGATGGATCGGTCAGCTGTGGAGGTATTGCCCATTCCGGCAATCCCTCGTCGTTGATGCTCCGGATCGAGGCTTGCGAAGTTAACAAGCTTCAATGCGACTGCGCTATGGGTGCGATTAATTGATTTTGCAAGCTCGATGACTTTCGGGTTGCGGGAGTGCATTTGTCCGAATGGCAGGCGGAAATATAGCGACAATGCCCGGATAAGTTCATCGCGCGTCCACGGTCTCCGTCTCATACCAGTTACCTAGCCAAATCGCGGTTAATTGATGGCGCGAGATTTGCCCATCCTCGGATAATGCCGTGCAAATACCCAGTATCAATATCGTATCAAGAGGTTGTGGTCGCCGGGCGGCGGTTGCGGATGGCACCCTCGGGCATATCCCTGAACCAGGTGCTGTATGTTTTCTGTGAATATTTGTCCCACTCGCTACCAAAAATGCAGCGCCCACCAACTCGCTCAAGCCCGAGGCGGAGTCCCCCGATCCCTGCGAACAAATCAATGAAGGTGAATGGCACCCCAGAGGCAGCGGGCGGGGCAGCTGGTGTCTCGATGTCTGCAAAGAGTGGAAAATCCTCCTCGCCCTTCCACGCGCCGGAGAGGATCGAAAGCACGAACTCTTTTTTGCTCGTGCGAAGACCATAGCTCTGGTCGCCGATCCACTCGTGTAGTTCGTCCGGAATGTCTCTGATGAGTAGCTGTGGCATTTGCACCTCTGGGTCGGCTTGATATCAGTGATATCAAGTTTGCCCAGCAAACATTGCCGATCTTACCTGTCATGTCAAGGGCTGGTAACCATCTCTAGAACAATACCGTACAAAAACCAGAAATTGGCAATTAGAATGACGTCCGCCCATTTTCTTATTCAGCCCCAGTTGATTATTAGGAGGGTGAGCGGGCATTAATTGGACATAAATAGGTACTTAAATGGCCATTTTTCTTATTATCAGCGATAATTGGATCTAAATGGTTATTAAAATGGATTGATC
>JAJDDG010000113.1 GCA_029260435.1 Phycisphaerales bacterium | reverse complement strand
ATGCGTCAGAAATTTGCGTGTGTCGGTTGCGGGTACCAGATCCGCGGGCTCGCGGTCGATTCGCTGTGCCCCGAGTGCGGCACGCCGGTGATGCACTCGATGGGGCAACCCTCGCCGACATCGGGATTCGCGGTCGCGTCGCTGGTGCTGGGGATCCTGTCGGTCATCGGGTGCTTCGCCTACGGCGTTCCCGGGATCATCATGGGGCCGCTCGCGATCATCTTCGGCAGCAAAGCAAAAAAACTCGCACGGGCGGGCATCGCGGGCGGCTCGACAATGGGGCTCGCGCAGGCGGGGTTCGTGTGCGGCATTGTGGGAACTGTGCTGAGTCTGATCGGGCTCACGATGCTCGTCATCGCAATAGTCTTGCCGCTGATGGCCGGGCAGTTCCCATGATTGACGGGTCCGCGCTACGACATCGGCGCGGCTTCTTTTCGATCGAACACACGCAGCTTGCCATCAAGAAACTCGTCGAAGGCGTCGTAGACTTGCTGCGGCTGCGTCGCTGTGCGGATTTTTTCATTGAAGGGCTTGGATGGGCCGAGCGTTTTAGCGAACCAGGAGATGCGGCGCTCGATGTGGATCATCGCTTTGCGCTCGTCCTTGAACTCCAGCAGCAGATCGAAGTAGCGCCTGAAGATCGCGATTTTTTCAGCCTCGGTGGGTTCGGGGAGCAGCTCGCCGGTGGTGAAATAGCGCCATGTGTCACGAAAAATCCACGGCTTTGCGAACGAACCCCGCCCGATCATCACCCCCGCGCACCCTGTTTTTTCCATCATCGCGAGCGCGTCTTGCGGTGTTTTCACGTCGCCATTCCCAATCACCGGGATCGAATCGACCGCCGCCACAACCTCCGCGATGCCGGAGTGAATAACATCGCCCCTGAACCGCTGCGCTGTGGTGCGCCCATGCACGGTGACGAGTTGCACACCCACGCCTTCGAGCTGGTGTGCTAGCTCTGGAGCGACGTGCTCGCCCATCTCCCACCCGAGTCGGAGTTTTGCGGTGACGGGGACTCTGCCGCCCGAGTGTTTCTCAACTTCTCTGACAATGCGCTCTGTTGTTTTCACGGTGCGGGGGATATCGCAGAGGAGTTTGGACCCGCCATCGGTCTTGGTGACCTTGTCTACCGGGCACCCCATGTTGATGTCGATGACCTTTGCGTGGTGCTCGACCGCCCAGCGTGCGCCGCCGCAGAGGATGTCCGGGTCCGCGCCGTAGAGCTGCATGCAGATGGGCTGATCGAGGTCGTGCGTGCGGGCGAGATCCAGCGAGTGACGCGTGCCCCGGAGGAGCCCCTGCGGCGAGAGGAGGTCCGTGCAGGCGAGCCCCAGCCCGCCGAGTTCGCGGGCGGTGATGCGGGTGGCGAGATCGCAGTACCCGGCGATCGGCGCGAGCAGGAGGTTGGTCTCGAGCGCGAGCGGGCCGATCCTGAGCGGGCGATCGATAGCGGGGTTGGAACGGGCAGGGGTGGGCATGGCGTATAGTGCGTTGGCACAAGGATTCTAGGGATCGGATGACACAAGACCAGAGCAAACCAACCAATCAAGCGAACACGGTGGATGTACTGCCAGCGGATGTCTGTTGTCTGCGGTGCGGGTACTGCCTGGGCGGGCTGACGACGGGAAACCCGTGCCCGGAGTGCGGGGAAGAGGTGGCGGAGAATATTGTTGAACAGATCGAAACTCAGGCTCAACTCATCGCTCGCGGGCGCGACGCGCTGATGTTTCAGTTCATCGCCATCGTTATCCTCATCCCGCTGTTTACCGCAGGAATGTACGGCAGCGGCTTTGTGATTCCGATGGCGATCGGTTTTATTGCATTGGTCTACGGGATACCCCTCGCGGTTGGGTGCCTCGCGTCGGATCGATCTGCTTCGATCAATAAGATAATTCGTGCTAGATGGATCAGGTCATCGATCTGGCTCGGCTTGCCGTGGTGGGTGCTGTTCGTTGTCGGGCTTGTGCTGAGCGCGAGGATTGATGTGTACCTCCCGTCTATCTCTGTCACAACAGGAGTAGCCCTGATGTTCGCCTACCCTGCTGGGCTCTATCTCTTTCACCGTACAGCCAGCTATGGTTCGAAATCTCAGATCGTTTCGGTCAACATTTATCGCAGCAAGTGGGTGCGGCTTGGTTTCCTGCTGCACATCCTGTTCACGCTGGCTCCCGCCGGTTTCGGGGTGATGCTGTTATTGGCCGGACTCACCGAACTCTTGATGTAGATGCAATCGTAGTAGCGCTTTTCGCAATAACACAGAAATGAGTCAAGGACTACCATTCCCACCGTGTACCAATCCCTCCTGACACGCCGGTACCTGTTCTCGAAGGTAATGCCGCTGCTGGCGGCGCTCGCGGTGGCGCTGTCTGTCGCGATGGTGGTCGTGGTGTGGTCGGTGATGGGGGGATTCCTGAACATGCTGCTCGGGCAGGGGCGCGGCTTGATCGGGGATGTGGCGATCAACTACCCCGTCGGCTCGGGCGGGCTCGCCCACTATGAAGAACTCGTCGATCGACTCGAAGCAGACCCGGCGATCGACAAAGCCACACCAACCATCGAGACGCTCGCGCTAATCGCGATGCCGGGCGGCAGTTCCAAACCGGTGCAGGTCATCGGGATTGATCCCGATGGGTTCCACGCGGTCACCGGGTTCCATGATCGCCTGTACTGGGCACCGATAGACACACCGGTGAAGGGGGATACCGATGGAGATGACCTGCGTCTGGACATGGACGATCGGTTCGTCGTCGCGGGCGAATCGATGCGCGAGACGGATCCGGATACGGGGCTCGATCGCCCGGCAGTCGTGCCCGGGATTCATGTGTACGGGAAAAATCGGCGGATGGCGGGCGGGTACTACCTGGTGTACGACTGGTTCCTGCCTCGCGAAGAGGTGACGATCTCGGTGCCGATCATCACTCGGGGCGGGGCGCTGGCGAAGATGGAATCGCGGCGCTTCCCAGTCGCCAATGAGTTCAAGAGCGGGCTCTTCGAGGCGGACGCGAACTGGGTGTACATGCCGCTCGGCGAGCTGCAATCCATGCTCTTGTGGGATCGCGGGCGGCGCCTCGATTCGGGCGAGGAGACCGGGGCGTTCATGATCACCGAGGACGGCGAGGAAATCTGGATCGAGCGCGAGGTCGGAGATTCACCGGCGCGGGTGACGAACATCCTGATGAAAGCGGCCCCCGGGGTGAACGAGCATGAGTGCGAACGCGCCGCCGAGGCGGTCTACCGTGCGTTCGCTCAGGATCACCCGAACGCAGACGAGGTGCCTCCGCCGAAAACAGCAAGCGGCGATCTGCGGGACATCTGGACGTGGGACAAGAAGCCGGGGCTCGCCGTCTTCATCGCGGCGGTGCGCAAGGAAACGACGCTCGTACTGGTGCTGTTTTCGTTTATCTCGCTCACCGCGGTGTTCCTGATCTTCTCGATCTTCTGGGCGATCGTGAGCGAGAAGACCAAGGACATCGGGATCCTGCGGGCGCTGGGCGCGACGCGGAGCGGCGTGGCGTGGCTCTTCCTGCGGTACGGGCTCGCGCTGGGGCTCACGGGCTCGGGGCTCGGGCTTGGGCTCGCGTACCTGATCGTGACGAATATCAACTTGATCCACGACTGGATGGGCTCGGCGCTGGGCGTGGAGATCTGGAACGCCGAGACGTACTACTTCACGGAGATCCCGAACGCGGTGGACCCGATGCACGCGGGGATCGTCTTCACCGGCGGGGTTGTATTCAGCGCGCTGGGCGCATTCGCACCAGCGCTGCGGGCAGCATTGATGGACCCCGTGCGTGCCCTGAGGTTTGAATGAACATGGCACCGATCCTGGAAGCCAAATCAGTACACAAGACATTCCGCCTCGGGCGGGTGGATGTGCCCGTGCTGCACGGCGTGGACCTCGCGGTGGAAAAGGGCGAATGCGTCGCGGTGTTCGGCGCGAGCGGTTCGGGCAAGTCCACGCTGCTGCACCTGCTGGGCGGGCTGGACCGGCCCGACAAATCACCCGAGGCGACGATCACGTTCGACGGCAAGGACATCACCCGCGCGGGCGTGCGCGAGCTGGATCAGTACCGCGGCAGGCGGGTGGGGTTCGTCTTCCAGTTCTACCACCTGCTGCCCGAACTGACGGTGCTGGAGAACACGCTCATCGCGCCGATGGTCGCGTTGGGGCGGTTCGGGTACGCGAAACAGTCGGGCGCGCTGCGCGAGCGGGCGTCGGGGCTGCTGGACACTATGGGGCTCTCCCACCGCCTCAAGCACCGCCCGGTCGAACTCTCGGGGGGCGAACGCCAGCGGGTGGCGATCGCGCGGGCGCTGGTCAACGAGCCCACCCTGCTGCTCGCGGACGAACCGACGGGGAATCTGGATCAGGCGACCGGGGCATCGATTCTGGATGCCCTGATGCGGGTCCGCACCGAGCTGGACCAGACGATGGTCCTTGTCACGCACGACAACGCGACGGCCGAGCGAGCTGACCGGGTGGTCCACCTCGCGGACGGCGTGTTCGAGACGCCCGCCGCCTGATTACTTCTCGTAGAGCGACGCGCACCGTTCCAGACGGACACCCTGCGCATCGGCGACCGCGAACTTGCGGATCGGGTGGATGGCTGCGGAGCCGAAGAGCCCGTCCTTGCGCACGGCGTACATGATCACATTGAAGTTGGGCTCGCCCCGCTCGTTGAGCAGGCGCGGCGCAGAGGTGCGATCGGCGATGAGCTTGCAGACATGCAGGCACGCCTGCGCGGGCGTGTCACCCATCTCCATGCGCGCCACAGCGGTGCGCGCGCCGCAGACTTGGATGACCGCCTCGCCCCGCCCGGTCGCGCCAGCGGAGCCGATGGTGTTGTCCGTGTAGAGCCCCGCGCCGATAATCGGCGAATCACCCACGCGCCCGGGGAGCTTCCAGCTCAAGCCGCTGGTTGTCGTCGTGCCGGCGAGATCGCCGTTCGGCGCGAGCACGGAGAGATGAATCGTCCCGGTGTGATACATAACCTCGCGCATCGATCGCTTCTCTTTCGAGGGCAGGTCGAACTCGTCTTCCGAGAGCCAATCGTCGTGGTCGGTGAGTTGTTTTTTCCATTCGAGCCACGCCTCGCGGGCGGCGTCTGTCAACAGGTTTTCCTCCTTGAATCCCATACGTTTGGCGAACTTAAGCGCCCCGGCCCCGACAAGCATCACATGATCCGTCCGGCGCGCGACCTCCCGCGCTACAGCCGCCGGGTTCTTGATGTTTTCCAGCGCCCCGATCGCGCCCGCGCGGTGGGTGGGCCCGTGCATGACCGAGGCATCGAGCTGGACGATGCCGTCTTCGTTGGGCAGCCCGCCGAGCCCGACGGACATGTCGTTCGGATCGTCTTCAACGATGCGCACGCCCGCGACCGCGGCGTCGAGCGGATCTGCGCCGGCGCGCAGCTGACGCATCGCCTCCCGCACCGCCTCGATCCCGTTGCCCGACGCGATCACAACAGGCCCGCCCGCGCCTCCCGCCCCCCCACCGTTGTCATTCTGCGCGTTCGCGCGGGAACCGAGTGCGGGCAGCGCGCCAGCGGCGACGAGGGATGCGACGAATGTGCGCCTATTCAATTCCTTATCCGCTGTCATGCGTCTGCTCCCGTAGACGGGTGAGGGGGATCGCAAAAACGAAAAAGACCTCGACGAGCGAGGTCTTTCCCGTGGTGCGTCGGTCTTGCGGGGACAAGTCTGGATCGTCCCGCAGGAACTCGGAGCGGGCTCCCGCTGCGAATGAGCAAGACCGACGTGTGTATTGAACCACTTGTGTCAGGAAAAGTCTAGTGCAACATGCTCGGTGACCTCAAGCCCGAACGCGTCGAGCCCGGGAAACTCCTTCGGGTGGTTGGTCAGCAGGCGCAGTTTCGATAGTCCCAGTGCGCGCAGGATCTGGCTCCCAACGCCGAAATCACGCTGATGATCGGGCAACTGCGCCGCCGGGGCTTCGCTGTCGGCGTCTTTGGTCGTGACCAGGCGGTTGCGCCAGGATTCTCCGGTGGTGCCCATCCCGGAAGGGCGCAGATAGACGATCGCGCCGCGTCCTTCTTTCTGGATCGCCCGCATCGAGGCGTGCAGCGCGGTGCTGGTCGGGCCTTCGGGGGAGGTGGACACATCCGCGAAGATGTCCCCGAGCAGGTTCCTGCGGTGCATGCGCACGAGCGCTGGCTCATCAGACTCGATGACGTGCCCGTCGGGATCCAGCGCACCGACATCGCCCACCGTCAGCGCAAGCTGCGGCAGCGGGTCCACCATGCTCTCGAACGCGATCAGGTTGAACATCCCGAATTCGGTCTCGATCGGCATCCCCGCATCGGGCTCGATGCGGTGCACGAGGCGTTCGGCGAGCAGGCGGTGCTCGATGAGCTGCGAGATGGAGCACATCCGGATGTCGTGTTCGGCGCAGAATTTTTCGAGGTCGTCGCGCCGGGCCATCTTCCCATCTTCACGGACGATCTCGATGATCAGCGCCGCGGGGGTGCACCCCGCCAGGCGCGCGAGATCCACGCCGCCCTCGGTCTGCCCGGTGCGGACAAGCACGCCGCCGTCGCGCGAGCGGAGCGGGTTGATGTGCCCGGGGCGGACAAAGTCGTCCGGCGCGTACTTCGGATCGATCGCCATCTGGATTGTTTTCGAGCGATCGTCGGCGGAGATACCCGTGCCCACGCCGTGCCTCGGGTGCCCGTCGATCGAGACGGTGAAGGGTGTACCGCGGACGGATGTGTTTGTCATGGACTGCGGGTGCAGCGCGAGTCGGGCGCAGTCCGCCTCGGTCATGGAGAGACAGAGGTACCCGCCGGCGAGACGGGTGATGCGGTTGACCATCTCGGGCGTTGCGAACTGCGCCGCGAGGACCAAGTCGCCCTCGTTCTCGCGGTCCTCGGCGTCCACGAGGATGATCAGTTTGCCCGCGCGGACATCTTCGAGGATATCTGGGATAGGGGTGAACATGCTTGTGGAGCACTCCGAGGCGATGGTCGTCATGCGCATATGGTACGCCCGGCGCGGTACCGTGTCGCACCATGAGCGAGTGCGTGCATACCGACTGGCTGCTTGAACTGACCGCGCTGCCCACCGCTGCGGGGCGGGAAGACGCGGTGATCGCGTGGATCGAGCGCTGGGCGTCGCAGCGCCCGGAACTGGAGATCACGAAAGACGACGCTGGCAACATGGTGCTGCGGTTCACCGGGCGGGACGATTCCTGCAAGGTTGTCCTGATGACCGCGCATATGGATCACCCCGCGTTTGTCGTCGAGCAAATCGAGGGCGATCGGATCGAGATGACGTTCCGGGGCGGCGTGCGGGATCCGTACTTTGTGGATGCCCCGATCACGATCCACACCGAATCAGGCGATCTCCCCGCGACAATCACCAGCGCGACAAAGCCCGACCCGGTGCGCAAGTGCGAGGCGAGCGTACCGGGCGATCCGAGCGGGATCCGGGTCGGCGATATCGCGCGGTGGACGATGCCCCGAGCGGAGATCACCGATGGCATGCTCCATACCAACGCCTGCGATGATCTCGCTGCCCTGTGCGCCGCGCTCGAGACGCTCGACCGCCTGCGCGCCTCGGACAAACCACACAACACCCAACTCCTGCTCACCCGCGCCGAGGAGGTCGGGTTCATCGGCGCGATCGCGGCGTGCAGACTCGGCTCGCTCCCGGAGGGCGCGCATGTCATCGCACTGGAGAACTCTCGCGCGTTCCGCGAATCACCGATCGGCGCGGGCCCGATCGTCCGCGTGGGTGACAAGATGAGCACCTTCTCGCCCTCGCTCACCCGCGCGATCGCGGTGCTCGCCGAAGACCATGCCAAGCAGCGCGACAAGGCTGATGGGGCAGGTGGTGTGGGGGGATTTCTGTGGCAGCGGAAGCTGATGGCCGGGGGCTCGTGTGAGGCGAGCGTGTTCTGCGCGTACGGGCACGATGCGACGTGCGTCTGCCTGCCGCTGGGTAACTACCACAACATGGCGGAGTTGGCGGATGTCGAGCGGGGCGACGAGCGGGCGGTCTCCGAAGCACGGTGCGATCGTGAATACATCTCTCTCGATGACTACGAGGGGCTGGTGGACCTGCTGGAGGTGTGCGCCCTGTCGCTCGACGAGACGCCCGGCATCATGAGCCGCCTCGACAAGATCTACGCGGACGCCTCGTTCGTGCTCGATAAATCCGGATGAAGTATCTTGGGATCCCGAGCGGCGGGTGATACGGTGCGATCCGCTTTATCCACCCGCCCCCCACTTCCCCCCGCGTGGAGAATCCCATGGCGCAGTACAAGTGTGACATTGTTGTAGACGCCCCGGTCGAGCGCGTCTTCGAGGTGTGGGCAGATCTGTGCAGCGCAACGGAGCGCATCGAGGGGATCAAATCGCTCGATATCCTCACTGACGGATCGGTCGGCGTGGGCACACGATTCAAGGAAACGCGCACCATGTTCAAGAAAGAGTGCACGGAGGAGATGGAGATCACCATCTTCGAGCCGAACCAGCGCTACGTCGTCGAGTGCGAATCCTGCGGGTGCAGGTGGGGCTCCGAGATGCGCTTCGACACCGAGGGCTCGGGCACGCGCGTCACCACAACAATGCACTCCACGCCGCTGACATTCGGTGCGAAGGTCATGGGCGCGATCATGACGCCTCTCATGAAAGGCAAGATCCAGAAGTGTGTCCTGGCGGATATGAACGACTTGAAGCGGCACATCGAAACGGGCTGACTCTTTTTAGTCTGCGCGCTCACCGACCCAATCCGTGCGCTGTCAGAGTTATACTGGCGCGATGGATGGCCCAGATCTCGTACATTATCTGCCAATAGGCACGACCATACTCTCGGTGCTCTTCGTCGTGATCCTGCTCGCCCGCGCGTCGTCCAGGCAGTGGGCACCGCATCTTGTGTGGTGGGCGATCGGCGTGTTCTTCTACGGCTTAGGCACCGCGGTCGAATCTTCGATCACGCTCTGGGGCAACACCCCGATGCTGAACAAGACGTGGTACTGGGCCGGCGCGATCCTCGGCGGGTACCCGCTGGGCACCGGGAGCCTGTACCTGATCGGGCGGCGCAAACTCGCGGATATCCTCACCGCGATCACACTGACGCTCGTCGTGATCGTGAGTGTGCTGGTGTTCCTCTCGCCGGTTGATGCCGTTGCGATCGCCGCCGAATCCCACCGCCCGAGCGGGAAATTCATCGAATGGCAGTGGGTGCGCCTGACCACCCCCTTCATCAATCTCTACGCCGCGGCGTTCCTGATCGGCGGGGCGCTGTACTCCACGCTGTATTTCCTGTTCGAGCACAAGAACCTGCAACGCGCGATCGGGACATCGCTCATCGCGCTGGGTGGACTACTTCCCGGGATCGGGGGCTCGATGGCGAAAGCGGATATCGTTGAGGCGCTCTACGTCGGCGAGTTCCTCGGCATCATCTTCATCTGGATCGGGTTCCATGTGTGCGTCCGTGCGCCCAAAGCCGGGCTGCCCGCGCAGTCCGAACCAGCCGGGGTCCAGCCCGAGCCCACACCGAGCGCCTAGATCTCGTCAAAGGGCCATCGATCCGCCTCGGAGATGCGCACGTCCAGCGCGCCGTCCTGTGCGCGGATCTTCTCTGCGAGCACGGGCAGGTACCCGCGCTCTGTGTTGGTATGCCCGGCGAGGATCACCGAGCACCCCTTGTCCAGCGCGCTCAGCACATCGTGATGACGCATCTCGCCCGTCACAAATACATCACACCCCGCGCCGATCGCACCGTCGATCAACGACACTCCCGCACCCGGACATCCCCCCACAACCCCCACCCCCCCCACGCCCTCAACCCCCCCGCTTTTCCCACTATCTGCAACGCGCAATCGCTGAACACCCAGATGCTTTTTCAGGCGCGCCGCGATGTCTTCGAGCGAACAGGGCACATCGAGTGTGCCGACGCGCCCGGCCCCAACACCCGCCTCGGGCTCGCCTTCGAGCTTGAAGATGTCGAACGCGGGAATCTCGTACGGGTGGTTCGCGTGCAGCGCGCCGACCACCGCGCCGATCTTCGAGCCGGGGAACACCATCTCCAGGCGGACCTCATCAACCCTCTCCAGCCTGCCCGCCTCGCCGACCGCGGGCGTCGAACCTTTGCGGGCGAAGAAGGTGCCCGTGCCGGGTGCTGAAAACGAGCAGGTGTCGTAGGTGCCGATGCCGCCAGCCCCGGCCTGCGCGAGCGCGGCGCGAACCGCGTCAACATGTTCCGCCGGCACAAACGTCACCAGCTTGTGCGTCCGCGATGGTTCGGTGCGCACCGCTGTTGTAATCGCCCCGCGCTCGGTAAACCGACCACACCCGTCGAGGAGCCAGTCCGCGACACCACCCTCGACCACGTCCAGCGCGGTGTGTGGCGAGTACACCGCGATCTTGTGTTCCAGCAGACGCACCATCGCCGTCTCGCGGGGCGAGCTCGCGACAATCCGCTTGATCCCCGTGAACAGCACCGGGTGGTAGGAGATGATCACGCTGGCGTCCATATTGATCGCCTCATCGACAACCGCCGGGGTGGTGTCGATCGTGAGCAGGACCGGGCCCGCGAGGTTGCGCGCCGGATCGCCGAGGAGCAGCCCGACGTTGTCCCAATCCTCGGCGAGGCGGAGCGGAGCGATGGTGTCCATCAGGGCTGCGAGCGCGTGGATCTGCATCCACGCCGTTCTACCCCGGCGCGCAAAAATCCACAATCCGAATGTCCTACGCCGCTCTGAACGCATTGCTCGCGGTCCGGGGTGCGATTTGTGGGAACGGGGCGGGCGTGCCCGATACAATTCATGGAGCCGAACCGCTCGGAGAGCCTCGGCTTTGTGTTCCAATCGAGGAGAGCAACCGGGTGGGGAGAGGATGGGGGGACGCCCAAGGACGGGCGGAAGGAGCTGCGCTTGAGCCCGACCAAACCGGCGGCACGCTACGAGGCGGGGCAGACCACAGAACCCCGCACCCTTGAACAGGATGCACCCCAAACCGGGGAGAATCCGACCCCCACGGGTCCAGACGCATCCGGATCGACCCGACTTATCCCGAAGATGAAATCAGCAGACACCCAGGACCAGCGGGTCAAGACGTTTGTCCTCGATACAAACGTCCTCCTCCACGACCCCGGCGCGCTCTTCGTCTTCGAGGACAACAACATCGTGATCCCCTTCACGGTGCTCGAAGAGATCGACGACTTCAAGGGCACCAACAACGACCTCGGTCGCAACGCGCGGCAGGCGGTTCGCTACCTCGACAAGTGCCGCACCGCCGGCAAGCTCGACCAGGGCGTCCCGCTCGCCGAAGCGTTCACGAACGGGCTCTCGCTCAACAAATCGACGCCCGAGGGAAAATTGCGGATCGTCACAGCGCCGCAGGAGCGGCACGCGGCCCTCTGGGAAGATAAGCCGGACAACCGCATCATCTCTGTCGCGCACACGCTGCACGAAGCGGGCGAGCGCGTGATCTTCGTCTCCAAGGACATCAACGCCCGCGTGAAGTCCGAGGCGCTGGGCGTGCCCGCGGAAGATTTCGAGAGCAACAAGGTCAACGTCGAGCACCTATACCCTGGGTACGTCTCGCTCGAGGTGGACGGCGCTCCCATCGACGAGCTATACGCCGAGAAGATGCTGCCGGTCGATCGCATCCTGGAGGAACCGCCCGAGGACTCGGAAGAGGAGCCAAAGGGCCTAGAGTCCAACGAGTTCGCGCTGCTCATCGACAAGGCGGACCAGTCGCACACCGGACTGGGGCGGCGCCTCGCGGACACCGAACACCTGATCCCCGTCGCCGCGCCGCGCAAGCCGGTGTACGGCATCCTGCCAAGGAATGTCCAGCAGACAATGGCGCTGGACCTGCTGCTGGACGACGAGGTGAAACTCGTCACCCTCATCGGCTCCGCGGGCACGGGCAAAACGCTGCTCGCCGTCGCGGCGGGCATGCAGCGCGTGTTCAACGACGAGCACTACGAAAAGCTGCTCGTGGCGCGCCCGATCATCCCCATGGGGCGCGACCTCGGGTACCTCCCGGGCGACAAGGACGAGAAACTGCTGTCGTGGATGCAGCCGATCTTCGACAACCTGACCTACCTGCTCTCGACGCGCGGCGCACCAAACCAGAACGCCGAATCGCGCACCGCCGAGCACCGCATCCAGAAATTCATCAACGACGGGCGTCTCGTGCTCGAACCGCTGACCTACATCCGCGGACGCTCGATCCCGCACCAGTTCATCATCATCGATGAAGCGCAGAACCTCTCGCCACACGAGGTAAAAACCATCATCTCCCGCGTCGGCGAGGACACGAAGATCGTGCTGACCGGCGATATCGAACAGATCGACAACCCGTACCTCGACGCCTCATCCAACGGGCTCAGCTACACCGTGGACCGGATGAAGGGGCTGGGTGTTGTCGGGCACATCACGCTCGCCAAGAGCGAACGCTCCGGGCTCGCCTCGCTCGCGATCGAGCGCCTCTAGCCCCTAAGCCTTCTCGCCTGGTGTGCTCACCTGCGCCTGCGCCGCATCGCGCCGAGCGCGAGGAGCGGCCCGAGGAAGAGCGTGCCCGGCGAGGGCACCGGCGGATCGTCCGGCGGGTTAGGTGTGTCCGGCGGAAGGGGCGGCTCGGGCGGATCAAACGGCGGGTCTTCTTCCGGCGGGTCATCGAGCGGAGGCTCTTCGGGCTCCGGTGGCTCAAAGAAATCCGGAAAATCAAATGGTGGACGCGAGCTTCCGCCGCCGCCCCCACTCCCGCCGCTGCCCTTGAACGGCGTGCCCCGTTCAAACGGATTGCTCTGCGGGTACGAGCGAGCTGCGCCACCACCTCCGCCGGGCATGCCTCCGTTGCCCGACGAAAGCGGGGTGCCGCCTCCACTCCCAACGGCCCCCGGGTTGGTCGGCGTGCGATCCACAACCACGTTATCGAGCCCCCACGACCCCGGGCTCAGCACCATCTCCGACCCGCCGCAGAAACAGATCTCAACCACGCCGCTGTCTGCAATGAATGGCACGAGCAACCCGCGGGCAATATCCGGATCGAAGTCGGGGTTGTTCCCGTTGAGCCACGTGTTGATGCGCCGGAGTTCGCCGTACCCAAGCGTCGCGAGCGGCACACCATCAACAACCACCCTGATCTCCGCCTTCGGGTCGTACTCTTTCCTGGGCACGCCGATGAGGTAGAGATCGAATTTGAGTGTGTACGCCTCGCCCGGATCCACCCGGACGTACAGCACCTGCTCACCGTTGCGTACCGGCCCAAGGAACCGCGTGTACATATCACCGTCCGTAAGCTTGCTGGAGATCGTCCACTCCTGACCGCGCGCGTAGTCCTCGAAGCTCTCGACATACCGCACCGGCGCCGCGTAATCGATCCGCTGACCCCGGTAATTCCGCGGCATCGAGTCGAGGTGGTACGACCGCTCCGTGTATTCGCGCACCTTCTCTTTCGATTCTCTCGCTCTCTTCGCCTGCTCGAATCCCTGGCGCTCGATCGCCCGCGCAACAGAAAGCCCCGCCGAGGTCCCGAGCATCCCAGGCATGGACAGAGCAGTGTGCAGCAGCACATCAAACGCTTCGGTGGGCACCATCCCCGTCAGCGCGAACGATCCACCAGAGAGCGGATCGAGTGATCCAAGAGAATCTATTTCGTGGAAATTCGATGCCGTGTGCGCCTCGAAGGTGTCGATCAGATCGCCGAGCGGACCCGCCCCTCCGCGCTGCCCCTCGAAGCCGAGTGCAGAACCCGCGAGCAGACTGACGATGCCCGCACCGAGCAATCCGTGTTGTGTGCATGTTTTTCTATTCATGTTGTTTCCAGTCCGAAACCCGAGAGCCTCCACATGCAGTGGGCCTCGGATCCAAAGAGCGTCAAGGGTGCTGGTGCCCCGCTCGCCTTTGCCCGCCGTGTGACAACACCTGTGCAGCCTGCACGGACACATTTCTGCCTGTAGACACTCCAACCCCACCTCCCTAGGCTCGGGAGTCCGAAAAACCCCTCTGCCACGCCATGCACCACCCGCGCGAATCCGCCCGGGGGCGATTCCCAATCACTCCTCCGGCGGCGCTGCCCTCACAGGGGCTATTTTCAGGAGCCACCCACCGCGATGCACACCTTCGCCAACAACGCCAAAACCGCGATCCTCATGGGTGCCATGATCGGGCTCTTCATCCTCGTCGGGTCGAACTGGGGTGCCACCGGGATGATCGCCGCACTCCTGCTCGGCGGCGTGATGAACGTTGTCTCGTGGTTCTTCTCGGACAAAATCGCTATCAAGGCGATGCGCGGGCGCGAGGTCACGCCCGACACATCCATCCCAGGCGTCGATACCAATTGGCTCTACCAGACTGTTGACCGCCTGCGGCAGAACGCGGGCCTGCCCATGCCGCGCGTCTATGTCTGCCCCCACGATGCGCCAAACGCCTTCGCAACCGGGCGCTCGCCCAGCAAGAGCGCCGTCGCGGTCACACAGGGACTCCTCGCGGTTATGGACCAGCAACAGCTTGAGGGCATCATCGCGCACGAACTCGCGCACATCAAAAACCGAGACACATCAATCTCCTGTTTCGCCGCGACCATCGCAGGCGTCCTCGCCTTCGCCGCCCAATGGTTCTTCCTGCTCGGCGGCGGGCGGCGCGAGGGCAACGCCATCATGAGCATCCTTGTCCTCATCCTCGCCGCGGTCGGCGCCGCGGTCATCAAGGCGATGATCTCCCGCTCGCGCGAATACGTCGCGGACGCGGACGGTGCAAAGATCGCTGGCTCGCCCGACGGGCTCGCCTCCGCGCTCGAACGCCTGGACACCTACTCCCGGCGCATCCCCCTCGTGCAGCCCAACCCGGCGCAGAACAACCTCTTTATCGTCGAGCCGCTCGCCGGCGGACGCACCCTCGTCAACCTCTTCGCGACGCACCCGCCCGTGGAGAAACGCATCGACGCACTCCGCCGCATCGCGTAATCCGCCCCACCCGCCCCGCACGCGCCAATCCCAATAGAATCCGGGCGTGCCCCCCCCTCCACCACCCCACCCAGCCGATCCACAAGCGGATGCCCCAGCGCAAGGGCTGTCGTGGATGCGCTTCGTCATCCCCGTGGCGTGCCTCGCGCTGCTGTTGCTCTGCGCCGGCGCGATCGCCTCGGTGGGGCTCACCGTCAAGACAGCGGGCGCGCTTGTTCTGATCGAGCGTGCCATCGGTGGGGGATACGCCTTCTTGTGGTGCGTCGGTGCGCTCGGGTTCGGGCGCCTCGCCTCCCCGCTCGTACCCCAGAAGCTGTTCGGATGGTCGCTCCAACTCGCCTGCGGGCTCGCGATCGCGCTCTTCCTCTCGCACCTGATGGGCGCAATCGGCGCGTACTCCATCCCGATGCAGCGATGGATCAATGGTATCCCCATGATGGTCGGCATCTTCATGCTTATCCACCAACTCCGCGAGAGCGAGGTGACAAGCAGCTCACTCTCCACAAACATCTCCCCCGTGATCATCCTGATCATCCCCGCGATGGCAATGCTATGGGTCGGTGTTTCGTGCCCGCCCGGCGCGCTGTGGGGCACCGAAGAGCACGGGTACGACGTCCTCTCCTACCACCTCCAGCTCCCGCGCGAATGGCTCACGCTCGGACGCATCGCCATACTCGAACACAACGTCTACTCAGCACTCCCGTCGTACATGGAAGCCGCATACACCCAACTCGCGGGCATGTCCCCGTGGGGGGCACGCCTGTCCATGGGCGCCGCGTTACCGCTCTACACCGCCCAATTCCTGCACGCGGGCTTCGCGCTCGCCACCGCAATCCTCATCGCTCGCCTCGCACGCGAATGCCTGCCCGCCGCCCGTCCCTTCTCGCGCATCATCGGCGCCGCGGTCTTCCTCTCCACGCCCTGGGTGCTCATCACGGCCACCAGCGCCTACAACGAGATGGGTGTCTGCGCCCTCTTCGCGGGTGCGCTGCTCATGCTGCACATCGAACCACTCCACCCCACCGCCCGAGGGTTGATCATCGGCGGGCTGCTGGGTGTCGCCTGCGGGTGCAAGCCCACCGCGTTCTTCATCGCCGCCCTGCCCACCGCCGCCGCAGCGCTCGTGCTCCTGCCCCGCAAGCGCTGGATCCCCTGCGCCGTCGGCGCCACGCTCGCCGGGATTGTCGCGCTCGCGCCGTGGCTCGTCCGCAACTGGCTCGACACGGGCAACCCCGTCTTCCCCTTCGCCACCGATCTCTTCGGATCCGGGCACTGGTCCGCCGAACAGGCCGCGCGGTGGGACAACGCCCACACATTCACCGGCTCGATCGCAGACCGCATCGCGCTCTTCATCTCCGCCGAGCGCGGCATCCTGCACCCGCAGTGGTCGATCACACTGGGCGTCATCGCCCTCTCGATCCCGATCACGCTGCTCAGAAAAGAAACCCGAAAAATGACCGCCGCGCTCGCGCTGGCGATCGTCGTGCAGATCATCGCGTGGCTCTTCGTCGGGCACCTGCAGCCTCGCTTCCTGATCCCCGTGCTCGTGCCGGGGTGCGCAATCATCGCGCTCGCGTGCGCCGCCGTAACGACAGACCGCGCGATGATCGTCGGCGGCGTCGCCCGTCTCGCGTTTGTATTTGCCACACTCGTCCCCGCCACCGCGTCGATCATCCACTACCTCGCCCAGCGCGATGCCAACCCGAACATCATGCTCCTCGCTGGCACCGAACAGTTCAACGGCTCCAACCTACGGGACGACTTCCTCCGCCTCTCTTCGAGCGAGCAAGATTCCGTGCTCAACGTCCGCTCTCCCGTGGTCTATGCCAACCTCAAGCTCGCCGCCGACCCCACGAACAAGCTCTACCTGCTGGGCGACGCGACCCCGCTCTACTACAACCTGCCGCTCGTCTACACCACAACTTGGGACACCACCCCGCTCATCTCCGCGCTCGACCGCGCGGGGTGGTCCCTGCCCGTCGCGGTAGACCTCCTCCGCGGGGACGGCATCACGCACGTGCTCATCAACATCCTCGAACTGATGCGCCTGCGCGATTCCGGGTACATCGACCCGCGTCTGAACGAAGAACTCGCCAACGCGCTCACGAACCATGCCGCAGTCGTCCGATCCTGGATCGGGAAAGACACATACACAATCCTGCTTGACCTCAACCAGCCCCCGCCCCCCGAAGAAGACCCCGCACAACCTTGAGCGACCAACCGCACGAACCAGACCCCACCGACACCGCGACCCACGCGATCGATCCTGCGCGCAAAATGTCGCCCCGCGCCATCGCGTTCCAGATCGTCGCGTTCGCACTCTCCGTCGCGCTGATCGTCTGGGCGGTCCGCCTCGCTCTGGGCAAGGGCGACCCCGAGCAGCTCAAACTGCTCGCCTCTCCCCCGCTCGTTCCGCTGCTCGTGCTGCTCGGCGCAACCGTCGCGAGCATCGCCGTCAACGGGCTGATCTTTACGGCGCTCGTGCGCCCCATCCGCAAACTCCACGCGGGCGAACTCATCGCGGTCAACGCGATCGCCACGTTCCTCTCTGTCCTGCCCTTCAAGATCGGGCTGCTCGCCCGCGTCATGATCCACACGAAGCGGGATAAGCTCCCGCTGCGCGACATCGTCTCATGGTTCGCCTCCGTCGCCGCCGTCACCCTCGCCGTCCTGCTCCCGCTCGGCGCGGTCACACTCTGGCGCCAGAAACCCGATGCACTCTGGGTGATCTCCGGCATCCTCCTTGTCCCCGCCTCGTGCGTCGTGGTCGTGCAGGCCGCCCGCTTCGCGCACCGCAACAACAGGCTCCGCCCCCTCGCGCTCGGTGCCGATCGCATCCTGTCCTGCCGCACCCCCGTCGCAGCCGCTGGCGTGCTCCGCGCGGTTGATATCGCGCTGTACGCCGTGCGCTTCGCCGCCGCCGCCGAGATCGTCCGCGTCTCGCTCGACGCGGACTCCGCCGTCGTGCTCGGCTCGACGTACTTCCTCGTCTCCGTCCTCGCGCCGACCGGCGCGACCGGCTTCCAGCTCGGCGGCACGATCACCATCGCCGCGCTCGAAGCGCTGCCCCCCGAGAAAGCCGCGCTGCTCGCCCTCGCCGTCGCCATCTCCGAGATCGGAGTGGCGTTCGTTATGGCGCTGCTCGGCGCTGCCGCACTCCGCCTCGACCGCCTGTTCCGCTAGCGAGCCGCCAACGCCTCTCGCACCTATCATCTGCACCCTATGAAGCTCGCGCTTATCCAGTTCAACCCCGTCGTGGGAGATATCCCCGGCAACGCCCGCCGGATCGCCGAGCGCGCCAATGATGCCGCCGCGAACGGCGCCGACTGCATCGTCTTCCCCGAACTCGCGCTCGTCGGGTACCCGCCGCGCGATCTGCTCGTGCAGGACGGCTTCCTCGACGACGCCATGTGTGCCGCCCATGATCTGGCACCGATCCTCCCGCGATCCGCCACCGTCCTCGTCGGCGCGCCGTGGAACGACAGCCCCGACATCCACCACAGCGCAACCAACTCGGTCATCGTCTACCAGCACGGCAAAGCGACCGATCGCTACGACAAACGCCTCCTCCCGACCTACGACGTCTTCGACGAACACCGCTACTTCCGCCCGGGCAACAAACCGCTCGTCATCGATGTCGCCAGCACAACTATCGGCATCGCCATCTGCGAAGACCTCTGGAAAGGCATCGACGTCTTCGGCGTCTCGCCCTACCCCGGCAGCGACCCCGTCCGCGAACTCATCGAAGCCGGCGCCGAACTGATCGTCTCGCCCTCGGGCTCCCCATTCGCCCTCACAAAGCAGACCCGCCAGCGCGACATCCTGCTCCACCACGCCCGCGAGCTGGGCGTCCCCATCGCCTCGATCAACCAGGTGGGCGGCAACGACGATCTCGTGTTCGACGGCTTCGCCGCCGTCATCGCGCCGCAGAACAACGCCGACCCCCTGCTTGTCGCAACGGGCGAACTCTTCACCGAGCAAACCGTCTACTGCGAATTCCCCATCGCCGAACAACACCCCGCGCCAGATCCGTTCACGACAAATCCGACCCGGCGTCTGTTCAACGCGCTCGTCCTCGGCGTGCGCGACTACTGCACCAAAACAGGTTTCACACGGGCGGTCATCGGGCTGTCGGGCGGGATCGATTCCGCCGTCTGCGCCTGCATCGCCGTCGCGGCGCTCGGCGCGGACAACGTCCTTGGCATCGCCATGCCGTCGCGCTACTCCTCGGACCACTCCGTGGCAGACGCGATCGAACTCGCCGCGAACCTCCATTTCCCGTGCCCGACCGCGCCGATCTCGGCACCACACGATGTCCTCGAACGCGAACTCCACCAGCTCTTCGAGACTATGGGCGCACCAACCGAGCGAGACACCACCGAAGAAAATGTCCAGGCACGCATCCGCGGGCTCATGCTCATGGCGGTCTCCAACAAAACCGGGCGCATCCTGCTCTCGACCGGCAACAAATCCGAGACCGCCGTCGGGTACTCCACACTCTACGGCGACATGAACGGCGGGCTCGCGGTCCTCTCCGATATCACCAAGCGCCAGGTCTACGACATCGCCCGCCTCGTGAATGGCACCCCCGCGCTCGTCGCCAGCAGCGCGCCGCCCGTCCCCGAATCAACAATCACCAAGCCGCCCTCGGCCGAACTGCGCCCGGACCAGAAAGACCAGGACTCCCTCCCGCCCTACGACACCCTCGACGAGATCATCGAGCGCTACGTCGACCGCCACCAGCCCCCGCGCACCATCGCCCGCGAGAGCGGGATCGATCCGAAACTCGTCGCGCGGATCATCCGCATGATCGATGTGAACGAATACAAGCGCAAACAGCTACCGATCGGCATCAAGGTCTCGGCGACCGCCTTCGGACGCGGCAGGCGCAGACCCATCGCGCAGCGCTACGCCCCGCCAACCGAATAACAAGCCACCTGTTGTCTACACCAACACACCGGCGAACGAACTGACCGCCTGCGCGCCGTTCGGATCCATCGCCATGCCGTAGTTCAGGATGCGCACCTCGCCGCCGCCCGTCGCGCGGAGCGTGGCAACGATATTCCCGATCGAGCACCAGCGCGAGAAGTTCTGCTGCCACGCGATCTGCGTGATCAGCTCCTCGGCCGAGCCGCGGTTGAGCGCCGCGAGCATCTGCTGGTCGTGCTGCACAACCCGATCGCGGAACTGCGCCACCTCTGGTTTCTCATCGGTGAGCTGCATCTGATCGCCGAACATCGGACCGATGTGGCTCAGGTCCGCCGAAGAGATAATCAGTGTGCGCCCCGGCGTCTCTTCGATCGCCCTGGTGAGCGCTTCTACGAACGGATCCATCCCGATCCCGTTGCCGTCGTAGGACGCGCCGTCCGCGTGCGAAGGGTCGTGCACGAGCGCCGCGAACACCCGCGGGTAGGCGCCCGAATCGTTCTGCCCGAAAACGTGCTGGATCCACGGGATGTGCAGCTCCACCGAGTGCTCGTTCTCGTGATCAAAACGATGCTCAAAGAGCTTCGCCACCTCGTCCTCGTCGCCCATATACTTTTTGACCAGGTCGCAGAAATCGCTATCAAAGACGCAGGTACCCAGCGGCGACTCGTACCCCTTGTCGCACGCGACAACTCCCGTCCCGCTGCCGTGATGGTTCGTGCCCAGAATCACGATCCGGTCCGGGCGATCGCACACACGCAACCGCCCGTACACATGCGCGTAGTTCGGCCACCCGCGCCCGTAGTCAATATGCGGCGCAAAGATCGCACGCGGCAGCTTGTCGAAGCTCGGATCCGGCGCGTTCTTGAGCGACTCGTCGATCCATTTGTCGAACCACTCGCGCACCATCTCCGCACCCTTCTCCTGCTTCTCCTCGTCCGATGCGCTGGATTCGGTGCCGTGCTCCTGCTTGTGCTTCGCGTCCACGATCATGTCCGCGAACATCGCCGTCACGCTCGGCGGGAGCATCTCGGAGCTGTCAAACTTCTCCCGCATCTCCTTCAACCGCTCGTCGAACGTCGGCCCCTCGAGCAGGAACCCCTGGTCGAGCTGCGCCACCAGCATCTCCATCATCTCGCGCGTCAGACCCTTGCCCACCTCCGTCGCGATCTCGTCGAGCGTCTTCTCGCCGTTCATGTGCGGGAACACGAGCTGTACCTGCGGCATCATCAACAGCGGATCCGCGATCCGCTGGACGTCCGACACCGCGATCACCTGCTGATCCCCGTTCTGCATCGGCATCACCTGCACCGCGCGGAGCTTCGGCTTCTGGTGGTGCGGGGCCTCGGGGTTGTACGTCGGTGTCTCTGGCTGCGCGCTCATATCTGTCCTCTCCGCGGGGATTCGCCCGCTCGCGATCGGGTTCTGTTCGATTGCCGCGACGCCCACCAATCACGCCGACGCAACAACCAAGCCTAGTCTAGGCCTTTCATAGGACTATCGGCCCTAGATCACCCCGAATTTACCCGCCTTCCAGCATCCACCCCACACCGCCTCCCTTCCGCCCCCTCCACGCCCCAAACCCCTCCCCCGCTGGACGAACCGCCCCCAATCGATACACTGTTCGGCTCCCCTCACGGCTCAGGTGGGACCGAGCCGTGACCGCACACACCATCCCAACCCCACGCTCTGCGAGGCTGCCATGCTCGACTCCATCAACCCAGGCGACACCATCAAGTGCACCGTTACCCGCGACCTGCGTCCGGGCGACACATTGGACACCGTCCGCAGACTCATGCGCTTCGATCCCGATATCAAACGCAAGCTCTCCAAAGCGCAGGCCCACCGCAAAGCAACGACCGTCATCCGTTCGCGCGGGCGTCGCCCCTGGCCCGTCCGCCAGAAAGCAACCCGCGCCGCCAACCCTGCTAAGGGTGTCACGTGGACCATGCAGTACTTCCCGCACATCGCCCCGGATTTCAAAGCTGTCCAGAGCGTGATCACCATCGAGAAGGCCTGACCCCCCGTTCCCACACACAACTGTTCCGTACAGAAAGGGCGCTCCCATGCCCCGCAACCTGTTGACCCAAGCGGCACGCCTCGTGGTGTGCCTGCTCGTATCCTGCTGCGCACTCGCTGCCTGCAACCGCGCCGATGACGCAGACTCCCAATCCAGCGCCGCATCATTCGATGTCCACCAGTATGTCGTCCGCGCCGAGATCATCACCCTCCCCACAGAAACCGACCCGGATGCGGAACTCAAAATCCGCCACGAAATGATCCCGGACTTCCACGGACAGGACGGACAACACGGCATGAAAGCCATGACCATGCCCTTCCCCACCGCTGATGAACTTGATCTATCCCCATTCTCCGTCGGCGACAAGGTCTCGCTCACCTTCACAGTGGATTACGACAGGCAGGAAGACAAGCTCCTCGCCTACCGCGCAACAAAGCTCGAACCGCTCCCCGCGGATACCACCCTCGTGTTCCTGCGCGTCGATGCATACACCGTCCGCGCACGGGTCACATCCCTGCCCGACCCCGCGAATCCCCTCTCCGAGTTCGCCGTGCACCACGAGCGCATCGACGAGTTCAAAGCCTCGGGCGACGAGACCGGCATGAACGCGATGGTCATGCCCTTCCCACTCGCAGAGGGGCTCTCGCTGTCGAGGCTCAAGCCGGGTGACATCATCGAGCTGACGTTCACCGTTGATTTCAATATCAAACAGGACAAGCCGGTCGCCTACCGCGCAACCCGCTGGTCACCACTCCCCACCGACACACACCTCAACCTCACGCCATCATCCGCCGCCGCCGCCGTCGCACACGAATAGCACTACGCCCCATCGAGTTATCGACTCTGCAGGTACGCCGATACAGCCCGACAAAGCGAGGCGATGTCGCAGGCAGCTACAGAGGCTCCAAACGCGAAGAGATCATGCGCAGAAAAAAAGCCCAGCGCTGTTCCACATAGGTCAAGCGCCGGGCCTCGTGGGGGTCTCATCGATCATCCTGTTTGGATGCCCCGCCATGGCGCGGGTTCGCGCAAATCGAGCATCCAATGCTCTATACGTCTATTGGGACGCGCTGTTGCGTGATTTCAGTCTTCGATGCCCAAAAATCGCCCCGGTTTGCCCGCTGCACGCGTTTTTCATACCAACAGCTAGGCAATACACCCCCCGTCCGGCCATGCAAATCGCGTTTATCCCCCGATGCGATCAATCACCTGCTGTAGATCCGACCACACTTTCTTGCGGTTTTCAGGCGTGTACGCCCGCAACAGGTACGCCGGGTGGTAGGTCGGCATCACCGGGATCCCCATGCATTCGTGCCACCGCCCGCGCATCCGGCCCATCGCCTCAGAATTGCCCAGCAGAAAATTCGCCGCCGGCTTGCCGAGTGTCACCAGCACCTCGGGCTGGATGATCTGCAACTGCTCAATCAGATAAGGCCCCTCCTGCGACGCCTCGTCAACCGTCGGCGTCCGGTTGTTCGGCGGCCGCACCTTCAGCACATTCGTGATGTACACACTCTCGCGGCTCAGCCCCATCGCGATGATCATCTCGTTGAGCTTCTTGCCCGCCCGCCCGACAAACGGGATCCCCTGCGCATCCTCGTCCGCGCCCGGCGCCTCGCCCACAAACATCACCCGCGCATTCGGATCGCCATCACCAAACACGATATTCGTCCACCCGGGCATGCTCGCGACAACCGGGCTCTCCGCCGCGTGCCGAGTGCGCAGCGCATCGAGCGCCGCCACCTTGTCCGACGCGCCCTCTTCGGGCGCATCCACCGCCACCGGCACAAAGTCCACCCCCAGCAGGCTCGCCGTTTCAGCGTGCTGTCGCAACGCCCCCTGCAGCCCGTCCGTGTCCGTCTCGTGTGTGTTCGCGCTCATCCCACGAGTGTACGCTGGAGCCCAACCGGGCGCACCAACACCCCGGGCTCCACCGCATATCACACCGCTCTATACCTGATCAGGCGCTCGCCAGCCGGTTGGCCCCGGGGTCGCTGATCGTCTCGGGGCGCTTGGCGGGCACCTTCGCAACCACCTCGCCCGCCGGGTACCCGAGAGCACGCGCAACCAGTTCGCCCCGGCTCGACGCCCCGAGCTTCCGGTGCAGAGCCTTCACATGGTCATGCACCGTGTGCGGGCTCCGATCCAGGCTCGACGCGATCTCCTTGACGCTCATCCCGTGTGTCAACAACGACAGCACTTCCTGCTCCCGGAGCGTCAGGCGGTTCACCGCCGAGATCGCTTCCAGACCAAAGGCAAGCATCGCCCGATCCGCGAGCGGCTTGAGCACACACCGCAGCACCATCGCGTCCGCCCCGCTCAACTGCCCTCGGCTCGCCACACCCACCTCCGCGACGATCCCGCGGGTACTCATCTCTCCACCCATCGGGCGGCATCCCACCGCCATATCCATCACCCCAACAGACCACCACTGATGACCCGCGATGCTCCTCCAGAACGACTCAGCACAGCTAAGGCTCCGCAGCAGCGCAGCTCCCTCCCGCTGATCCGAACCGGGCAGCGTCCACCCCAGCCCGCCGCTGCCCTCAGGACGCAGCGTCCCGCGCGTCACCTCGCGCCCGCCCGTGGTCCGACCCGAACACCCGGAAAGCTCCACCTCCGTCACTTCACCAGTGTGGTTCACCCGCACAATCGAGACGGCACAGATCCCGCCCGGATAATGCGACGCAAGCAATCCCGAAGCCACATCACACCAATCCTGCGTGGCAACCGCTGGCAGGTTGTGGACCTTCGCAGCAATCGTGGCGGCTCGTTCGAGGTGTTCTGGCTGGAGTGTGCTTTCGAGCAGCATGTCGGATTCCCCTTTCAGTGGGTGCGGGCAGCGCCCCATCCTTTGGAGCGCGAGCGAACGACTCGGGTAAACAAGACCAAGTTCGGGGAAACTCAAAGCCGGGGGGCCTGGTCTTGGGGGCCAATAACTAGCCCACCCATATCTGTCGGCGCGCACCCCCACCTCTCGCTTACTTTTCCACACAACTTGTCCAGAAAAAATGGGCGGATTCACCACCCGAACCAGTGGAACACGCCCGGATCCACCCACACAAACCGCCCGATCCCGGGTACCACATCCCGTGTGGGCACCGGCTCATCCCCGCTCAATGGCTCATCTGCGCCACCAGATCAAGGATATCCGCCCGGATCCGCGCCTCCAGAGCGCCGTCCCGACCCACCACTTCCACATCAACCCCGCTCCGCGTCGGATCGCTTGCTACTCGCTTGAACCTCTTGGGCGAGGTCGGGTCCACCCGCCTGCCGAACCGTGTCACCCGTACCCGCTCCACCACAACCCCCACCTCGCTCTGAGCAGCGCCATCGCGCCTCGCAAACACCACCCGCGCCACCCGCGCCTCATCCTGCACCGTGTCCCGCCACGCCCCGTCCGAATCACTCGCGTAGTCCTTCCAAGGCGTCACCCACCCGCTCGCCGCACTCGCCTTCGTCGTGATCACACCCTCCCGAGCATCCACCCGTTCCAGCTCGAACCGGTACGCCCGCAGCACATCCTTCGCCGCGTCAAACGTCTCCCCATACGCCCCAGCCGCCACCATCTCGGGCGTCCCATCGAAGGCTCCACCGCCGCTCAAAGCACACCCCCCCATCATCGCGACCCCGCAAACCACGACCATCGCCCACAGCCTCTTTGCCTTCATCATCGCCAGAGTCTACCCCCACACATACCCCCCCGTGATCCATCCTCGCCTCGTTACCATGCCCCTCCACATCTTTCTTCCCACACACCACTCAAGACCACCAGGAGCACGGCATGACCTCGCCGCTCATCAAAGGCAACGCCGTCATCGCTCAATCCGGCGGCCCCACCGCCGTCATCAACCAATCCATCGTCGGCGTCGTCGAGGGGCTCCGAGGCCCAGATGAGATAGGCAAAATCTTCGGCTCGCGCCACGGCGTCCGCGGGCTCATCGAAGACAACCTCGTCGATCTCTCCGCGATCGACCAGACCACCCTCGACCGCGTCGCCAACACCCCCTCCGCCGCCCTCGGCTCCACCCGCGACAAGCCCGACGCCGACTACTGCGCCCGCATCCTCGAAGCCTGCCAGAAACACGATATCCGCTACTTCTTCTACACCGGGGGCAACGATTCCTCGGACACCTGCCGAATCGTCAACGAACTCTCCAACGAAGCCAGCTACGAACTCCGGTGCTTCCACGTCCCCAAAACAATCGACAACGACCTCGTCGAGAACGACCACACCCCGGGCTTCCCCTCCGCCGCCCGCTACACCGGGCTCATGTTCATGGGCGACCAACTCGACAACCGAGCCATCCCGGGGATCAAGATCAATGTCGTCATGGGGCGACACGCCGGCTTCCTCACCGCCGCGTCCGCACTCATGCGCGACCGCTCCAACGAAGACGGCCCGCACCTGATCTACATCCCCGAAACCGCCTTCGACCTCGACGCATTCGTCACCGATGTCGAGCGCATCTACACCAGCCTCGGGCGCTGCCAGATCGCGATCTCCGAGGGCGTGCAGGATGCCTCGGGCGAATCCATCGGCGCACGACTCATCAAGGGCGAGGCGGACGCGCACGGCAACGCACAGCTCTCGGGATCAGGTGCCTTGGGCGATCAGCTCGCCACCCTCCTCAAAGAGAAGCTCACGCCGAAGGGCGGCAAAGCCCCCCGCGTCCGCGCCGACACCCTGGGCTACCCCCAGCGCTGCTACCCGGATGCCTCCCCCGTCGATCAGGCGGAAGCCCGCATCTCCGGACGCCGCGCCGCAGAAGCCGCCCGCTCGGGCGATATCGATGGCTCCATCGCCATCCAGCGCGCCTCGGACAACCCATACCAACCCAAATTCGTCCGCGTCCCCCTCGAAGCAGTCGCCGCAAAGACCCGCTACCTCCCCGAAGAGCACAAACAAGGCGACAACGATGTCTCCGACGCCTTCGTCGAGTGGCTCAAGCCCCTCGTCGGCCCCCTTCCAGAAATCGGCAGGCTCTAGCCGATTCAACCACCACCGTGCCCGACGAACACCACCCACTCCTGATCCACCTGCACATCCCGAAAAACGCGGGCACCACCCTCTCCCGACTCATCAAACTCCGCCTCGCAAGCTGGCCCCCAGCCCACTGGCTCCACCACTCATCGGTCCTCGGGTGCTACAACGTCCGAGGCCCGGTAAACGCCCGCTTCGACGCAATCGCCAACCTCTCCGACGCGAACAAACAGCGCATGCGCTTCTTCGAGTCCCACGCCGCGTTCGGCGTACACGAACGCCTCCCCCAACCCTCGAAATACTTCACGCTCCTCCGAGACCCGATCGCGCGCACCTGCTCCATGTACGACTTCATGCTCCAGGACAACAAGCGCGCCCAGAAAATGACCCTCGAACACTTCTGCTCCGACAAATGGTTCTGGCCCATGTTCGCGGTAGACAACGCCCAGGTCCGCTACCTCGCTGGCGAACAGGGCGAACTGCCGACAACCCCATTCGGCGAAGTCACCCGCGTCATGCTCGATACCGCAAAGCAGCGCCTCGCCGAAGATTTCCTCCTCGTCGGCACCATCGATAAGTTCGACGAATCCGTCGTCCTCCTCCGGCGCGCGCTCAACTGCAAACCCCTCTACTACGCCCGCTCGAATGTCACCAAACAGCGCACCGACCGCGAGTCGATCCCCGAATCCACAATGGACCGTATCCGCGAGATCAACGAACTCGATCTCGAACTCTTGGACTTCGCCCGCGATCTCATGCAACAGCGCATCGACGCCGAAGGCGAATCATTCACCAAAAAACTCGCCGAGTACAAACGCAACAACACCGCCCGCGCCAAACGCCTCGCCCCGCTCTTTAAAGCCCTGCCCGCGCTGCGCTCTGTCGCGCAAAGACTCCGCCTTGTACGCTGAAACCCAAACGCACATCTGGTGGCATGCTCACACCGAAAGTATGAGCGTGTCTTTATTCTGCCCCCTCTCCCCTCGGGGGAGAGGGTGGTCGAACGACCCGTGGGGGGGGTGAGACCGGGTGAGGGGGTCTTCTCTTCCTGATGCCTGATCCCTGATCCCTGATGCCTTCTTCTACTCCCACACCAAAAAACTCATGTGCAGCGTCGCGTGCCCGCACTGGAGTTTTTCCCACTGCTCGTGCGTCAGCTTCCCGAAGATCGGCGAATCATGCGTCATCTTCTCGCCGCTATCGATCCGTGCCAGCGCCCCGCGCCAACGCGCGAGCCCCTGCTCGAACGTCACACCCTCATCAGGAATCAGATACCCCGCCTGCGCCGGGATCTTGTACCCGGGAGGTGGCGACCCACCCGCCATCGCCTTCTTCTTAAACAGCAGCGTCAAGATCCACCGCACCACCGCCGGCGGCCCGCTCGGGAACCCGTCCAGCGCGCACTCCATGAACTTCCCGCAGTGATCAAAGTTCTCACCCGCGCTCCAGTTGCCCAGCGCCCGGAGCGTCCCCGCGTTGTGCGCCGCTTCCACCACGTCAAGATCCGCCTTCAGATCCGCGAGCGATCCATACACCACTTCCCGCCGACCCGTCACCTGCTTCGTCTCGATCGTCATCAGTAAACCTCCGCGTAGTGAATCCTCCGCACGCCCAGTTTATGCCATATAAAAACCCGACGCATCGCGCCGGATACCGCTCTCGTCCTTGCATATGCAGTTTCATTCCCACTGTGCCCGCGTTGAATCTTGCCCCCTCTCCCCACCGGGGGAGAGGGTGGTCGAGCGTAGCGAGACCGGGTGAGGGGGCTTCCAAATCTTCAATCTCTCCGCCCGGTCGTCGCGCCCCGTGCGATCCTCCCCCTCCACTACAATGGGGCACCATGAACACGCCGACCGTGGATCAGACCCAATCTGACCTCGCCGCCCTCGAATCCTTCGTCGTCGATAATGACGACCTTCTGGAACTCGAAGAGCGCATCGGGCGCTTCAACATCTTCGATGCCCTCCGCGTGGACCGCGCCGAGATCCGCCACTCCAACTTCCTCGCGTGGCTCCTCGACCCCGCCGAGTCCCACGGGTGCGCCGACCTCTTCCTCAAAGCGATCCTGATGGACCTGCTCCGCCAGATGCCCCCGAACGCACGCCCGCTCTCCCCGGTCGAGTTGGATGGCATCACCCTCGCCGACATCGAGATCCGTCGCGAGTGGAAGAACATCGACCTGCTCATCATCTCCCGCAACCCCGATTTCGTGATCGCGATCGAAAACAAGATCGGCTCCAAAGAGCACTCCAACCAACTCGAACGCTACAAAAAAATCGTCTCCGAGAACTTCGCGGAACAGCACAGCGCGTATGTCTTTCTAACCCCGGAAGGCGACGAGCCGAGCGACGAGGACTGGAACATCTACTCATACGCCGATATCCACCGCGTGCTCACCCGCGTCCGCAGAACCAACCACGCATCTATCGGCAACGACGTCCTGACATTCCTCGACCACTACACCCGCCTGATCGGAAGCCGACTCATGGACGACCCCAAGATCGACGAACTCTGCAATCGCATCTACCAAAACCACCGACAGGCGATCGACCTGATCATCGACCGTGTGGGAAGCCCGGCATCGCAAGTGATTGAAGCGATATCGGATCTTGTTGAAGCCGACGACGGCCGTTGGCACATAGAACGCAAATTGCCGAATCGAATTGTGTTCGTACCAAAACAGTGGCTCTCGGTGTTCCCCCCAATCAATGCTAGAAAGACATTTCACCCCAACGCATGGCTCGTGCTATCCCTGATTGCCAACGACAAGAACATGCTCGTTTGTCGTGCCCGCGGATGGCCGACGACCGACCAAGAATTGCGCAACAAGATATTGAGCGAACTCGCCGGTCTGAAATCAAAATCGAGCTACGGATTTCGTCTGAACTCTGAAACAAGCCTCGACAAAAACTACCTCGGATTGGGGCGCGACCAAATACTCAAATGGAACGAAGACGAACTGCCTGACGAAGCATTGCTCGAAAGCAAAGTCCGTGCGTTCCTCGATACGTTGCACAAACGACTGGATCCGGTCCCCGACCTCGTCAGAACAATCTGTGCAAATCATCAACAATAAAAAAACCCGACGCAGAGCGCCGGGTTTCAATGATCCAGTATTTCAATTTCGATCAGACAGCCGTCGCCATCTTCGCCGCCTTCGCCTTCGCATCATCCAGCGTGCCGACGTACATAAACGCCGACTCGGGCAGATCGTCGCCCTCGCCGTTGCACAACCGCTCGAACGAATCGATCGTGTCCTCGAGCGGCGTGTAGATCCCCGGGATGCCCGTGAAGATCTCGCCGACGTAGAACGGCTGGCTCAGGAACCGCTCGATACGACGGGCACGCCCCACGATCAGCTTGTCCTCTTCCGAAAGCTCGTCCACGCCAAGGATCGCGATGATGTCCTGCAGGTCGCGGTACCGCTGGAGCGTCTGCTGCACCTGACGCGAAACGTTGTAGTGACGCTCGCCCAGAATAGTCGGATCCAAAATACGGCTCGTCGAAGCGAGCGGGTCCACCGCGGGGTAGATCCCCTTCTCAGCAATCCCGCGAGCCAGCACCACGAACGCATCCAGGTGCGAGAACGCCGTCGCCGGCGCGGGGTCCGTCAGGTCGTCCGCCGGCACATAGATCGCCTGCACCGACGTGATCGCACCCTTGTTCGTTGACGTGATCCGCTCCTGCAGCTCGCCCATCTCGGTGGACAGCGTCGGCTGGTACCCCACCGCCGATGGCATCCGACCCAGCAGCGCCGAAACCTCCGAACCCGCCTGCGTGAACCGGAAAATATTATCGACAAACATCATTGTTTCTTTACCCGACGTATCGCGGAAGTCCTCCGCCATCGTCAGACCCGAAAGCGCAACGCGAAGACGCGCACCGGGCGGCTCGTTCATCTGACCAAACACCATCGCAACCTTGTCCAGCACGTGCGCTTTATTGCCGTTCTCGTCGGTGTACTCGGCCTCCTGCATCTCAAGCCACAGGTCGTTGCCCTCGCGCGTCCGCTCACCCACGCCGCAGAACACGGAGTACCCGCCGAACTCACGCGCCATCCGCGCGATCATCTCCTGGATGATCACCGTCTTGCCAACACCCGCACCGCCGAACAATCCGATCTTGCCGCCACGCACAAACGGGCACAGCAGGTCGATCACCTTGATGCCCGTCGCCAGCAGTTCCGTCTTCGGGTTCAGATCCGCGAACGCCGGCGGGGACTGGTGGATCGCGCGATACCGATCAACATCCGCGGGCCCGCGCTCGTCGATCGGATCGCCGAGCAGGTTAAACACCCGCCCCAGCACACCCTCGCCCACCGGCACCTGCACCGGGCCGCCCGTATCCGTGCAGTGCATGTTCCGTGTCAGCCCGTCCGTCGAACCCAGCGCAACACAACGCACCCGGCCGCCGCCCATGTGCTTCTGCACCTCGCCCGTCAGGCTAAGCTTGCCGGCGCGCGTCTCGGTTTCGATCTTGATCGCGTTGTAGATATCCGGGAGCTGATCCTCCGGGAACTGCGCGTCAAACGTGGAGCCGATGATCTGTGTCACTACGCCGGTGCTGCCCATCGTCGCCTTCTTCCTCTTTCGTCAGACCCGCCAGCAGAAAGCCGACGCACCCATACCGCCCGTCCGGGCCGAATCTCATTGAGCCAATATCCCCACCTCTATTCCAAGGGGGAAACAGAATAACGACACCACACCCCCATCACCACCACCCCCCACGCCCCCCAGCCCCACCCACCCGAACCTCCCACCAAAGACGATCCCCTTCCGAGCCGATGCCCCAATAATGGACCGCCCAGCCCATAACCCCTCGTTCCCCCACCTCTCCCAGAACGCCCCCGAGCGCCGCCGGGCAGGCAGGATCAAAACACTCAAGGTTTCCTGCGAATGGGGGCAAGTCGCAGACATCTCCTCTACAGGACTCCGGGTCATCCACAGGGGCTCCAGGCCCGTCCCCGAGAACACCGACGCCACAATCACCATCCGCTCCCCTCTGTCCACCTTCTCCATCCAGGTCCAAGTCATCCGCGTCACCAAACTCGGCTTCCGAAAATGGCAGCTCGGCCTGCACATCATCGAGGCCGACGATCTCGCCCGCGCCGAGCTGTGCACCCTCGCCCGCGCCGCCGCACAGGGTGGGTCCGATCACAACTGATCACACCCGCCACCACCCCCCCACACCACACACACCACCTCCCGCGGGCTCTATTCCAGATCCCCAGCGTGCCCCCACCCGATCTTGGGTCAGGGTTCACATATGGACATCTTCACACCAATGAAACCAGCCAATCAACTCCCGAGTGCCGCCGAACGCCGCCGCAAAGGGCGCATCCGGACGCACAACCTCAAGTGCGAACTCGGGAAGGTCGTTGATATCTCCGCCTCCGGGCTCCGCATCCTCCGCAAGCGGAAATGCACCATCCGCCCAGGGCAGACAATGATGCTCAACCTCAGATCGGATATCGACCGCTTCGATGTCAACACCAAGGTCGTCCGCGTCATCCAGCTCAAAAACAAACGCTGGGAGATCGCCGTCGAACTGATCGCCCCAGACAAAGAGATCCGCGAGAAGCTCATGGTCCACGCCCGCTCCGCCGGCATGAAGGGCTTCGCCCACCTCGACTAACCCTTTGCCTGTGCCACTGACCTCCCCGAAGGGAAGGTCAGTGTTCCTTCCTCTTCAGACTCTCGGGTGCGATCCCCAGGCGCAGCGCGGGCATGTCTTGCCGGGTGCCGTGGTATACGCCGAAGGCGTAAACCACGATCAACCACTCCGCTCCATCTAAATCGACCCCATCCCGCCGCCGCCCCACGGCCCCATCCGGCTGTTCCACCCAAACACCCGACCCAACAACCGCACCCACCACACCCTCCATAGCACGCCGGGTGGCATGCCCACGCTTTAGCGCGGGCATGTCTTCTTCTTCCTGATGCCTGATGCCCGGTGCCTGATGCCTCTCTTCACACCCCCGCCGGCTGCTTCGCCTCGTTCAGCTTCTTGCGGATCACCGTCTGCAGGATCCCGCCGTTGCGGAAGTACTCGATCTCAACAGGCGTATCCAACCGGCACATCGTCTCAAACTCAACCTTCGAGCCGTCCGCCTTGTGCGCCGTCACCCGCACCATCTGCCGGGGTGTCACATCCTCACTCAGCGCGATGTCGAACGTCTCCGATCCATCAAGCCCGAGCGATTCGGCGCTCTGACCCTTCTCAAACACCAGCGGCAGCACACCCATAAACACCAGATTGCTCCGGTGGATCCGCTCGTAGCTCTCCGCCATCACCGCACGCACACCAAGCAGCATCGCGCCCTTCGCCGCCCAGTCGCGGCTCGAGCCCATCCCGTAATCCTTGCCCGCCAGCACAACCAGAGGCGTCCCCTCCCGCTTGTAGTGCTGCGCCGCGTGGTAGATATACGCGATCTTCCCGCCGCCCTTCGCGCTCATGTCCTTCGTCCAACCACCCTCGGGGATATCCCCATCCGCGCCCGCCGCGAGCTTGTTCCGCACACGCACATTCGCGAACGTCCCCCGCGTCATCACCCGATCGTTCCCGCGCCGCGAACCGAAGCTGTTGAACTGCGACTGCGCAACCCCGCTCTCGATCAGGTACTGCCCCGCGGGCGTTTCGGGCTCGATCCGCCCCGCCGGCGAAATGTGATCCGTCGTCACCGAGTCTCCCAGATAGCACAGCACCCTCGCGCCGTTGATCGCGCCGAAGCCCGGCGCCTCCTCCGTCATCCCCTCGAAAAACGGCGGGTTCTGGATATACGTCGAATCATCCCGCCACCCGTACCGCTCGCTCTTGCTCACCGGCACTTCGTTCCAAGTCTCGTTCTCGGTGAACACACCCGCGTACTTCTCGACAAACTGCTCGCGCGTCACCGCGCTCTCGCGCACGCTGCGCACCTCCGCCGTGCTGGGCCAGATATCTTTGAGATACACATCCGCCCCATCCGCGCTCTTCGCGATCACATCCTTCGACAGATCAATATCCACCGTCCCCGCGATCGCATAAGCAACAACCAAAGGCGGCGAAGCAAGGTAGTTCGCCTTCACCTCGGGGTGCACACGCCCCTCAAAGTTCCTGTTGCCGCTCAGCACGCTCGCCACCGCGAGCCCGCCATCTTTGATCCCCTGTTCGATCTCGAGCGGCAGCGGCCCCGAGTTCCCGATACATGTCGTGCACCCGTACCCAACCGTATGGAACCCGAGCGATTCCAGATCGCCGCTCAGCCCCGCCGCATCCAAGTACTCCGTCACAACCTTCGATCCCGGCGCGAGCGATGTCTTCACCCAGGGCTTCCGCGTGAGCCCGAGCGCAACAGCCTTCTTCGCAACAAGCCCCGCCGCGATCATGACATCCGGGTTGCTCGTGTTCGTGCAGCTCGTAATTGCAGCGATCACCACGCTCGCATTTTGAAGTTCAATCGTTTCGCCAACATTCGACGGGTGGCACGCCTCGGTCAATGTCACCGGGGTGCTCAGCTTGCGCTGATCTTCTGCATACCCCATACCCTGCGGCCCAACCGGCGCAGTCAGCGCCCGCTGAAACTCCCGCTGCATATCCTTCAACTCGATCCGATCCTGCGGACGTTTCGGACCCGCGAGCGACGGCTGCACCGTCGAAAGATCGAGCTCCATCACACTCGAGAAGTCGGGCTCCGGTGAATCGGGCGTCCAGAACAACTCCCCTGCCTTGCAGTACGCCTCGGCGAGTTCAACCTCTTCGTCGCTCTTGCCCGTAAATCGCAGGTAATCAATCGTCACCGAATCCACCGGGAAGAAGCCGCACGTCGCGCCGTACTCCGGCGCCATGTTCGCGATCGTCGCGCGATCGGGCAGCGTGAGCGACAACAACCCCTCGCCAAAGAACTCGACAAACTTCTCCACCACCCCGTGCGCACGAAGCATCTCTGTCACGGTCAGTACCAGGTCCGTCGCCGTCGCCCCCTCGGGCAGCTTGCCCTTCAAGCGGAACCCAACCACTTCGGGCGTCAGCATGTACACCGCCTGCCCCAGCATCACCGCCTCCGCCTCGATCCCGCCGACACCCCAACCCAACACACCCAACCCATTAATCATCGTCGTGTGGCTATCCGTCCCAACCAGCGAATCCGGGTACACCACCTGTTCACCGTCCACATCCTTGCTCAGCACACCCCGCGCCAGATATTCCAGGTTCACCTGGTGCACGATCCCCGTCGCAGGAGGCACCACCCGGAAGTTGTCGAGCGACTGCTGCCCCCACTTGAGAAACTCGTACCGCTCGTTGTTCCGCTCAAACTCCTTCTCCGCGTTGATCGTCAGCGCCACCCGCGTCGCGAAGTCATCCACCTGCACCGAGTGATCGATCACCAGATCGCACGGCACATCCGGATTGATCTTGCTCGCATCGCCACCCAATCCCCGCATCGCGTCCCGCATCGCCGCGAGATCAACCACGCAAGGCACACCCGTGAAGTCCTGCAATACCACCCGCCCCGGCATGAACGGCATCTCCACCTTCTTCACATGCTTCGCGTCCCACTCCGCGAGCCCCTTCACGTCCTCCTCCGTCACCGTGAACCCATCCACATTCCGCAGCATCGATTCCAGCAACACCCGGATCGAATAGGGCAGCTTGTCGATGTGCCCGATCCCCTGCTCCCGCAACGCGCCCAGATCGAAATAGGTGTACTCGCCCGACGAGGTACGCAGTGTCTTGCGGCTGTTGAAGGGATTGCGCGGCGATGCCATAGAAGAAGACCTTTCCCGAATTCGGTGTGCGTTCGTGCTGTACGACGGTGCGACGGAACCGCCACAACCGCATTATATCGCGCGGCCCAATCAGTTTCCCGTCCGAGGCGACGCGATCGCGCCCAGCACATCCATCTCACCCGCCGCATGCACCAGCCTCGGGAACCGTGCGCCGCCGTCGTACGGGATCTGCCACATCTCGATCCGATCCGCAAAAGACACCATCAGTTCCACACGCCCCCGCTCGCTCGATTCCTCCACCGCCTCCCCAATCCTCTCGGCGCTGTACACCCACCCGTTCACGCCGATCAACCGCATCCCGTACCCGAGCCCCGCGTCATCCGCGAGCGAATCCGGCACCAGCTTCGTCACCACTCCCTCTTTATCCAGCGCGATCCCGAGTGTCCGCTGATGATCCGCACCCTCCTCGTCCTTCGCGCGGTGCTTCTGCAGTTTCGTCATCTCCCCCGCTATCTCCACCCGGTACCCAACCTTCTCCACCAGATACCCCATGTCCAGCGATTCCCTCGGGCGCTCGATCCGCGAACGGATCAGCCCATCCCAATCCTCTCCCGGGTACACCGCCCCCAACACATCAACAATCTCGCCGCGCGAATACGTGTCCTGCGAGCCCACCGGTTTCGCGTTCACATCAAAGAACAACCGGCAGAAATCATCCAGCGAACGCGCCCCGTCCGTCCCCCTGCGGATGATCGCGTCCGCCTCGAGCCAGAACAGCGCGCCCTCTCCGTAGTAATCCTGCGCGCGCCGACGATCGAGCCAGTACTTCCCGCGGTCCCGCAGGTGCTGCGCATGCCGAGCCGTGTCCTCCACGCTCCGCCACAACCGCCCCTCCATCCGTTCATATTTCTCGATCGCGTCAAGCATGTTCTGCGCAAACTCATCGAACGTGCTCAGCCCGCTCCGCACCGCCAGCACCTCGTCGTAATAACTCGTCAACCCCTCGTACACCCAGAGCATGTCCGTCCGCGCCGCCGTATGAAAATCATCCCGCACCATCCCCTCCGGCGCACGCAGCTTCCCGCACCACACATGCACATACTCGTGCGGCACCACCAACAACCCGTCACCGCCGCCGATCAACCCCTCGATCGCCTCCGCGTCCTTCAACCGATCCCGCTCCGAACCCATAAACGTCGATTCGCCGTGCTCGAGCCCGAACCGCAGATCCTCCCCGAATAAATACAGGAAGTGGTACCCCTTCCTCGGAAAATCCCCGAACACCACCACCGACTCCATCACCATCTTCGAGAACTTCGCCGCAAGCCAACCGGGCAGTTCCGCGTACCGCGCCTCGTCCGCCACCGTGTGGAACCAGTGCGGCACCTGCCCCGCCGTCTCCAGCTGTGTCGTCTGTAGATACCGACCCATCACCACCGGCGAATCGATGTACTCCGCGAGTGTCGTCCGCTCGAATAGAAACCCGCCCGAGCCCCGATCCGTCGTCTCGAGGCTCGTCGCAACCTTCCAATCATTCGGGACGCGCATCGTCCCACGCACCATGATCTCCTGGTGCGACATCCCGCCCGGGTACCACACCACCGTGTTCCAGTTCAACCCGCCAAACGTCGCCCGCCCGTACGTATCGCTCGACTGTGAGAGCATCCGAGGCTGCGACGCGATGTACCCCATCTGCATATCAATCCCATCGCACCCATCTGGCACATACACCGTGATCCGCTCCACCTGCGTCGGATCCCGATCCCAGAGCAGCGCCGCGCCGTCGCAATCCGTGATCCGGATATCAACCACATTCCCCACCGGCCCGCTCGGCCCATGATTGCCCGGCACCCACACCGGGTAATACAAATCCAGTTCCCCGCCGTCACCAACCATCCCCTCATGCACGTCCATGTGCATCTGCACGCGCACGATATTCCGCGACAGATCCGTCGCATCCACCTCCAACTCAATACTCGTCCCGCCCGCACGCCCCCGCGCCGTACTCACCGCCAACACCAACCCCACAATCGATAACCGAACCAGTCCGTACATCGTGTTCATTCCTCTTCAACCGTCTCTTGTATCAAAGACCTGTCGTCTGCCATCGAGTCTACCCAACGAAACACACCCGAGCGGAACCACATTATTTATCGCGTCCATCGATCTCCGCCCCCTCTCCCCGCCGGGGGAGAGGGTGGTCGAACGAAGTGAGGCCGGGTGAGGGGAGCTTCTCTTCTCTCCACTCCTTACTCCACATAAAAACAACACGGACGCCCATTTGGACGCCCGTGCCGTGTGTCTTGCAGATGCTTCGCCCCAAAAGAGGCCAAGCAGAAGAGGCTGTTTGTGTCACACCCTTGCTACCGTCGGCTCAACCGACGGTTGCAATGCGTGAGCCTCGCCTCGTTCAGGCGTCCGGACCCTTGTCCTGCTTCGCCTCGTGGAGCTCCTGCACCGCACGCTCGAGCATCCGCTCAAGATCCTGAATGCGCGACTCCATGTGCTCAACGCTCCGCTCATGCTCTTCGGCGGACCGCTCGAGACGCTCGATCAGCACCTTGATCTCGCCGCTGCCATGCGCGTCCGGCACAACAACCGCGTGCCCGTCGCCCTGCCGGAAAAACTCAACATTCGGCATGTTCTCAAGATCAAGATCCAGCGTGAACGACATGTCATCACCCGACCACGCCCAGGCGCCCTGAGGGAAACTCATGTTGTTCGGCATCGTAAAATCACCCTTGGCGATCTGCTGGCGCATCTTCTCGATGTGCCCGTTAAGCCCTTCCATCTTCGCGATCAGTTCATCCCGTGTGCCCTGATCCAGCGCGCCCTGCAACCCCTCGCGCAGCTCCGCACGCTGGTCAACCAGCTCCTGCAGCCACTCGCCGAACTGTTCCTCAGCGTGCTCCGGATCCATCACCCGCGGTGCAAACGCGAACGAATGCTCAATCTTCACACCAAGCGATGCCGCGTCGTACGCCTCCAGGTTGAGCACAACCTGCACCGCACGCCCCTCGCGCACCACGTCCAGCACAAGCTGGTCGCCCGCTTCCTTGTCGCCCAGCGCCTCGCGGATTTGTTTCGGGCTCGCCCCGTCGAGACCGTCAACACCGACCACGATGTCGTACTGCTCAAGACCAGCCTTGCCCGCGGGCAGACCGTCCATCACCGTCCCGATCATCGTCGCGCCGTCCGCATCGATCCCGAGCTGCTTAGCGGTCGCCTCACCCACGCCCTCAAGCGTCACACCCATCATCACCTTCGGGTGCCCGCCGAACTCCTGCACGTTCATTAACGCCTTCCCATGCAGACCCTGAGCCAACTCAAGGGCATGCCGCGCACCCTCGAACCTGCCGTTCTCGAAGATAAACACATTGCCCTCGCCATCGCCCGCGTTCACCAGCTCGATCTCATTCTCGCCGCTCGTGAGCGTGAACGTCTGAAAGTCGCTGTCCAGTTCGCCGTTGAACACCTCAACGCCATCGATCTCGACGATTACAAGCGAGCCCTCCTGCGTCACGGAAATCTCAACCTCATCGGCATTGATCTGCATATTGGTGCTGTTGTCGTCCGCGATCCGCAGCGGGATCGTCACCTTCCCGTCCTCAACGCCCGCGAACTGCATCTGCCGGACCTGCACCTTGGACAGGTGCTCGTGCAACTGCTGCCCCACCTCGCTCTTGCCGCCGGTCGCGTACTGCGCCGAAGCGGTGCCCGCGATCGCAGCAACCGAAAGAATCATCATCACATTGTTCATCTGTAAAACCTCCGTCTGCCCCACGCAGGGTTCCGGTGAAAAATCCGTATCAAATCAGTCAGATCGGCTGCCCGGTAATCTTGTCCGGCACGCGCATCTTCACACGCACCGGCTCACCGTTCCCCGTCCGCTGGTTACCAACAATATCCATCTCCCCCACATGCTTCATCTCAAGGATCATGCGGACATACACCGCCTCACGCCCAAGCCCATCACCCAGACCGCGCGATTCGACCAGCCTGCTCGGCAACTCGCCCAGCACGCGCCCCTCACGCTTCCCCTGCTGCATGTACTCGTCCATCATCTGATCCGATGTCCACCCCGCCGGCACAACGTTGTACGTCGTCGATGCCCCCGCACCGCCCGCGACAAGCCCGCCCGGTTCAACAGGCTCTACCCCGCGCGGCCCGTTGATCACCGCCAGCGCAAGCGCCGCCGCAACACCCCACCCAGCGATCCCGATACCCCTGGCAACAAGCGAACGCACCTTGCTCGGCGCTTTAGGCAGACCAACAAGCTCGCACACCGCGATCTCGTCATCCACCGCCTCGCTCAAACGAGCGTGCGCCCGCTGCGCCGTAGCAAGCCGCGACCACACACCATCGTCTTCCGCAGCCAATCGCTCCAGATCCGCCCAATCATTGGGCGTCGCCTCGCCGTCGGACACACGACCGATCAACACATCCTCGCGCGTCGGCTCGTACTGCTGCACATCTCGTTCATTCATGATCCACCTCCCTCGCCCGACCCCGTTGTAAAACCATCAACCCGCCCCGCGACTTCCCCACCCCGTTCCAGTTCTGCCCGCACCATCCGCCGCGCCCGCGCCAACCGTGTCTCCACCGTCGTCACCGGCACACCAAGAATCTCGCCGATCTGCTTGTAGCTCAGCCCGCGCACCGCCCGCAGCACCAGCACCTCGCGGTACGCCTCGGGCAGTGTCCGCGTCACGTCAAGCGCCCGCTTGCCATCCTCGCGCGCCTCGATCCGCGCCAGATCCGCCGAACTCTCCTGCGCCGCGTACTCCGTCCCCGCCCGATCATCGAACGCCGCCCGCCGCACCGTCTGCCGACGCCCGCTCGTCCGCGCAACATTCAACGCCACCTGCCGCAGCCACCCGCGGACCGCCGCCGGGTCTCGGAGCGAATCCGCGTTCGCCACCAGCTTCATCGCGACATCCTGCAACAGATCCTCCAGATCCACTTCACGGGGTTTATGAGCGAGCAGAATCGCAGCCACCCACCGACGGTGGGTGTGCCAGGCAGCTTCCAGCCCCGCCGGATCATCGATCCGGATGGGCCCGCTGCCGAGTGCTCTGCCTCGTTCCCGCACGCTCATCTCCTCATCTGGACGCTCCCCCATCGACATCCTGTCATTTTTTCCGCTCCATCTGGACGAGGTTTCTCCCCATCCACCAGATTCACGGGGGCCGACCCCCCCGGATCCCCTCCCCGAACCGCCAAACGCCTATTCTGACCCCGGCGTGCCGAGCAAAACATTCCATCCCAATCAGCCCAAACCCATCGCCGATGCCAAGGTCATGGGATTCGGCGACCACCTCGACGAACTCCGCGCCCGCCTCATCTGGACACTCCTCGGGCTCGGCGCCCTGATGGTCGGCTTCCTGATGATGGGTGCGCCGCTGCTCGAATTTCTTATCGTCCCGCTGAATAACGCTTTAGCCGCAAACGACATCTCTCCATCGCTCCTGGCGACGAGCCCCATCGAACCCTTCGCCGCATACCTCAAGGTGTCGATGGTGATGGCGCTGCTGGTGGGTGTGCCGTGGGTGCTGTACCAGACATGGCTGTTCATCTCGCCGGGTCTGTACGCCGGCGAACGGCGCTTTGTGTACGTGCTGCTGCCGATGTCGGCGGTGCTTACAGCCGCAGGGTTTGCGTTTCTCTACAAGATCCTGCTGCCGATCTCGCTGACATTTCTCATCGGGTTTGGTTCGAACATCGTGCGCACCGAGCCGGGCGCTGTCGCGCTGCCCGAGGGCGCACAGCTCTCCGAGATCGTGGTGCTCGCGGGCGACCCCGAGGTGTTCACGAAAGGGCAGATGTGGGTGAATACAACCCTCGGGCAGCTACGGGTTTGTGTGGATGACGGGTTGGTGATGGGGACGGCGCTGCAGGGCGGCGGGCTGATCGCGCAGCAGTACCGGATCGGTGAATACGTGTCTCTCGTGTTCTGGCTCGGGATTGTGTTCGCGCTCGCGTTCCAGCTGCCGCTCGTGATGATGCTCACCGGGTGGACAGGCATCCTGCGCGCCGACGATCTGACGGGGTTCCGCAAGCATGTGCTGCTGGTGTGCGCGGTTGCGGGGGCGATCTTCACGCCGCAGGATCCGCTGTCGATGGTCCTGCTGGCTGGTGCGCTGTACATGCTGTACGAGTTGGGGTTGATCCTGATGCGGTTCGTGCCCGCTTCGAGGATCGCGGGTTCGAGCGCGCGCAGGCATGACAACGGGACAGATGGGGACGAGGGGGACGCGTGATGCGACCGGTGGCGCGCGCAGACAGGGGGCGTTTGTACCGACGCTACCTGAGACATGTGCGCTCGGACGAGGTAGCTACCCAGGTGGACGTGCGCATGATGGAGCGCGCTGTGTCGCTCGCGCGCGCCGCGGCCCTGCATGATGAGGTGCCGGTGGGCGCCGTTTTGTACGAAACGGCGACGAACAGGGTCTTAGCCGAGGCTTCGAACACACGAGAGACGGAAAATGACCCGTGCGGACACGCGGAATTGATCGCGATGCGCCAAGGCGCGCGCGCGCTGGGGGACTGGCGGCTCACCGGTTGCACGCTTGTTGTGACGCTCGAGCCGTGCCATATGTGCGCGGGGGCGATCGTCAATGCGCGAGTCGGGCGGGTGGTGTACGGCGCGGATGACCCGAAGGCGGGCGCGGTTCGTTCCTTACGAAGGGTGCTCGAAGATCCGCGGTTGAACCACCGGGTCCGCGCGGTGCGGGGGGTGCTGGCGGCGGAGTGCGGGGATGTGCTCAGGGAGTTTTTCAGGAGAAAAAGAAGGCAATAGGCATCAGGCACCGGGCATCAGGCAGAAGATCGGAGTTTGTTTTTACGCGACGCTGCGCGTCGCGTTTTTATGAGGAAAGAAAGAGAAGACTTCACCGCGAGGGTGAAGGAAAGAAGGTGTGGTCTCGGCTGCAACGGTACCACGGCATTTAGCAGGGGAATCAGTGCTATCGTGGTTTTTGGTCGCAATGGGGATTTGATCTAGGTACTCTCGTTCGGAGCGGATAGCCGTAGGAGGAAGAATCCATGAGATCAACTATCGCAACCGTTGTCGCGTTGCTCGGATCTACTGTGTGCGGTGCCCACGCTGGGACCGCGACATTCATCGGTTTGGGCGATCTTCCTGGCGGAAGCACTTTGAGCAGTGCCACCGGAATCTCTGCAGACGGCTCGGTAGTAGTTGGATTCAGCAGCACCGCTTCTGGATTCGAAGCCTTCCGGTGGACGCCAACCGGCGGGATGGTCGGGCTGAGCGATCTTCCTGGCGGAAGTTTTCTCAGCAGTGCCACCGGAATCTCTGCAGACGGCTCGGTCGTGGTGGGAGCTAGCCTCTCTGCTTCTGGCCAAGAGGCGTTCCGATGGACACCCACGGGTGGAATGGTCGGGCTGGGCGATCTTCCTGGCGGAAGTTTTCTCAGCAGTGCCTTAGGTGTTTCGGCAGACGGCTCAGTTGTAGTGGGGCAGAGCAATTCTGCCTTCAATGCCGAGGCTTACCGGTGGACGACCACCGGCGGGATGGTCGGGTTGGGCGTCTTGCCCGGCGGGCTCTTCAACGTCGCCTGGGGCGTTTCGGGCGATGGGACTGTCGTTGTAGGAAAATTCATCGGCGCCTCAGGCAACGAGGCTTTCCGGTGGACACTTGCTGGCAACATGTCCGCACTGGGCGACCTGCCAGGTGGGATTTTTCTCAGTAATGCTACTAGCGTCTCGGCAGATGGTTCGGTTGTGGTCGGAGAGGGCAATTCTGATTCTGGCACCGAAGCGTTTTTATGGACTGTGACCGGCGGTATGGTTGGGCTAGGCGACTTGTTAGGCGGCGTATTTTTCAGCACGGCACGTGCCGTCTCGAGCGACGGCTCGGTTGTGGTGGGAATCAGCAGTACTGACAAGGGCGACGGCGCCTTCGTGTGGGATGCCACACACGGCATGAGGTCGGTTCAAGACTTGCTAAGCGAAGCAGGACTGGACATGACCGATTGGATTCTGGAAATAGCACACGGTGTGTCTGCTGATGGACGGACAATCGTCGGAGCGGGCCTCCATAATGGAAATACCGAGGGCTGGATCGCCACTTTGCCTTTGGAGAAGTGTGACGGTGACGCGAATGGGGATGGTGCGGTTGATGTGAACGACATCAGCTATGTGCTGTTCCGGCTGGGAGGTGCGTGCCCGCCGTGTGATGGTGATGCGAATGGGGACGGTGCGATTGATGTGAACGACATCAGTTTTGTGCTGTTCCGACTGGGAGGTGAGTGTCCGTAGGGAAGGATCGGGAAGAGAAGAATCGTTTTTTCAGCCACGCTTCGCGTGGCTTTTTTGTAAAGGAAGGGAAGACTTCATCCTTCGGATGAAGAGATGGAGGATGCCAATCGATGGAAACGAAAGAGCACTGATCCGCCGCGGCGGATCCGTGGCACGGGAGAAATACAAGAGAAAAGACATGCCCATTCTTCCGTGTGGGCATGCCACCCGACGCCGCGCTAGAACACGCCTTGTCCTGCGGATCAAGGCGTGGCACCCGAGAGGGGTTTGATCGTGGTTTACGACTTCGTCGTGTACCACGGCACCCGGCTTATTTCAAAGGAAGAGGGGAGTGGAAGAGCACTGACCCGAAGACGGGTCAGTGGCACGGGGAGTATGCGAAGCACGCTTTGCCCTCCGGGTCAAAGCGTGGCACCCGGCAGGAGTTTTTCCGGGAAAAACGAGGGGGCTAGAAACTCTGCGTCGCGCATGAAAAAGCCCCGGCGGTTGGCCGGGGCGTTGGTTCACCTGTATTGGTGTCGATGTTTCCAGTCGAACGGGCGGATTACTACTAGGGACAGCGGCAGTTGCGTGTTGCGCCTTCGATGGCATTGTTGGCGCGTCGCTGGAAACGGACCGAGTGCGTATTTACATACTGAAACTTGATGTAGAGCTTCTGGACGAGGCAGGCGTAGCCGGCGGCTTCGAGTTGGGCGCGGGCGTTGTTATAGATATCGTCGTAGTCCATCTGGGCGTCCCAGACGCACTTGGCGACGTTGAACTTGCCGATGCGGGCTTTTGTCTTGGCGCGCTGGGGAATCTTGCGGCAGTTGCTCGAGCAGTTTCGGCAGTGGTGACGGCAGAATCGCCTGATCTCGTGGATGGCGGTGCGGGCGTAGCGGCCGCAGCGGGCGTCGGCGCTGAGGCTGCGGAGGTGGAGTTCCTGGACGGTGTCGTCGCAGAATGCTTCCCAGAGTGCGAAGTCTGAGTTGTCGTCCTGGTGTTGGCGGGTGTATTCGCAGGGGTCGTCGGCGTGTCCATGCTGCGGCGGGATCGCGGATGCCTGGGGGACGGGTGCTGCGGTGAGCATAAGCGCGGCGAAAGCGGCGCAGGCGAGGGTGAGTATTGTGAATCTGGTTTTCATAGCTCTTGCTCCTGGATGACTGAGACAGATTGCAGGGCCGGACTGGTCCTGCTCACGAAATGCTGCGCTGGCGCGTTTCCGGGGCGGCGCGGCGGGGCTTCTCAACAGAAGAAAAGCCCCAGGCGGCTGTTGGGCCGACGGGGGTTGTTCGTGCTCGTAGCGATCACCGGGTGTGATCGATCGTTCGGGAGATACCGTTGATGTGCGTGGATAGATGGTGTGGGCAGGAGGGATTGGGAGCGCGGTGTTGGCGCGCCGAGTATCCATGGGCCGCGTGTGCGGACATGTCGCTCTCCTCCTTCCGGACGGACGGTCCGCAAATAACGAAGCGGGGGCGTCGTGGGCCGGAAACTTATATTAGATGTCCGAGAATGTCGGCGTCAATAGTTAGGTGCGACAGACGGGGTGCGCAGCACACAAGACGCTCATTGACAGGCGTTTAGCCACGTGATGATTTTATTAGGCGGCGACGGCCTGCTTCAGTTCTTCTATCCTGCCGAGCACGGCGAGATCCACCATGCGGACCATCTCGGCGACCTCGGGCTTGGCGATCTGGAGATCGGCACCGACCTGCTCGCCCTTTTTAAGGTTGTCGGCGGAGATGAGGGAGGAGAAGAGGATCACGGGGACGTCGCGGAGCTCGCGGTGCTCTTTGATGCGGGAGGTGAGGTTGAGCCCGTCCATGCGGGGCATTTCGATGTCGGAGACGATGACATCGATTGAGTTGTCGGTTGTTGTGCTGATTGCGTCCCACGCCTCGGCGCCGTTGGAGTAGAACTCGGCGGCGGTGTAGCCGGAGTTGATAAAGACGCGTTTGAGAAGATTCCGAATGAAGGGGGAGTCGTCGATGATGATGACGCGTTTGGCTTCGCGTTCGACGTTGTGGGTGTTCTCGACTTTCTCGATATGGAGTTTCTGCTCGCAGAGGATCTCGTCGGCGATGGACTCGAAATCGAGCATGAGGACGAGGCGGTCTTTGATCTCGATGGAGCCGGTGGTGGAAGAAAGCACTTCTTCGTCGTCTTTGGTGAGGTTGCCGAATTCGAGGTCGGGTGCGGGTTTGATGTCGCTCCAGGAAACGCGGTAGATCTGGTCTACGGTGGAGACGGTGAAGCCGACCTGCTGGGCGTTGAACTCGGTGATGATGACGCGGCCCTCGGCGGGTTCGGTCTCACCGCATATTGCCTTGAGGTCGAGGTGCTTGACGAGGTCCACGACGGGGAGAACCTTGCCGCGGATATTGAAGATACCCGTGACTGATTTGTGCTGGTGGGGCATGACGGTGGTGTCAACGGGGCGGATCACTTCGCGGACCTTCGCGACGTTGACGCCGAACCATCCTTCTTCGATGGAGAAGACGAGGATCTCGAGTTCGTTGGTCCCGGCGTCGAGGAGAATTTCGCCGGTGATGCTGGTCATCTCGTTGGATTTGCTCATTGCCCGTCTCCTGTGCGCGCGAGGTGCGCGGTAGGAGAGGTATCGGCGCACGGGGCGGGGGCGTTCAGGGCGGGTCGCAGAAGGGTGTGAGATTGCTCAGGCGGTGGGGATGTTTGGCAAGGGCTCACCCGGAGCGGGGGATGGCCCCGGGGCTGGGCGGAGGGATACTCCGCCCGGGTCGCGGGGGGTGATACCGAGTGTTGCGAGGTGGTCGTGCCATGCTTTGACGTGGACGGCCCAGAAGTTCTCGAAGGAGTGGGCGATATCGAAACCCTTCATTGCCTGTGTGGCGTTGCGGCTCATTTGCTGTCGGCGGGTGTCGTTGGCGATGAGTTCGTAGATGTGCTCGACCCAAATGTCAGCGCTGTCGGCGGAGAGGACGAAGCCCGAGATGTCGTGCTCGACGACTTCCTTCGGGCCGCCCTGATCGGTGACGATGACGGGGAGGCCCGAGGACTGCGATTCCATGACGACCTGCCCGAGTGTGTCGGTTGTTGAGGGGAAGACGAAGCAGTCGGAGGAGGCGTAGATGGTGGAGAGTTCGCGGGCGTGGCGGAATCCCAGGAAGTGTGCGTTGAGCCCGGCGAGTTCGCGCTGCATTTGCGAGCGGTATGGGCCGTCGCCGACGACGACGAGGTCGGCGGGGATATTGTTTTCGGTGCATTTCTTTGCGACGCGTGCCCAGACGGATGCGAGGAAGGGCATGTTCTTCTCGACGGAGACTCGCCCGACGTAGAGGATTTTCACCGAGGGGCGGGCGATGGATTGGAAGCCTTCGGCGTCGAGGTCGTCCCAGATGGAGTCGTCCTGATAGGAGGGGTTGAACTGTTCGGTTTCGAGCCCGGGCATGAGGGGGAGGATGCGTTCGCGGCGCATGCCGAGGTTGTCGAGCGCGTCAATATATTGTTCGGAGCGTGTGAAGATCGCGGTGAAGGGTTCGTAGAAGAAGCGCATGTATGCGCGGGTTGTCGAGGTGAAGGCATGATCATCGAAGAGGTGGTCGATGTATGCGGGGAAGTCGGTGTGGTAGACGCCCAGCACGGGGATACGGAGCATCTTCGCGGCGATGAACCCGATGAGCCCGACGGGGCCGGGTGTTGAGATATGGATGACATCGGGCTGGTGTTCGTCTACGTGGCGGAGGATTTTGAGGAGGGGTGGGAGGACGAGTTCGAGCTGCTCGTACTTTGGCATGTGTGTCGCGAAGACGGGCTCGAAGTTGAAGAGGTTCGGGCAATCGGGGCACTGGAATGTTGTTGAAGTGACCACGCGGAGGTCGCGGCCCGTGCGGTTTGCCTGCGCGGCGACGTTCTGGATGAAGCGGGAGACGCCGTTGATATCACCGAGTGTGTCTGTGAAGAGTGAGACGCGCATTGGTCGCTCCAGTACAGAGATCCCGGAACCTGGTTGGGCGACATCGTGTTCGAATTTCTCGAGCATGTTGCGTTCTTTGTTTTGATAGAACATGGAAAAGATGTATGGGAGTTGAGCGGCGTGGATGATTGTGTAGGAGATGAGGTGGTCCACGATGCCGAGTTTGTCGCGCTTGCGGAGTGCGGAGACGGCGCCGGAGGACATGGAAGAAGAGATCGACTGGCAGAGGTCGTGTGTGAACTGCGCCATGCGTTCGTGGTCGGCGATCGGTGCGCCGGCATCCCAGCAGTTGGGGTCCAGTCTGGATTTGAGGTCGGGGTATTTTTCGAGGACGGGGGCGATCGATTCGCGCAGGGCCTCGATGACCGGGAGGGATTTTTTTCTGCGGTTGATGAGTTTGCGGGCGGTGGTGGAGACGAGGAGGCGGGCTTTGGAGGGCTTGCTCACTTTGACGCCGGCGAAGCGGGTGAGCTTGGAGGCGATATATCGCCCGCGTGAGGAGAGGTTGTCGTGGAGTTTGTCGGCGTAGTAGTTGACGGCGACGGTGGAGAGCTGGTGGGCGAGGAGGGAGGAGTGCCCGGCTTGGCCTCCGACGGTGGAGTGTCCTGCCATGACGCGGCGGAGGAACTCGTGTGGATCGGTGATTGTTTTGGCGGTTTCTGAGCGGACGGTGGTCCATGTCTGCCCGATGTTCATGCGTCCGTGGTCGTCTGAGCCTGCGGTGTGGGCTTTGTGCCAGATGCGCGAGAAGCGTGGGTTGATCGCGTGCTTCTTGGAGAGGCGCTGGATGGTGGCGGGGGTGAGTGTTGAGAGGTAGCGCTCGATGACGACGCGGTGTGCGCCGGTGTGCGCGCCGTTGATGATCTCCCAGCCTTTGAAGAGGAGGGCGGCGCGTTCGAGGTGCCAGCGGGTGAGCTTGCCGTTCTGGATGTAGAGGGGGTGCGCGAACGAGTGTGCGAGTTTGTGTTCGTGGAGCCAGTTGGCGAAGTCGTAGACATTGTCACGGAGTTTGAGTGTGTTGAGTTGTTCGTCGTGCTCGGGGGTGAGCCCCCAGACGAGGACGTGGAGCAGGCAGCGGTCTTCGGGGAATGAGACGGAGACTTCCTGCCCGAGGACGAAGTCCTGGTAGCCGCGCTCGATGAGTTGGAGCCCGCCGGCGATGGTGTCGTGGTCTGTGATGGTGACGAGGTTCATGCCTCGTGCGCGGGCCTGGTCGTAGACTTTTTCGGGAGGGGAGTAGCACTCGGGTGCGTCGATGAGCCCGAGCGCGGCGACGGCGGGTGCGTCGGAGGCGCTGGAGTGGCAGTGCATATCCATGCGCGTGAGCGATGGCTCGCGGGCGGTGTTTTCCTGCGGGGCGTTGTGCGGGTTTGGCGCGGCGGCGTCCATGCGGGGATTCTCCAGCATGAGCGTAGCCCGGCGGGGGGATGGTTGCCCGGGATCGGCGAGCGAACTGGTTGTGCGGGCATGAAAAAACCCGCGCCCCCCCACCATCACTCCCTGGGTTGCCTTGATTGCCCAATGGGACTGCGAGTGAAGCGTAAGGGCATGAAAAAACCCGCGCCGCTGGAGGCTTGCGACGCGGGCGCAGCAGGAAAGGTCTGTTCCCGGTTGAACTGTCCTATTCAACCCGGGCGGGGGCAAGGGATCGGGCAACGGGTTCGCGGGGGAGGGGGGATGGATGGGGCGGGTGTGCGGGGGGGAGGGGATGGGCTGTAGACTCGGCGGGGCAGGGAGCGTTTTTATTGGGGTGTCTGGAGTTTAGATCTGATGAGCGATACACGGCATGTGGCGTTTTTCCCGGGGTCGTTTGACCCGGTGACGTATGGGCATCTGGATGTGATCCGGAGGGGGCGGCGGCTGTTTGATCGAGTGGTGGTGGGTGTTGGTCGGAATCCGGGGAAGGTCGCTTTGTTCAACGGGGACGAGCGGCTCACGATGGTGCGGGAGTTGGTGGATGAGATGGTGCAGGGGGAAACGGATGCTTCGCCCGTGGAGGTTGATGGGTACGAGGGGCTGACGGTGGAGTACGCGCGGGAGATCGGGGCGACGGCGCTGCTGCGGGGGATACGGAATCTGAGCGATCTGCAGTCGGAGGTGCAGCAGGCGCTGACGAACCGGCAGATCGCGGGGATCGAGACGGTGTTTGTTGTCGCGGGGCAGGACTTTGCGTACACGAGCAGCTCGCTGATCCGGCAGGTGACGGCGATGGGGGATGATCTGGATGTGCTCGCTTCGATGTGTCCGGCGGGTGTGATCGCTCGGCTGCGGGAGAAGAAGGAGAAGGGGCACGAGGTGCTTCGGATGCTGGCGGAGCACGAATGATGGGGGACGGGTGGTGCGTGATCTCGATCGGGTGTCTTGAGGCGAACGCGCTGTGGGGCGAGAAGCAGGCGGTGCGGACGGGGCACGCGACAACGACATTGATCGAGCGGGGCGGGGCGAAGATTCTTGTTGATCCGGGGCTGCCCGGGGCGGCGCTGCGGGCGAAGCTGAGCGAGCGGCGTGGGATCGGGTTGCGGGATATCACGCATGTGTTTCTGACGAGTTTTCAGATAGACACGGTGCGCGGGCTCGGGGCGTTTGAAAACGCGACATGGGTGATCGGCGAGATGGAGCGGGAAGCGCGGGGGCACGAACTCTTGATGATGGCGGAGCAGGCGCGGAACCGGGATGCGGAAGAGGTGGCGGTGCGGGCGGAGGAGATGATCGGTTTATTGGAGAAGTGCGAGGACGCGCCGGACAGGGTCGTCGAGGGTGTGGATCTGTTCCCGCTCGGGGGTGTGTCGGCGGGGCTGTGCGGGTTGCTGCTGCCCGAGGCGGGGCGGACGGTGGTGATCGCGGGTGACGCGGTTGTCAGCTCGGCTCATGCGCGCGAGGGGCGGGTTGTTGAATGGGCGAATGATATTGCGGGGGCGAAGGAATCGCTCGCGGAGGTGATGGAGATCGCGGACGCGGTTGTGCCGGGCAGGGATAATTACTTTGCGGTGCGCGGGTAGGCGTCTGGATCAGGGGCAGGCGATGGTGAGCCTGAAAAGCACATACGCGATGTCGTTGACATCGATGGTTGCATCGGAGTTGGCATCACCTTGGCAAGCGGGTTGGGCGCAGGGGTCACCGAGGCGGAAGAGCACGTATGCGATGTCGTTGACATCGACTGTGCCATCTGCGTTCACATCCCCTTCGCACGGCGCGGCGGGGATCCGGACGAGCCAAGCTTCTTCGTTGCCGAGCGGGTTCACCCCGTAGCCGACGATTGTTGAGGCGTCGGCAGAGATTGCACGTGCCTGGATGAGTGTCCAGCCTGATGTATCGATTGCGTGGTCCTGTAGGAGGGCCGTTGCAAGATGGCGCATGCCTTTTTTTTGCGTCCAGATGAACGCTTCGTGCCCTATGTTTGTTTTTCCCCATCCGACAATGGTTTGTCCGTCTGCGGACATCCCGAGCGCTGCGCTGACGACTTCGGTGCCGGGGAGATCGCCGAGCGCGACCATGCCTGTCTGCTCGGTCCAACGGAACGCCTCGATGCCGAGCGCCGAGACGGAGAATCCTGCGACAACGGAGCCATCTGCGGAGATGGCGCGAGCGTCACTCAGGATCATGCCGCCGGACAGATCACCGATCGGGACCATACCGGAGGGCGCTGTCCATCGGTACGCCTGCTTGACCGTATCACCTGATGTGGAGTTACCGACGATGACCGAGGCGTCGTGAGAAAGCGCGAAGGCGTAGCTGGAGAAGCCGCCGCCGGAGAGATCGCCGATCGGGATCATCCCCGTCTGAAGTGTTCGATAGTAGGCCTCCCCGCCGGAGGTTGACGAGCTGTTGCCGATGATGGTGAGCCCATCGGCGGAGACGGCTTCGGCTCTCGAGTAGTCGGTTCCGCCGGGGAGGTCGCCGAGGTTGATTGGCCCGACACCGTCGTACCACGCGCATGCGTGGGATATAGAGGTTTCGTCGTGACCGGTCCCGATGATGACGGATCCGTCTGCCGAGATCGAGGATGCGACTGAGTAGAAATCTCCATCGGGCAGGTCGCCGAGCGGGGTGATGCCCGTGGCATCGGTCCAGAGGAACGCCTCGGTGCCGTTGGCGGATTCGGCGTACCCCACGACGGCCGAGCCGTCTTCTGAGCAACCGAGTGCGCGGGAGAAAACAATCCCACCCGGCAGATCGCCGAGCGGGATGAAAGATTGAGCGTGCGCAGCGGTAGCACAGACAGCGATCACACCGGCGGACAAAATGGAACGCGCACGCGAGAACATGAGACGGGCTACCAGGTGGGATCTTGCGAGAGAACGCGGAGCGAACCGGTGGGGCATGCTGCACACGCCGCGTTGCCCTGGTTGGCGGTAATCCGGCAGTCCGGCGTGCCGTCGCCGTCAACATCAAGGATGACAATAACGCCAAACGGACAGTTTCCTCGGACCGGGGGTGGGCACGGCGCGATGCACATGGTGTTGCCTCTGGCCGCCCTATTCGGACACGGCGCAGATGCTCCAGGAATGGCGACAACGAATACAATATCGTATACACAACTGTCTTCGTTCGGGATGCAACGCTTCGGGAACGGGCATGTGCCCGCGGTGACAAGGACTGCTTTTTGATCCTGTCCGCGCTGCGCCGAGTCGGCGCGGACGCCGATCCATTGCCATAGGTCGCCGGATTGATCGAGCCCGTTGGGTTCGATGAACTCCACGGTGAAGCTCGGGCCTTCTCCAACGACCGGGAAGGTTTCGCCGAACTTGGTAGCCGCATGCCACCGGATATAATTCTCATAACCGGGTGGGTCGGTTTGTGCATAAAACGTGACGGGACGGTTTTCGGGTATGTGTGTGGATGCGTAGTCTGGATCGCCTGGGACGGTGAAGCTGGTGATGTGAACGGCATAGGTCTCGAAGGTGAACTCGTGCGGGCGGACGATTGCGGTTGGCGGTCCCGCTTGGAGTGAGTATGTGCCGGGGAGGTCGAATTCGTGTGTTGTGTTAGCGCCGATGAATACGGGCTCGCCATTGACGCGCCATTCCAGAAGGGGAGCGAATCCCGAGGGGAAGACGAACGAGTTGAGATTGATCGGCGTATTTACCGCGGAGACGAAGTGGGCGCCGTCCTTGGAATGGATTGTCGAGAATGGGTGGTTGAAGTAGGCGTCGAGCGCCACATCGATCGGTGACTCATCCGTGAGCATGAGCGGCTGGCACGTCGGTGTGCTAGGCATCACGAGGATCCTATTCGTGGGGTAGTCCGTGGTCTGGAAGACGCACATCTGGGTTTTATAATCGCCGGGTGATTGAATCACGTTGCAAATCACGGTGAATGTATCGAGTTGGTCCATGACACACTGCGCGAGAGAGTAGGTGTCTGTTCGTTCGATCTCCTGCGCCCCTTCCCAGAGCACGGTGTGGTGCGCCTGCACGGGTTGACGGAGCAGGAGCGTGGAACCCAGCGGGATGAGTGATTCCTGATCGGGCGCCGGGTGCCATATGGTGGTGAGTCCGGTGATCGGACCGATTTCAAGAGGGCCTAAAATGAGATGTTTATGTTTGGTGCTGTCTGAGATCTCTTCTTGGGTATCCGACATGTTCGTTTCAATATCTATGGATATCTGCGCAGATATGCTCACGGTAATCGCGAGGGAGAGCAGCGCACAAACGATTGGGATCGACTGTGCACGACGAGTGACGGGCATGGAACATCGAATACGCTTTGGCATCGGAACCTCCAGATTGTTGTGATTCATCACCTCGGTTCTAGGGATATGCTGCGTCAATAATCTGTCGAGATGGAATTTGCAAGCCTTTTCCAATGGGTGCTCGGAGCAACACGAGTTGGCGGTATGGGTAATATCATTGTGATACTCCACTTATGAACAAGAGTCCTCTATATTCTATTTCGGGCCTTTTATCGGGTGTTGCCCTACCAAGGCGTGGTCTGCGCCAGCGGGCTCGGGTTGGTGTCTGCGTCGTGATATGCCTGATGGTGTGCGCCATTGCGCGCGCGGAACGGGAGGAGGAACTGCTCGGGAAGCTGCGTGAGCAGCTCGGCGAGATGCCCGCACGGGGTGTGCTGGGCGTGCGGGTGCGGTCGCTCGAACAGGCGACGGGGAACGCACCTGTGGTGGTGATCGCGCCGGACGCGGCGGCGTATGCAGCGCAGGTTGGCGGGTGGAGCGTCAAGGTGCGCTACCCGGTGCTGATCGATGACGGGACGGACGCGGCGCGGGAGAATATTGCACGGTTCGTGCGCGGGTATCGGCCGGAGCGGGTGGTGCTTGCGCCGGGGGGGAGCGGGCAGGGTGTGCGTGCGATGGTGGAGGATGCGGCAGCCGGGGCTTGGGGCGCGACGGATATGGAGGGGTTGGAAGCGGTGTGGGAACGGGCGGGGTTTGTGCCGGCGGGCGCGGTTGTTGTGAGCGAGCGCGACCCGGCGTGGACGGGCGGGCTTGCGCTGGCGGCGGCGCGGGGGCAGGTACTCATCTGGAGCGGGACGACGCGCGGGCGGGCGGGAGATGTGATCAAGGACGACGACCTCGGGGCGCTTCGGGTTGCGGTGGCGCGGGGGCTCGAATCAAGCGGGTATTCGTGGCGCGGGCTTGGCGACGCGATTGATTCGGTGACGCTCTGCCTGACGCGCCCGAGCAGGGTGGCGATCAAAGGTGAAAAAGGGCATCTTGCGCTGACGGATGTGATCGGTCGGCACGCGGACGGTGGGCGGTTTGCGTGGTGCGGGATGGTGCACGGCGATGCGCAGTGGAGCGCGTACCGGGCGATGTGTGCGGTGTTTCTTGATGTTGAGGATGCGTGGCTCTTTGACGGGTATCCGAAGGGGTTTGCTGAGCCGTTCGAGCTTGATGGGATGCGGGGGGTGCTGGAAGCATCGGGGCTGGGTGTGGTGCATGACTCGGGCGAATCGGGGACGGTTGATGGTTGGCGCGGGCGGTGCATGGGCGGGGTGGACGCGGGATTGATCCACGTGAACACGAAGGGGCACAACACCTGGTTCGAGCTGGTGCGGGGGCGGGCGTATGGCTCGGATGTTCCCGAGTTGGAGCGCCCGAGTGTTGTGCATTTCATACATTCGTTTAGCGCGCAGAACGTGAACCCGAATCAGACGATCGGTGCGCGGTGGCTGGAGATGGGGGCGTACGCGTACGCGGGTTCGGTGCACGAGCCGTATCTGGGGGCGTTTGTGCCGGGCACGGCGCTAGCGCAGCGGCTGGTTCAGCAGGGGACACCCTGGGGCGCGGCGGTTCGGGTGGACGGGGGGCCGGTGTGGAAGATCAATGTGTTCGGCGATCCGCTGATGGTGATCCCGAACGCGGTGGGCGAGGCGGGGGCGGATGAAGTGGTGATCGAGGGGGGTGTTGATCTGAAGGATCGGATGAGCGAGCAACTGCGCGCATGGGAGTTCGACGCGGGGATGCGTGCGCTGGTGATGCGCGGCATGGACGATGAAGCGCTGCGGCTTGCCAAGGCGCTGGCGGGGGATGACGAGAAGTTTGTTGTGGGCGCTGTGGCGGGACACTCGCTGCGGGCGGCGGTACGGGCGGGTGATGACGAATTGTTTTTATGGCTCTATGACAGAACGAGCGCCGAGACGAAGGGGCACCGGATCACGCGCGATCTTTTGTGGCAGGTCGGGCGGCGGATGGTCTCGGGCGGGCGGGATGACGGGGCGGTTGCGCTGCTGCGGGGGAATATTCGCAACGAGAGCGCGGACGCGGATCTGGCGGCGTTGGCGGGGATTGTGTCGCGAAGCGGCGGGAAGGCGGGGGTTGCCGCGATGTACGACGAGGTGTTGGCGCGGAAGCTGGGGGTGAATATCCGGCGGCGGGTGGAGAAGGACGCGAAGCGGTACCGGTAGGGGAAGGCATCAGAGATCGGGCACCGGGCATCAGGAAGAGAAGAATAAGGAAAGAGCACTGACCGGAAGACCGGTCAGTGGCACAGGGAGAGAGCGCGCCCGACGAGGACGTGGTTCACGCCTGTGGCGTGTACCACAGCACCCTGATCAAATGGGATCAGCGTGCTTCGGCAGCGAAGCGGTAGGGCTTGTCTATATCGCGGAGGTCGTGGGCGATTGTGCGGGCGTAGATGATCGCGGTTGGTGCGCCGTCGAGCGAGAAGTCTGCGCGTTCGCGTTTGATGACCATGGGGAAGAAGGAGCGCGGGTCCGGGCGGTA
>JAJDDG010000112.1 GCA_029260435.1 Phycisphaerales bacterium | reverse complement strand
CACTGCCCGCAGGATTCGTGCATGAAGAAGCGGGCGATGTTGCGCGCGACGAGGACCATGTCTGTGTCTTCGTCGAAGATTGTCGGGCAGGCGGTGCCGAGCCCGAGCACGTTGTGCTTGCGCCCGATGTCGAAATCCATGGTTGCATCGAGTTCGTCCGGCCCGAGCACGCCGGTTGAGATGCCGCCGGCGATCGCGCCCTTGAACTTCTTGCCACCCCGCATGCCCTGGCAGTAGCCCTTGCCCTCTACGAGTTCGCGGAGTGGGATACCCAGATCGCACTCGAAGACGCCCGGGCGGTTCACATGCCCCGAGACGCCCATGAGCTTGGTGCCATACGAAGGCGGGCCGCCGATGGTGGACTCGGTGCCCTGCGCGCAGAACCACTCGGCACCGTTCTCGACGATCGATGACAGGTGCGCGAGAGATTCGACATTGTTGATGATGGTGGGTCTGCCGAAGAGACCTTTGATCGCGGGGAAGGGCGGTTTTACGCGGGGCCACCCGCGTTTGCCCTCGAGTGATTCGAGCAGCGCGGTTTCTTCGCCGCAGATGTAGGCGCCCGCGCCGCGGTGGACGTAGCAGTCCACGCGGAATGGTTCGCCGCTCTGCGTGGTCATGCCGTCGAGCAATCCCTGGTCGCCGAAGAGTTTGGATTCGTACGCTTGTTTGATTGCGTTTTCGAGGACCTGCGCTTGTTTGTGGTACTCGCCGCGGATGTAGATGTAGGCGCGGTCGAGCTTGCAGGCGTAGCAGCAGATCGCGATGCCTTCGAGCATCATGTGCGGATCGAAGTCCACGATTAGGCGGTCTTTGAATGTGCCCGGCTCGGATTCGTCCGCGTTGACCGCGAGGTAGCGCAGGTCGCCCTTGGCGATGCGCTCGGATTGGGTTCCTTCTGCGGGGGGGAGGAAGGTCCACTTAAGCCCGGTGGGGAAGCCCGCGCCGCCCCGCCCGCGGAGTTGGGCGGTCTTGACGGTGTCCGTCACATCCTCGGGATTCATAGAGAGCGCTTTGCGGAGTCCGTCGTACCCGCCGGTCGAGGTGTATTCCGCGAGCGAGATCACCTTGCGACCCTTGGGGTCGGCGTGGGGCCAGCAGGGGATGCGCTTGGTGAGGACTGGGAACTTCGTTTTAGGCTCGTACATCGGGTCGGCTTCCTCGCTCGGCGCGCACCAAGGGCACCGAGAAAGGATTCTAACCGGGCACGATCACAACGGGATCAGTTCGAGATCGGGGGGAGCTGGGCCCCCCGGGCGTCCCAGATGGGCAGGTCGTCGAGGTGTCCGGGGATCCGCTCCGCTTCGGGGACGACCGCGAGCGAGCCGGTGGTCGCCGAGCGGATGGAGATGCCCTCTTCGTCCTGGTCGATGACGATGCGGTAGGGGGCGGGGTGGGCGAGTTCCATCCATTCGGTGTGCGGGTCGAAGGTGACGGGGTCGATGTAGTCCATCCGCAGGCGGATCACGAGGTCGGTGTTCTGTGTGGGGGAGTGCATGCTCCCGAGGGCACACCGGACGCATTCGCCGGCGGTGACGGTGCGCTCGACGGGCATGCGCCAGTCGGCGACGCCGTTGGGCTCGCGGTAGTCGAGGCGACCGGTCCAGTGCTGCACGGTGACGCGCGCATCGGAATGGTTCTGGATCGAGACGTGCGGGGCGGTGGGGATCAGATCCATCGACGAGCACCCTCCCATCCCCCCCACTCCCCCGCCCAACAGGGCGAGCGAGAAAACAACAGCGGCGCTTGTCATGACGGAGCGCCTGGTGCGGTTGGTGGTCATGGCTTCTCCTCCGGGAGTTCGACTTCTTCGATGGTGGTTCGTCGGATCGTGATATTGCCGAGCGCGGTTTCGCGCTGCTCGGTTTCGGTCTGCTCGGAGACGACGTGCCTTTGCGCACCGTCTTCCTTGCGGACATCGGCGGTTGTGCTCTTCCAGATATGTCCGACGAACTCGCCGAGGGAGCGTGCGATGGATTTGCGGTTTGTATCGCTCACAGCAGGTACATGATAGGACCTGCGACCACCAGATTTGGGGGAGTGTGGATTACGCGCCGGGATTGGAGCCTTCGGCCCCGAGGTTGTCCGGCGATTGCCCTTTGCGGACGGCATCGATGATCTGGTCCAGACGCTCGGGCGTGAGCTGCTCGTGGAGGGTTTCGTCCATGAGGGCGACGGGCGCGGTGCCGCACGAGCCGAGGCATTCCAGCTCGACAAGGGTGAACTTGGCGTCGTCGGTGGTCTGCCCGATGTCGATGCCGAGTTTGGACTTGGCGCACTCGGTGATTTTGGAGTGGTCGCAGATCTCGCAGGCGATGGATCGGCAGACCGCGATGACGTGCTCGCCCTTGCGGTTGAGCCAGAACTCCTCGTAGAAGCTCGCAGTATCGATAACCTCGCCGGGCGAGATGTCGAGGAACTCGGCGATCTCCATCATCGCCTGGTGTGGGATCCACCCGTATTTGTGCTGGATCTCGTGGAGCGTGGGGATGAGCGCGCCCTTGGTTTTCTCGTAGCGCGGGATGTAGGTGGTTGTCACCTTGTCCTTGATGGACTGGGTGAGGTAGGGCTCGGTGCGCGTCTCGATGCTCGCACCAGCGGAGTCTTTGGCGATCCACGGCATGCGGGCATAGTAACGCCCCGGGCAGGAGATCGGGGGCGTGGTGGGGGCTACTGGGCGGGCGGGATCTCGCCGGGCGAACAGGCGCTGGTGTTGATATCCCGGTGCGGGTGGAATGCCGCTTTGGGGTCGGCGCGCTGGACAGAGCCCTTGGGATCCTTGTGGACATCTTGGAGATCCACACCGGCGGGCGGCGGTGGGTCTGGATCACCCCAGACGATGCAATCGATCGGGTGCCCTTGCGGGCCCGAGAGGAGGCAGTAGTCGCCCGAGTTGGCGAAGGTGTTGTTCTTGCGGGCGGTGTTCATCGTGAAGACGAACGCCCCGGCGAAGCTGGGGTTGGGCGAATCCGGGGCGGCGACTGGCGTGCCTACGGGCCCGGGGATTGTTGCTTTGTACCCGTTGAAGACGACGACCATCCCGAGCGCGGGCAACTCGAACTCCGGGAACGTGAAGCGCACGCCCTTGGTCGATTTGGGGTCACCGGTCGAGAGGCGGGAGGTGATGGTGTACCCCGCGAGTTGGATGGCGTCTGCGGTGGGGTTGTGCAGCTCGACGAACTCGTCGGCGGAGGCGTCTCGGATGCCGTCGGCGTTGGCGTCGCCATCATCGCCCTTGGGGACGTTGAACATGATCTCGGTGATGAAGACGGAGTCGGGCGGGGCGGCGGTGGTTCTCGCACAGATCA
>JAJDDG010000111.1 GCA_029260435.1 Phycisphaerales bacterium | reverse complement strand
GAGATCCGCTGTCTTCGATGATCGCGTACATCGCTGCTGCGCTCCTGATGATTCTGTTGACGCCAGCCCACCAGCCGACGACCCACGCCCAATCCGGGCGCGAGCCGAACAGTCTACCAAAGCGGGCATCGCCCGCAAATCGCTCGCCAATATGCCGGGAATCCGCCCCCCACCTCCCTCACCCCACGCTCACGCTCAGCCCCCGCAGCTTCCCCGCCGCCGCCAGCGCCCGCTCCCACCGTCCCCGGACCCGCTCCGCCCCTCCACCTCCCGACCCCTCATCCTCGGTTCCCGCACCCTCTCCCGCCCACCAGCACGCCCCGGCCGGCACATCCAGATCCAGCGCCATCTCCGCGATCTGCGTCTCGCTCAGATCCAGCAGGGGCGTCTCGATCCGGATCCCCTCGCCCGTCCCGCCAAGTTCGAGCGTCGCCAGACGCCCGACAAGCCCCGCCTGCTCCGCTGCGGTAAACACCCCGTCCAGATCCGCCCCGTAGTGCACCCCCCAGACCACTCGCCCGCACCCCCGGCGCGCCGCCTCATAGCACGCCTCCAGCAGCAGGACGCTCGTCCCGCTCCCCCCCATCCCCATCTGCTCCGTTGCGTGCCCGCTCCGCCCCGCCTTGCCCCGCTCGATGACCAATTCACCCAACCCCATCAGCTCTCCCTGATGCTCGATCGCCTCCAGATGCGCACCGCCCATTGTCCCCTCACCCAGATCCTTGCCCGCTCCCGGGAACCACCCCACCAGCTCCTCGGGCACCTCCCCCAACGCGCAGCACACCAAGCCGGGAAGACTCCCGTCCAGCATCACCAGGCTGCGTCGACCGCGTTCACCCATACCGAGTGATCATCGGCCGCCACGCAAGCCCGCCTGCAAACTCTTGGTGGGGCTACCTACGACCCCAGCTGCACGATCGCCCGCTCGCCCATCTGCTCCGCGACGACCTGGCTCTGTACGAGCAGCAGCGCCGTCTCGAGCTGCGAGTCCACGCCTTCCTCGATCAGCAGATCCGGATCGCCCTTGCCCCGCATCCCCTCGGCGTCATCAGCAGGCACAAACCCGAACACATCCGCGTTCTGACGCACAGTCAGCGAGTCGCCGATCTGCGAGGGCAGCATCTCCACCTCGATATCCGGGCGGATGCCCCACTCCCGCGACCCCTCGCTCCGGTGGATCTTCCGACCGCTCGGCAGTCGGTAGTACTGCGTCGTCAGCTTGAACGCCATATTCCGCGACAGCGAATACACGTTCTGCACGCTCCCCTTCCCGAACGAGCGATCGCCGACCAGCACCGCCTTGGAGTAGTCCTGCAGGCACCCGGCGACAATCTCGCTCGCGCTCGCCGAACCGCCGTTGATCAGACACACAACAGGCAACTCGTCCAGCACCGCGTTCCCGCGGCGTGCGTGCTGCGTCTCCACAGTCGCGCCGTTCGAATCCTCCTGCGTCACCACCGTCCCGCTGTCAATAAACAGGCTCGCCACATCCACCGCCTCGGTAAGCAGCCCGCCCGGGTTGTACCGCAGATCAAGGATCAGCCCGTCGAGACCGTCGCCCTTGCGCATCGAATCAACCGCGCTCGTGAGTTCCTTCGTTGTATCGCGCGTGAACTGCGTGAGGCGCACGTACCCGATCTTCTGCTCGCGGTCGATGTACCAGTCCCAGTCCATCTCGTTCTCGCCGGTCCGCTTCCATCCTTTAACGGAGTGAATCGGGATCTCCTCGCGCTTCAGAGAGAACTGCAGCAACTCTTCCTCGCCCTCGCGCTCCACGCCAAGGTCCACCTTCGTCCCCGCCTCACCCGTGATCCGCTCCACAGCCTGCGACAGCTCGATCCCCATCGTGGACCCGCCATCGATCTGCCGGATCAGATCTCCCGGGCGGATCCCCGCCCGCGCAGCAGGCGTCCCGCTCAAAGGCGTCACCACCCGCAGCTCGTACGCATCGGTCAGCGAGATCTGGATGCCCACACCCTTGAATGTCCCGTCCGTCGTCCTGCGGAACCGCTCCAACTCGTCGGGCCAGATGATCGCGCTGAACGCATCGAGCTTCCCGATCGCGCCGTTGCCAAACTCGCGGAGCACGACCTCCGCCGGGATATCCGCCGATTCGCGCCCCGCATCCACGACCTCGCGCACCGAGAACAGCAGATCGCTCTGCCCAGCCCGTTTTCCCTTCCGAAGAACCTTCGCTTCCTGCTTGTCGAGCCGCTCAATAAACGCGGTGACCGAATCGGGATCACCCAGCCCCTCGAACGCCTCGGAGAGATCCGCAGTCGTCGCCATCGTCCGCACCGCATCGATCCCGCCGAGGATCATGTCCTGCAGCCCGACCTTCTCGTGGTCCAGGTGCATCGTCGATGCGTTCCAGATCGCGTGCATGGTCGCACGCTGCGTCACACCGATGAGTTTGTTGTGGATGTCCTCGCCGATCCCGTTGTACGGCGGCAGCGGATCCTCGCCCGCGCGCACAAGCTGCTCGCTCCGCATGTCGTGCAGCCGCTCAGGCGTGTAGAACCGCATCATCAGCAGCCGCTGGCTCAGGCGCTTGAGATCATCCTCGTACGTCCCCTCTTCCTCGTGCAGCAGGTGCAGACGGTTCACCATCGCGTGCGCATCGAGCCACTCGCCCTTCGCTTCCATTTCCTTCGCCCGCACACCCGCTCGCTCCACGAGCGTCTGCACCGATTCGCTCTCGATGACCGCCGCCTTGTCCTCGCTCAGCGTGTGCAACTCAAGCGCCGAACGGAGCCCGCCCAGCAGGTCCTCCTCCGCCAGATGCTCCGCAAGCTCGTCCCGCACCTCGGCGATCCGCTCGCTTCGATCCGTCTCCCGGCGCTCGATATTCCTGCGGTACCGATCCATCGACGCCCGCAGCGCCCCGGTCTCTTCCGCCTCCACCGCGGGCAGTTCCCCCAGCAGTTCCAGCGCGTCGCACCCGGTGCACCGCGTCGCCGAATCCCAGACACCCTGCGACCACGCCGCGACCGTCTCCGCCGTCGCAACCCGGTCATCCGCCGCCGCCCCGACAGGCGAACCAACGAACAACGATCCAATAACCACGCCGGCGATACAACGCGCAAAACGATCCATGAGAATGCCCCGCTGCTTGAGGAATCTGCGATCCGCCCGACCAGACCTACTGCTGCCCGACGGGGGACCACACCCATCGAGCATCGGCCCGTCAACCACCCGCCTCGACCGCCCTACCACTCGTTCAAGCGGGTTACGCTGGTCAGCACGCCAATTCACCCTGATTTCATGCATCCGAACCTCCCGATCATGCGCTATCAGACTATAGGGGAACCCTACCTGCCAGGTTCCACTTTATGATCCTCCAAACCCACCATTAACCGGGGACAGACCATATGCCGCTCCTTTTCTTAGTCGTTACACAACAACAACTTCCACCCGAGGGCCGCGTCTTCGCGCTCGGCACCATCGTGGTCGTCATTCTTCTCGCCCTGCTCGCCTTCGGCGCGATGATCGCCCTCCGCACAATCTTCCTGCCCCGATCATCCAAACCCCTCGCGCAATCCCGATCGCCCGAAAAAGTCTCCGACGAATGCTCAGCATGGAAAATCGCCGCCCACCGCATCGAGCCCCTGCCCTCACCCGGCGCGAACGACGAAACCCGCGGACTCTTCGATGACGACGCCATCGACTTTGAAGAATTCGACGACGACTAATCGCGCGCACCAACCGCCGGATCATCCATCCCCAACTCCGCAAACGCCGCCGCCCGGATCCGGCACGAATCGCACCCCCCGCACGCCGCGCCTTCCTCGCCCACCGGGTCGTAGCACGAGTGCGTCATGCCGTAATCAACGCCCAGCTCGATCCCCCGCGCCAGAATCTCCCGCTTGCTCATCCCCGCCAGCGGCGCCTCGATCCTCGCCCCGTGCCCCTCGACCCCCGCGCGCGTCGCCAGGTCCGCCATTTTCTGGAACGCATCAATAAACTCGGGTCGGCAGTCCGGGTACCCCGAGTAGTCCACCTCGTTCACCCCGATATAAATGTGCCCCGCGTCGATCACCTCCGCCAGCGCCATCGCATAACTCAGGAAGATCGTGTTCCGCGCGGGCACATAGGTGACAGGGATCCCGCCCGCACCCTCATCTTCCCCGTCCTTGGGCACATCGATATCCCCCGTCAGCGCCGAACCGCCAAACCCCCGCAGGTCGATCTCCACCTCCCGCCTGCTCGCCGCCCCGAGCGCCGTTGCCACCCGCGCCGCCGCCGCAAGCTCCACCGCGTGCCGCTGCCCGTACCGCACCGTCAGACAATGGCACTCGTGCCCCGCGTCCAGCGCGATCGCCAGACACGTCGCAGAATCCACCCCGCCCGAGAGCAGCACCACCGCCCGCTCCCTCCGGCTCCCCGCACCCCCGCTCATTGATCCAGATCCGCTCATCCGGTGCAGGATACCCCCTCGATGGACCCACAACCCCGCCCCGCCGATTGCTATACTTGCCCCCCGCTCATCGAGCGGAACTAAGCCCCCATCGCCCGGGTGGCGGAATTGGCAGACGCGCCAGCTTGAGGTGCTGGTCCTCTTCGGAGGGTGGAGGTTCGAGTCCTCTCCCGGGCATTCACCCAGCAGG
>JAJDDG010000110.1 GCA_029260435.1 Phycisphaerales bacterium | reverse complement strand
TAACGCGGGGGGCTTTTTCGTGCGCAGAAAAAAGATCTGGTTATAAGGACGCCCGCAACGCATGCAAAACATCGTTATTTTCCGTCTGCATGCAAACAGAGAACGAACACACACGAGCGAATCACGTACTTACCAGTGTTTCTTCTAGGCGCAAACCAACCACGCCGCGAAGATACACGGGTACAAAATCACCGACAGATGATCATCGCACTCTCCATCATCATGCCTCTCACCATCGGCACGCTCCTGCTCGCCGCCGGGATCGTTGGCCGCACCGTCCAACACCGCCGATCGTTCTGTCGGACCTGCCACTACGAAATCACACACCGAACAACCATCTGCTCCGAGTGCGGCTCGCGCATCACCGCCTCCTCGCTCGATATCGCCTTCGCCATCAACCACCCAAGCCTCGCCAGGCTCACAGCAAAGGTCTCGCTCGGCAAACACAAAGCCACCCGCCCCCTTCTCATGAGCGGCATGATGCTCATCATTCTTTCCGCCGCACTCATCTCCGCAACCCTCTACTCAGGAGCGCAGACCCACTCGTGGCGTGCGCTCGCCCCGTCATCATTCCTCATCACCACCATCGAGCACGCGCCCTCCCTCTCCGCTGCGACCCCCGCAATCACAGAACTCCAGCGACGCGCCGACGCCGGCTCCCTCTCGCCGCGACTCCATGCACGCATGGAACAACGCGTCAACACCCTCATCGCCACACCCGCGATCCCAAACTCCGTCACCACACCAGAGCGCAAATATACGCCCATGCGCAGCGCGTTCCAGAAATCTGACTTTGTTATGGATCCCCCCATCCCAACAAACCGCGACCGCACAAACAACGCCAAACCAATCTTCGCCCCCCCCAAAGCAAACCCATCCCTGCGCATCGTCGAAGTCTGGCCCGTCCACGCCAAACCCCGCTCCAACACCCCCGCCAATGAATACACAAACCCGCCAAGTGCCAGACACCACTATGTGCGCGCCTCACAAGATCTGATCGACAACATGCAGGCCAACCTGCGCACCCGAGGCCTCCCCTCTCCGGACGTGCTCCGCGAACACGACTTCGAAATCCGCGTCCCCTCGTTCCAGCCAGTCGGCACCATCGCCCCCCTCTACCCCGGGCTCACCGCACCAAAATCAATCATACGGCGCATGAACAAAGCATCCCGATCGCAGGGCACCACAACACCGTTCTCCCACGCCCCGCGCAGGATCAAACCAAAGAAACTCTGATGACCTCTGCTACGCCAGCGCGTTGCCGAACGTCGCGCTATACGCCGGGATAATCGCCTCGAGAATCTTCTGCAGCACCTCGACCGGCGTCCCGAGCGCATCCACCTCACTCACGCATTCCTCAGGGTAGTGCTCCAGCACAGGACGAGTCTCCTGCTGGTACACCTCGTACCGCTTACGGATCACGTCCTCACGCGCATCATCCTGCCGGTTCTCTCGCAGTGCCCTGCGCTGCAGCCGCTTGACCATCTCTTCCATATCGGAGCACACGAGATGCACCAGCCGCATCACGCTGATGTGCTCGTCCATCAGATCGGACTGGTGCGCCGAACGCGGGATCCCATCGAGCACCAAGAGCTCACGTTCAGGTCGATACGTCCCGCCACGCTCCATCTTGAGCATGTGCTGCCGCCACATCGTGATCGTCAACTTATCCGGAACAAGTTCCCCCTTGCTCGAGTACTGATGAAAGGTCTTCCCGACCTCGGATTCCGGATCCAGCGCGCGGAAAATATCTCCGCTGGACACATGGCAAAACCCGGGAATCTTCCCGAGGATATTCCCCTGTGTACCCTTGCCCGTGCCCGGGGCCCCGAACAGCAGAACCGACCTGTACTTGCCTTCGTACATCGCATCCCTTCATCATCAGACCCACCGCCACCTAGCCTAACGTCGGCCCGCAACCCCCGAAACCTGAGCCCGACCACCACGATCTCCCTGCCGAACGTCCCCATTCATTATCCTTTCCCCATGCGAGGTCTTACACACCGCTGGATCGTCCCCCCCGCCGTCGTGCCCGACGCACCACCCCATATCGAGCCCATCGTCGCGCGCTGCCTCGCAGCCAGAAACCTCACCGCCAATCGCGCCGAAGAGTTCCTCAACCCCCGCCTCACCTCGATGCACGACCCCGCGCTCATGCCCGGGCTCGAACCCGCAGCAAGTCACATCCTCTCCGCGATCGACTCCGGCGCTCCCACCGTCATCTACGCCGACTACGACGTAGACGGGCTCACCGCCGCCGCAATCCTCCACCACACCATCCTCCACCTCCGCCCATCCGCAAAGCTCACCACCTACATCCCCCACAGGCTGGACGAAGGCTACGGGCTCAACCCCGATGCCGTCCGCTCGCTCGCCAAATCAGGAGCAAAGCTCATCGTCTCCGTGGACTGCGGCATCACCGCCTCACCCTCCGCAGTGCTCGCTCGGGATCTCGGCATCGACCTCATCATCACCGACCACCACACCCCACCCGCATCGCCCGACGAACTCCCCCCCGCGCGCTATATCGTCCACCCGCGCACACCAGGCGAAACCCCCTACCCATGCCCGCACCTCTGCGGTGCCGCCGTCGCCTTCAAGCTCGCATGGCGCCTCGCCACGCTCCACCACGGCGCAGCCCGTGTCACTCCAGATACCCGCGAGATCCTCATGGATAACCTCGCCCTCGCCGCACTCGGCACGATCGCCGATGTCGTCCCGCTCACAGGCGAAAACCGCATCATCGCCCGCCACGGGCTCGCCCGACTCCCCCACTGCAACCTCATCGGGCTCCACGCACTCGCCGACGCCGCCAACCTCGCAGACCAGCGCATCGATTCAGAAGCCGTCGGCTTCCGACTCGCACCGCGCCTCAACGCCAGCGGCCGCATGGGCCACGCCGCAGAGGCATTCGAACTGCTCACAACACACGATCACAACCGTGCAGAGACTATCGCGAAAGAACTCACCAAACTCAACGACTCCCGCCGTAAAACCGAACAGCGCATCACCGAAGAAGCTATCGCCCTCGCCGGATCCTGCTCCATGACCACCCCGGACACCCGGGCCATCATCCTCGCGCAAGAAAACTGGCACCCGGGGGTCGTCGGCATCGCCTGCTCAAGACTCGTGGGCAAGTTCAACCGCCCCACCATCCTCTTGAACCGCGAAGGCGACCTCTGCAAAGGCTCCGCCCGCTCCATCGATGGCTTCTCCATCCACGACGCGCTCTCGCAATGCAAAGACCTCCTCGAATCATTCGGCGGGCACGACATGGCAGCCGGGCTCTCCGTCAAAACGTCAAACCTCGACGAACTCACACTCCGCCTCACCGAGATGGCCAACCAGGCCATCTCGCCGGACATGCTCCTGCCCGCACTCCGTATCGATTGTGAAGCAACCCTCGACGAACTCACCCCAAATGCCGTCCGACAATTGCTCGACCTGGGCCCGTTCGGCCGCGACAACCCAACACCCTCCATCCTCCTCCGCAACCTCTCGCTCCCGCGCGATCCACAAACATTCGGCTCGCGTCAGGCCCACCTCTCCATCCACGTGAAAAACGCACACGCAGAAGTCCGCCTCGTCGCGTGGCGCTGGGGTGAGCACGCCCACGCCGTCCGCGCAGGGCAAACGCTCGATGCTGTCGTCGAACCCAAACTCAACGAATGGCAAGGGCGCACTCGCCTCGAACCAATCGTCCGAGACATCCGCCTTGCCGCATCACCCCGATGATCAACCGCCAGCCATCACACTCGAGATCGAGAAGATCGGCAGCAGCAGCGCCATCGCGATCCCACCGATCGTCAACCCCATGAAAATAATCATCGCCGGCTCGATCAGCTGCGTCGCATTCTTGATCGTCTGATCAAGATCCTCTTCCGCCGTCGTCGCGATCCGCTCGAGCACATCGGGCAGCCGCCCCGTCCGCTCACCCGCCGCGATCATCTGCGCCGCAGATGGCGGGATCAACGTCGCATCCTCGACCACACTCGCCAGCTCCCGTCCACTCGTCAACGCCGCCTCAACGTCCTGCCACAATTCGTCCCACAGAACGTTGTTCGTCACACCACGCACAATCCCCACCGCCTCCAACAACTGCACACCAGATGTCAGCAGCGTCGAGAGTGTCCGCGTCGCGCGAGAGAGGTAGAACGCCGTAAACATCGGCCCGATCACCGGCAGCTTGATCTTCATCCAGTCGAACGCGCGCCGCCCCCACGCCGACATCCGCGCCCACACCAGCATCACCCCGACCGCCGCCGCGCCCATCAAGACATACATCCAGTTCGCGGTCATGAAGTTGCTGATATCCAAAACCACACGGGTCAGCACGGGCAACGCCGCCTCCCGAGATTCGTAGATCTTCGCAAACCGCGGCAGCACCCAGACCACCAAAAACCCCGTCACAACAAGCGCCACACCGATCATCACCAGCGGATAAATCAGCGCACCTCGGATCTGGTTCACCGTCTTCCGCTCCCGCTCCATGTAGTTCGCGATCCTGCTCAGCATCGAAGCCATCGTCCCCGACGCCTCCGACGCACGAACCAGATTCACCATCATCTTCGGGAACACCTTCGGGAACTCATTGAGTGCCTCGCTCAGAGGCATCCCGCTCGTCACCCGATCATCGATCACCTCCACCACCTTCTTCAACCCACCAGCACGCGACTGCTTCACATACGCCCCCAGCGCATCACTCAGCGGCACACCCGTCTCAAGCATCACACCGAGCTGATTCGCGTACGCGATCACGTCATCCCGCTTCACCTGCTTCGACGCCTGGCGAACCCGGATCGCCTCCGTGTTAATCGGAGCCGTCCCCACCCTGATATCAGTAACCGTTTTCCCCTCGCGGCGCAGCTTCGACATCGCGTCCGATTGGCTCTCGGCTTCGACCGTGCCAACCACCGCTTCACCCCGATCGTCCCGCGCTTTGTATGAGAACGTCATCATCCAACTACAGCGCCGATACGCGCACGACCTCCTCAACCGTCGTCAACCCCGCCGCCACCTTCCGAAGACCATCCTCCCGCAGCGTCTTGTACCCACGCCCCTCCATCACCGCACGCAGCTCCTGCAATGTGCTGCCCGTCGCGATCAGCTCAAGCACCTCGTCCTCGGGGATAAATAACTCGTACACACCAAGCCGACCCGAGTACCCAGAACCCCGACACCGCGAACACCCCTGCCCGTGGTAGAACTCCGCTTCCTTCAATAACTCCGCCCCGATCATCGTCAGCATCGCCCGATCCGGTTCCGTCTGCTCCTTGCAGTGCGGGCAGATCTTCCGCACAAGACGCTGTGCCAACACACCACGAAGCATCGCCGCAACGAGATAAGACTCGATCCCCATGTTCGACAGCCGCGTCACCGCCGAGAGCGCATCATTCGTATGCAGCGTGCTCATGACGAGGTGCCCCGTCAGCGCCGCCTGCGTCGCAACGGTCCCCGTCTCCAGATCGCGGATTTCTCCAACCATGATCACGTCCGGATCCTGCCGCAGCAGTGCCCGCAACGCACCCGCAAACGTGAACCCCGCCTTCTCGTTCACCTGAAACTGATTGATCCCCGCGAGCTGCGCCTCAACCGGATTCTCAACCGTCGAGACATTCAACTCATCGCTCGCCACTTCCATCAACGCGCTATACAGCGTCGTCGATTTACCCGATCCCGTCGGCCCGGTCACCAGCACCATCCCATTGGGAGACTGGATCGCTTCACGCCAACCCGAAAGCATTGTCGCGTCCATCCCCATCTTCTCGATCGGGATCACGGCATTCCGGTTGTCGATGATGCGTGTCACCACCTTCTCACCAAACTTGCCCGGCATCGTCGAGACACGCAGATCAACCGGGCGACCATCGATCACCACATGAATATCCCCGTCCTGCGGCACACGCCGCTCGGAAATATCCATCCCCGCCATGATCTTGATGCGCGACACCACCGCCGGGTGCATCTGGTAAGGCGGCGACAGCTTCGAGATCAACCGCCCATCCACCCGGAAGCGAACCCGCGACGCATGATCGTGCGCCTCGATGTGGATATCCGACGCCCGGTCCTGCACCGCCTGGTACAGCAGGTAATTCACCAGCTTCACCACCGGCGACTGCCCCGCCACCTCCGCGATATCACTCAGGTCCAGCGCCTGATCATCACTCACGCGGAACTCATGCACATCCACATCGTCGTAGATGTCGTCGATCACGAAAACATTCGCGGATGGCAAATACGCCTGCAGCGTCGCCCGGATATCCGCGGACGTTCCCGCCACGATCTGCACCGACTTCTCGCTCAGCCGCTCGATCTCCTCCACGAGAAACATGTTCGCCGGCTCGTTCACCGCAACCGTCAACACGTCATCCACGCAGTACAACGGCAACACACAGTGATTATCGATGAACTCCCGCGGCAGCACCTCAAGCGCACGCGGGTCAGCAATCCGAGGCGTAATCTTCGCGAACGGCACCCCGTAGCAGTACGCCAACGCCTCCATGATCCGCAGCTCGCTCACGAACCCCAGATCGACAAGCAATTCCCCCAACAGCTTCCCATGCCCGCGCGACGCCTGCTCCTCCAGAGCCTGAGCGAGCTGCTCGTTGGTGATCACCCCGTCGCGCACCAACAGCTCGCCGAGCTGCACCCGCGCACCGTGATTCACCTTGCTAGAAGCGTTCTCTTCCATCAACGCAGACTCCGTACCGCGTTCTCCACACTCTCATGCGTCTCAAACGCCAGATCCAGACGCGTGAGCGTCAGGATCGTCTTGATCGTCTCATCAAGATGCACAAGCCGAAGCTGCCCGCCCCCGGTGCCGAGCGTCTCCTGCAACCGCAGCCAGCGCTCAAGCCCCGTCGAATCAACGAACTCCAGGTGCTCACAATCCAGGACAACATCCCGGATCCCGTGCGCGCACCGGTCCGTCACAATACGCCCGAACTGCTCCAGATCGTCGTGTGTGAACTCACCCGAGAGCGTCATCACCGAAACATGCTCATAGTCCTGCGTGCTGATTTTCACGCCGCCGTCCTCCGAACATGCCGCGCGAGCAGCCGATCATATATCTCTAAATCCATCTCCATAAATGTGCCCACAAGATCTGGATCAAACTGCGTACCCGCGTTATCCCGGATCTCCTCGAGCACCTTCTCACGCCCCATCGCGTCACGATACGTACGGTTCGAACTCATCGCATCAAACGCATCCACCAGCCCGATGACACGCGCAATCAACGGCAGATCCTTGCCATGCTTCTGATCCGGATACCCACGACCATCCCATCGCTCGTGGTGCCACAGCACGCCCGGCAACACATCCTCCAGCGACGGAATGTCCTTCAGAATTTCGTACCCGATCCGTGGGTGCAGCTTGATCTCTTCGTATTCCTCTTTGGTCAACCGCCCCGACTTGCACAGCACACTCTCGCTAACACCGATCTTCCCGATGTCGTGCACGAGCCCACCAATCCGTATCCGCTCCGCCTCCTCCTCGCCAGCCCCGTGCGCGCGAGAGAGCGCACCCGCAAGCAACGCCACACGCTCTGAATGACCGCACGTGTAAGGATCCTTCGCGTCGATCGCGCTCGTGAGCGCCTCCAGCGTCCCCATGAAGTTGCGCCGCTGATCCTCGTACAAAAACGCGTTGTCCAGCAGCACATCAAAGAACCCCGCCGTCGTCTCGAGCAGCTTAATATCCGCGTTGCTGATCTGCCGATCGTCCCCCTGCTTGTCTCCCGCGATCAACGCGCCGACAATCCGCCCGCCGTGGACCACGGGCTGCATCAGCACAACGCCATGACCATTCTCAAGCCCCGCATCCGCCGCCGTCAGAATCCGTTCCGATTGCTCAGTCATCTCAAGCACAAGCCGCCGAGCACACCGATCCAGACCGCTCACATCCGTCGGCAAGTCGCCCGAATGAAAGAGCCGTCCAGCCATCGATCGAACACCATCCTGATCATCAGCAAACCGTGCCGCGATCCAGCGAAACGCCATCGACCCGTGCAACTGATCGCACGCCCGCTCGATGAACTTCTCCGGGTGAACCAGGTGGTTCATCGACCGCCCCAACTCGTACAGAAGATTGATCTCCTCGTACGACTCGCCCAGCTGACGCCCGAATGTCTCGAGCTCTCGCTCCTGCTGCGTGATCCTGTCCAGATCGCCCGCCATCCACCCCAACGCCAGGCGCACCCGATCGATCGAATCGACCGTATACAATTGCCATTTGCGCATCGCCGTGCGGGTCGATTCGACGTCCAGTTCCGCGGACCCGCACGCGACAATAAATTGCTCGCTCTCCAGCACCTTTTCCGTCATCGCCGCCGCGACAACATACGCCGTCCGACGCCGCCGAAACATCTCAACCGATGGAAGCAACCACATCCCTTCGAACGCCTCGATCGGACGCAAATCCGATGCGTCGTGCCACGCACGAACCGCGTCCGACACCGCGCGCTCCACAAACCCCGAGCGCAGCCAACTCCCCACCACACCGCCGCCCTCGGGCGCGTAGATGATCTGCGACGCCGCCGAGAACCGCCACGTCGGAAGACCCAGCGCACTACACCGATCGCGAAAAATCGCAGGGGCAGGCCGGGCCTCAACTTGGACGCCGCCGGACTTCACGCCGCCTTGCTCCCCTGCTCCCCGCTATCGCCCAGCAACGCCTGCACGTGCTCGAGAATCTGCCTCGGGCTGAACGGCTTGTTGATCATCTCCTTGATGTTCGTTCGAGCAAGATCGCTGCTCTCAAGCGCATACCCCCGCGCAGTCAGCAGCAGCGCCGGGATCTCCGCCGTCTCTTCTCTGTCCCGCAGCTTCGTGCACAGCTCAAGCCCGGTCATGTACGGCATCTGGAGATCGGTGATGATCAGCATGGGCGGATCTTGATTCACAATCTCGTACGCCTCCTCGCCGTCGCCCGCCGTCCGCACCTCGTACCCCGCGTTCCGGAGCTTGAGCGAGACCACATGCACAATGTGCGTCTCGTCATCAACCACAAGGATGTATCCTTCTTTCGCCATCGCCGATCACTCCTCTAACTACTAGATATCTCGCTCATACGGGATCGTGAAGATAAACCGACTGCCCATCCCCACCTCGCTCGTCACGCTCACCGATCCACGGTGCACCGACTCCACGATCTGTTTCACCAGATTCAGCCCCAGCCCCGTCCCCTTCGCGACACGCTTGTAGTTATCAATCCGGAAGAACTTTTCGAACAACCGACCGATCGCCTCAGGCGGTATCCCAAGCCCGGTGTCCGCCACCGTCACCAGCACACCCCGCGATGCGTCATCGTTCTCAACACTCACCGTGACCCGCCCCGTGTCGGGCGTGTACTTAATCGCGTTACTCACCAGATTCATCACGACCTGGTGGATCATGTCCCGGTCCGCCTCCGCCGTATACACGAGCGGACCCGACTTCTCGATCAGCATGATCTCCTTCAGCTTCGCATGAGGCTTCATCGTCTCGATCACGTCCCGCACGACCGCTACAAAATCAACTTCCTCGTAATCCGCAGAAATAATCCCCGCCTCGATCCGGGAGATGTTCAGCATGTTGTCGATCATCCGACCGACACGGTCCGCCTCGGACTTGATGATCTGGTAGAACTCATCCCGGCTCTTCTCGTCCTCCGCCTCGCCATCGATCAGCATCTCAACGTACGCATTGATCGAACTCAGCGGCGTACGCAACTCGTGCGATGCCTGCGACACGAAATCAGACTTCATCTGGCTGATCTCTTTCTCACGCGTCACATCACGCAGGATCGTGACAACACCGCCCACGACTTTCTTATGTTCATCGGGCAGACACGCAAGCGTCACGTCAAACGTATGTATCCCTTCCTCGCCATCCTCTATCGCCGACAGATTGTGCTCGAACCGCTTCTGCTTGCTGACCACACCCGCCTTGCTCGTCTCGCTGATCTGGCGCGCGAGCAAATCGTCCCGTACCACATCCCGCACCGGCCTATGCAGTGCGCCAGGAACATCAAACCCCAGCAGACGCCCCGCAGGCTCGTTCACCATCGCGATATCGTTGAACGCGTCTGTCACGATCACCGCATCCTTCAGGCTGTGCAGCACCGCCTCGTACTCGTGACGCTCAGACTCCACCACGCGCTCACGCACCTCCGCCTCTTTCAACCGCGCATCAAGATGCTCGCACCGATCCGCCCAGGCAAGCGCCGCCGCGCTCAGCTCGTCCCCGCACCACCGCATCGACAGAGGCCCGGTAATACTCCCGCGCTCGCCAAGCTCCGCAAGCTCGCGCAGCCGCCCCACCGCACGCATCACCCCGCGATCAATCATCAACGTCGCTGGCACGAACACCCCGCACACCACCAACGCGCCAACCACCACCCGGACCGACAGCATCGCCATCTCTCCATCAGGCTCGATGACCCGCTCAAGACCATACGACGCACCCACCGCGCCAAGCGCAGCAAGCACGCCTCCGAGCCCCACCAGCAATACCCGCCCTCCTGTATTCAACACATTCCAGGCCGCTTCCGACCCGCCTCACTCAGTCAACAGTCACACCAGCAAGACTCTCAAACGAACTATGGAGCTGCGCCACCCGAATATCATCCGGAGCCAGCGCCTCCGCCTGCCGAAGCGCACGCCGCGCATTCTCCAGTTGCCCGAGCTCCGCATACACAAGGTGCAGCAGAATCGACGCCGAAGGATCACTCTCCGTCAGCCGCGCCGAACGCTCCAGTGATCGAACCGCTTTGTCTATCTCGCCGACACGGTGCTGGTACGCGCCCATCAGCAGGAACCCCTCGTGCCGCTCCGGTGCCATCGCCACCACACGGCCCGCCGCCCAGCGCAACTCATGGTTGTCGCCCAGCAGCATCGCGATATTCCCAAGCTCAATCCACGAGTGCACGTCCGCCGACCCGCCGTCCTCCTGCACGTGACGCCGAAGAATCGACCGCGCCTCCACCGGCTGATCAAGCTGCACCAGGCACTTCACCCGAAGCCGCTCCAGATCCCGACGCCCCTCCATCTCGTGCATCGCCAGCAACCGCGCCAGATTCTGATCCGCTTCCCCGAACATCCCCGCCCGAGCCTGCGACCGCGCCAGATCCTCAAGAAGACTGTTGTCATCCGGAGCAAGCAGGTACGCATCGTTAAACAACTTCACCGCCGCGTCCGCGTCACCACGAACCTGAGCAATATGTGCGAGAGTCTGCTTGATCCCCGCGTTATGCTCAAACGCCCCGGCACGAGATGTCAGCATCGACTCCGCATCGTCCAACGCACCAAGCGAGATCAACGACTCGGCGCACGCCAGCGCATACTGCGGGTTGTCCTGTTCCCCCTGCGCCGCAAGCGAGTACGCCTCGAACGCCTGCTGCGAACGGCTGTACCGCTCGAAGATGATCCCGCGGTAATACTGCGCCTCGGAGAGCGTCCCATCAAGCCCAAGCACGGAATCAAATGCATCCATCGCCGATTCGAGGCGGTTCATCTCAAGCAGCACCTTGCCCCGCAGCATGTGGCTCTTCGGCACCTGGTCGTTCTGCGCGATCGATCGTTCAACATTCTTCAACGCCTTCTTCAGATCGCCCGAGCGATACTGCTGCTGCGCCATGTCCCAATCCGTCCCCGCCTTCACCTGCGCCATCCGCAGCTCCGCCTGTTCCTTGAACGCGCTCGTGTACTTCCCCTGACCCGAGCTGCACCCAACAAACGACCAGACCATCACCGGCGCACAAACTACCGCAACCGCTACACGTTGAATCTTCCGACCGTAAGCCATCGTTGCCTCCTCGCCGCGAGCCGCGACGCGAGCCCCACTCGTATCTACCCGTATGTCCAAACAGGCCGGACGCGCACCCGCACGCCCGGCCCGACAATTCACTGTGTGTCCGACTCAGTCCTGATCCGAAACACTCGCCAGCGGGTTCAGCATCGTGTGATGCTCACCCTTCTCATCGATCGTGCTCAGCGACCAGTCGAACCGAGCCATCTCGGCCTTCATCGCCCGGTCGTACCCAGCCATCGGACGGGCAACCGCCTGCACCGCCGCAAGCGTCGGCCCGCTCACGCCAGCCCAGTGCACCGTGTGCGTGCTCTCGAACAACTCCTGGTTCCAGGCCGGATCAAGCTCACCCATCTCAAACGACGGGTACTCGCTCTCGACCCCCGCCTGATGTGCTCCGCCCGAACCCTCCTCGGCCTCAGCGCCTGCACTCTCGAATGATGACCCGCTATCCGCCGCAAACCCGGGATCCTCACCACGCAGCGCCATGAGCGCCGCCGCGGTATCACTCCGATCCCGTGCATCCGCCACCGAATCCATCGGCTGAGATTCCGGCGAACGGAAATCATCGAACGCACCAATCGCCTCGCCCCGCCAGGGTGTCGCGTTATGGCCAAGGCCGTTGTAGGTCTTCTCGACCTCGCCGTTGATCACACGATCAAGCACACTGCGCGTCGGCCAACGATCTTTCTTCTCCTCGAGTTCCTCGAGCATCCGAATGACGACCGGCTGTCCAGGCTTCAACTCCAGCGAACGCCGCAGCGCCCACGCCGCACGCTCATACTCACCCTTGCGCGAATACTTGTCCGCCTGCAGATTCAGCTGCATCGACTGGCGATCGCGGCTGAACGGAAGCAGACCCTGCCGAGTGCCTGTACGGATGTGCTCGGCGTACTCTTCCGCGTTCGCACCATGCTCCGCGAGAAGCGAATCGTTCACGATCGTCGGCTTGATCATAAAGATGATCTCGCTCCGATCCGTGTCGTCATCGTGACCGCGGAACGCCGGGCCGATCAACGGGATGTCTCCCAGAATCGGCACCTGCGAACGAGACAACGATGTCGTCTCCTTGAACAAACCGCCCAAGACAACCGTCGATCCGTCCGGCACGATCACATTCGTCGTCAGCTCCTGCGTGATCTCATCAGGGATCGTCACCGCCGCACCTGTCGCGTCGGTCGCCTCGCGGATCACACCCTCAGACACCCGCGGCTTCAGCTCCATCCGGATGTTCCCGTCCTTCGCGATGAAGGGGCGAAAACTCAGCTGCGTACCAGTGTCTAGGAACTCAACCGTCTGCGTCGTCGCCGTCTCGGTAGACGTCGTGTTCAGGTAGCCGAGCTTACGACCAACAAGCACACGCGCTGGCTGCCGGTTCAACGCCAGAATCTTTGGATTCGACAGGATCGTCACGTCGCTCACCTCGTCGAGCGCCCGAACGAAAATCCCCATGTCATCGTGGATCACCGCCGCCTTAAACGAGCCCGGCCCGGCAAAGTTGCCGGCACTGGAAACAATCGATGTCGCCCGCCCATCCAGCGGCGCAACCGCGTTCGCCCCGCTACCCGCGAGCGCCGCAGCCGAGCCCATCGGCCCACCGAAACTGAAGAAATCAGTGAACTCGATGTCCGCAAGAATCGCAAAGTCAACACCAAAGGCGTTCGCCTCGGTCAGCTGCGTCTGCAGAATCGTCGCCTCAACCAGCACCTGCGAAGGCCGCGTATCCAGCTGGACCAGCAGCGCCTCGATCTCCTCGATGTGCTCCACGTAATCAATAACCACCAGAGTCGCGCTCAGCGCGAAGTCCTCACCGCCCGCCGGGCTGTCCTCCGGCATCTCGTACGCACCGGCATCACCATTCGTCTTGATCTGCCCGACGTCCGACAGCAGCGGCGTCACAAACTCCGCCGCGTCGTTCGCGTTCAGGTAGTTCAGCGTGATCACCTTCGCAACCTTCTGGCGGTTCGCTTCCTCGCGCTCCGCGGCTTCCGCCGCCGTCACGACATAGATAAAGTTCCCGTCCTCGTACCACGAGTACCCGTTCACATTCAAGATCGCATCCAGCGCCTCGTAGAACGTCACCCCGTACAGGTTCGCGCTCACCGTCGCCGCAACATCACGGCTCGCGACGATGTTCCGACGACTCTGCAGACTCAACATCTGCAGCACGTTCGCCAGATCTTCGTCCTGAACGAAAATGTCAACCGTCATGTACTCGCTGACTTTGATCCCCTCACCCTCATCCATCCCCTCGCCTCCGACGGCACCGTGGGCCGGGCCGTCGTTGCTCGTCGTCTCACCAGCTTCCGAGCCGCCAAGCCCACTGATGAGTTTATCGAGACCGAGCTGCGCATCCGCGGACCCGATCCCGAAAGACATCCCCGCTGCCGCGGCAAGAAGCCAAACCGAAGCCTGACGCCGCACACTGTTATCAATCCGTCGTTCGCGGTTCATCTAACGACACTCCTCAATCAGGCCCACAGGCGGCCGTTCCCCGGAATATTTACTGCCCTTCGGGCAACGCGAGCCGCAGTTCGACCCGCACACCTTGCTTCTCAAGCACAACAACGGTCGACCGGATCTCTACAACCCGGAAGCCCATAACCTCGTGCCCCAACCCAACGACCTCACGCTCGTCCTTGCCGCCGCCCGCCATCTCGATCACCGCAATTGGGTTCGATCCGGTCAACGTGCTGCTCAGCTTCAGACGACGCGATTCCTCCTCGATCAACTCAACCAAAGACGGCTCCTCCGCCTCCGCAGGGTCATCGACCGATTGAACCACCACCGTCACCACCGCCCCCGCATCCTCGTCAACTTGTGACGGTTGAACCGGCTCGGGAAAAAATCGCTCATCCAGCGCAAACAGATTCCGCACAAGGCTCGCCGCCCTCGGCGACGTAATAAACGCCCCGGACCGTTCCGCGTTGAGTTCCTGGTTCGTCTTCGCCACGCCGTCCTGCTCTCCCTCCGCCCCCGCCACAGACGCCGCCGCGCTTCTCGGACCTCCCGATACAAATGCCCGAACACCCACCCCGCTCAACACCGCAAACAGCACAACAAGCACGCCCAGCTTCTTCTTCTCCTCGCGCGCCAGAATCCAGAGCTCTTGCAACTTCCGCATCACCTGTTCCCCCCCGCATCCGCGACGAGCCTCTCTTCGTCCTTCGGCGCGTAAAACGCCTCGATCAACACCTCCGCATCAACCAGCCCCTCCCTGCTCATCTCCTCACGCTTCTCTCCAGCCGCCGAGATCCGCATCCGCCCAACACGCACAAGCCTCGGCAACCCCTCGATCTCCCGCACCGCCTCATACACAGACGTAAACCGGCCCTCCAGCTTGAGCATCAATGACAACGCCGATGCCTCGTCATATTCCTTGGGCTTCTGTGTCGTGATCGCCGGCTGGGTCAGCTTCGCATGCTTGAGCGATCGATCCAACTGCCCCATCAACCCCGCAATATCACTCTGCTCCGGAATCGGCGTCGTTCGACCCTCACCAAACCGCCTGAGATCCTCCAACTCCTGCGCGTACCGTGCGATCACCTCCGGACCATCCGCCGGCTTCGCAAGCTCCGCGCGCAGCGAGGCCTCCCGGGCCCGCAGCACCTTCCCGTGTTGCACCGCTGGCATCACACCAATCAGCACACCACCAACGACAACACCAACGCACCCAACACCAAGCCACAAATCAGACTTCTTCACAGCCCACCACCTTCCGGCGCGCCCGACGCAACAAACTCATACCGCGCGTTCAGATCGATCACACCCGTCATCCGAAACTCCCGAACATCCAGCTCATCAACCTCGGTAGAACGAGTAAAGTCCAGCGACACCTTCGAAAACACCGGGTGCGACTCCAGCCCCGATACCATCACCGCGACCTCGTTGTCGCTCGGGCCAATACCCTCAAGCTCGATGATCAACATCGATTCGATCCGTTCCTCTCCCTGCACCTGACCACGCTTGCGCACCTCACGCGGCGTCATCGACATCGAACGCAGCGTCACCGCATCCGGTGTCAGCGTCCCCAGAATGTCGATCACCTCGCTCACGCGGATCGGCCAGGCAAGCTTGTTGTACCGACGGATCACCCGCTCTAGTTCACGCTTCTCCGCGAGCAGCGCCTGCACCTCCTCGTTCCGGTTAAGACGCTCCTCCCGCTCCGACACCATCCGCAGAACCTCGTCCTCCACAACGCCCTGCCCGGATATAGCGCCCCAGTACGCAGCACCAACCAGCAGAATCATCGCGCCGTACACACCAACCCAACCACGCACACGACGACGACGACCAAGCGTCTCCCGGCATCGCTGCGGCATCAGATCAATCATCCCGTTCATGCCGCCACCTTCCCCGACGCAGACCCATCCTCCGCGCGCTCCGTATCATCCGCCTCCACCCGAGATCTCGACTCACCACTCCGCAACGACAACCCAAGCGCCGCCGACCACTCGCACCCGTGCCGAATCACCGATGCCCACCGGCTGCCCTGACTCATCCCCAACGGATCGCCAACCTCCGTCGGCACGTTCACCGCATCCTCAATGAACCGACACAACTGCGGCTCACGCGCCTCGCTCCCGATCACCTGACAGCTACTCACCCGTGTCCCGCGGAACGTCACACCGTAATACCGCGCACACCGCCCCACCTCCGTCGCAAGCTCGCCAAGTATCGCCCGCGCCGCCTCAAACAACGCCCGGTCAACACGCGAATCAACCTCCACCCCTCCACCACGCATCCGGCGCTGACGGATCGTCTCAACCGCATCCGCTTCCTGCCCGAGCCGATCTGCAGCAGCATCGCGCATCATCTTCCCGCCAAGCTCGATCGGCTTGTAAAACGCAACCGTGTTCCCCCGCAAAACCATCACACCCGTCGAATACTGCCCGACATCCACGACAACCCGCACGTCACCCTGATCACCCGCCCGACGGTGCTTCTGGCTCATCGCCCGCGCACTCGCGAGAAACCCAGGCTCCACCGCAATCGGCCGCAGCCCCGCCGCCGCAATCCCGTACACAAGCGTCTCGAGCATCCCCCCCGACGCGCCCGCGATAATGATCTCGTCCCGTGTGTCCTGCCCCTGCCGCACCTCACCCGCCCGAACCCACCCGAACTCGCACGCCTCATCCTCACCAAACCCAAGACGCGACGCCGCATCGAGCGCAATCGCCCTATCAATCTCGCCAACAGGCATCTTTGGCTGCCGCATCGACCGCGCCCGAACCCAATCGTCCGCGATACCAACAACACACCGCCGACCGGAAAACGCAGACAGATCGACCCGCGATCCCAGCGCCTGCGTCACCGCCCGCGCCCACTCCAGCCCATCCTTATACCGACTGCCTCCCAGCGGAATATCCACCGCGCCCCGAACCTCCAACCCTCCAGAGCCCCGCCGCACCTGCAGCAAACGAACACAATCGGGCCCAGCCTCGAGCCCGATCGCGTAATTCCGTTTCTGCAACATCTTCCCAAACACCAAGCCAACTCCTCTCGACGTGCCGCCCCCCCCTACCCGTTATTGACATCCTCAAGTCGAGTCACCGTGATCCGCCCCGTATACGGTGCCACGTCAATCCGAAACACCGACCCCGATCCCGTGATCTGAACCCGGCCGCCAATACCGGGGTTGTCCCCTTCAAGCTCCGCGATCGGCCCGCCCAACTCATCGAAGATCAGCATCGTCCCGTTGTTGAAGTCCGCGTCCCCGATCGTCGCCGCGCCGTACCGCCCCTGATCGAAATCCCGCGAGAACGGCCGATTCGGATTATCCGGATCCGCCATCGTGTCCGTCGCCAGATCAACCACGGGCCCGTTCACCTGCGCGATCACATACCCGTTCCCATCGACAAAGCTCCAGATGCCCGAGTCCTGATCGAGCACCGCAACCTTCCCGAACCAGATCACCCGCCGCGTTTGATAAGCAAGCGCATCGCTCTGCACAAAAACCATGTCCGCGACCAGCGTCCGAACCGCCGCCTGTACACGCAGCACACCCGTCGAAGACATCGACGGGATCACCAACGCTCCCGCGACCCCCAACACAACAACAACGATCAACACCTCGATCAGTGTGAACGCGCGAACCACTCCAAACAGCGCGCCGCCGCGCCGAGACATTATCTCCGCTCCCCGGTTCATAACTTTATTTCTCCCTCACCTCGACGGGCGGCATCGACATCACCTCGACACGCAACGTCCCGCCAAGCTTTTTCTCCATCCGCTGCAATCGACCATCCACCCGCTCGATCGCACGGAGCATGTCCAGACGCTGCGCCGCCGCATTCGGAATCCCGAGCGCACCGGATTTGCCCGCCTGACCACCAGCAACCGCCTCACCAACGCCATCCCCAACGCTCTGCCTGAGCGCGACAACCACGAGCAAACCCGCGATCACCGTCAACACACCGTTGAGATACCCGCTCCCACCCCGTCCTTCATTGCGACAGTTCATCACTAGCTCCTTCGGGTTACCCCGCGCCCATACCCTGGATCGCGGGCAACAACGACTCGAAACGAGCCTCCGATATCGTTCCATCGGCCCCTCGTGACCCCCATCTGAGGGCGATCATCAACCGCACCATCCCCTTCCCCGCCTCAGCTTGCTCAAACCGCACCACCCGAACCCCACTCGCAATGAGCCGTGCCTCCACACCCTCCGATCGACGCCAAACGTCCGGAAACCGTCCACGCGCGATCGCACCAATATCAACCGCCCCGTCACCCACCTCACCCTCGAATAAATACGCCGTCACCGTCTCGAGCACCTCGCTGAACGAAACCAGCATCAGTTCATCACGATCGATCACACCCTGCCCGTGCGCATCACCCAACCACACCAGTACATCAACCGACCCCCCACCGTGCTCCCACACACGGACAACCGCCCGCCGACCCGCAAAGATCTCGCGGATACCGTCAAAAACCGCCGCGTGCCCCAGGTCTATCGGCGGCTCAACGAGCAGCGCAGGCTCGCGCGAATCCGCCGCGGACAACATCTGCGGCACCAAATAAATCGAAAACCCCCCAAGCGTGCCCGCAGCAACCAATACGACCACGAACTCACCTACCGCGGCTCCCAACCGGGACACACCATGTCTACTCATGCGTCCATGCATGCCGATGACCCTTCCCTGCTCACCCGGTCATCGGCCCGCCCAGACCCCGCCTGCACACCAATACCCCGAAGGGTGCCGTGGTATACGCCGCAGGCGTAAACCACGATCCTCCCCCGTGCCACCAATCTGTCCTCCGGTCAGTGCTCTTCCTCCCCCACTGGTGCCTGATGCCCGGTCCCTGTTGCCTTCTTTTACGGGTTGTACTCGTGCTCGAGCTGCTGAGTCGTCCGGTTGAACCCCGCCCCGTACACAGTCAAACCCGGCGCGAGCATCTCGTAATACCACCCGTTCGCGCTGCCCTTGTCCTCTGCCAGCGCCGCCACCTCGTTCCCCGCCACCAACACCGTGCTCCCCGTGTACAGATTCATCGGCTCATCCCTCAGGTACTCCGCCGACACCAGCACGCCCCACCCATTATTCGTCCCCCCCTCAACGAGCGGCTCCGTCGGATCCGCAACCGGCGTATCCCCAGGGTTCTTCGCCCTGTACAACTCAATCTGGTTATCGATCGTCTGCAACTGCGACAACACCGCCGAGCGGGTCGCCTCCATCGACGCAGTCGTGAACTGTGGGATCACGATCGCCGCAAGGATCCCAAGGATCACCACAACAATCAGAATCTCAACCAGTGTAAATCCACGCCGAGCTATGCCACTCATCGCGATCCCTCCGGGGACTGTGTGCCCCCCCAAAAAATGCCGCGACGCCCCTCTCAGAGCGCCGCGGTGATGTTCGTTCAGGCATAACGCCCGATCAAATTCAGATTCAGAAGGTCGGAACAGCGTAAAGACCACCCTCGTTCGAGAGCAGGTTGTTCACGGGGTCATAACCCGTCGCGACAACCGAGCCCGTCGCGGGATCGTAGCTCCAACCGACCGTGCCAGCCGCCGGCGATGTGTTGATCGCAGGCTGAGTCACGAGAGACGCCTGCACCGTGCTGGTGCTGGTGTACCCGTTCATCGGGGAACTCTTCAGGTAAAGGTTGGACACCATCACACCCCAACCGTCGTTGGTGCCGCCGGCGATAACCGGATCAGCGTCATTGTGGGGGAAGGTGCCCTGATTCTGCACACGGTAGAGTTCGATCTGGCTCTCGATCGTCTGCACCTGGCTCGCGAGCGCACCCTTGACAGCCTGCTGGCTGGCGCTGGTGAACTGCGGGACCACGATCGCGGCAAGAATGCCAAGAATCACCACCACGATCAAAATCTCAACAAGGGTAAATCCGTTTCGTTTCAATGTACGCATGCGTTGAACTCCTACGCAACCAGTTGCAGATGCCGCCCTGCTGCAAAGCCACGCAGCATGCGTCACCCATCATTCCCGCCCGATCCACAGCGGCTCGAGCGGCCCGGCTCCGCGAGTACCACGCGCCGGCGCGGTCCCGTCAGCCAGAGGCCACATCGTTCTTCGTCTCCACACACCTTCTCCTCCAGCCCCCACCACTCCATCCCCTATTTCTCCTCCCCACAACGCAAACAACCCCCAGAACCCCCCATCTCTCCCGCACCGCGCCAACCCGACCTTCCGAGAATCATCCCCCACCAGCGCGCACAACAACACCCCCCACTTCTCGCGCCCATCTTGTTCCGAAAACCATGCAGAAGCGATCCCGATCAGCGCCTCCGCGCCCCTGCCTCTCCCTCTGGGAGAGGATGTCAACCCGACTTGTCGGGGTGACAGGTGAGGGCTCCCCAATCTATTTCTCTACTCCCCTTTATCTTCCTGATGCCTGATCCCCAGTGCCTGATGCCTTCTTAATCTCAGCTCTCGTCGAGAATCAGGCGAACGATCTCGCCGCTCGAAAGATCCAGAGCACCCAGCAGCGCCGCCGCAGCGGTCGCCTCGGCGTTGCTCCCCTCCCTCGCGATCTCCAGCAAAGAACCAATCTGCCGCTCCTCGAGCAGATTCCCGAACCGCTTGGCGGAATCCGTCACACGCCCAAGAATCTCGATCCGATCCGAACCGCCGGTGTCCATCGCCCCATCCATCAACGCCACCTGCGCCCGACGCTGCGGCACAAACGACAACACATCCGCAACACGCAGCATCACCTCGCCATCCGTCTCGCCCAGCGCCGCCAGCAGCGGCACCGTCGCATCCGCAACGTCAAACACACTCGACCCGCCGATCGCCAGATCCCGCAGCGTCGCCAAAGACGCCAGCGCGTACTCCTCGCCCTCGCTGTCCCCGATCTGCTTCCCGGACGAACGCTCCATCAGCTGCCCCACCGCGCTCATCAACTGATCCAGCGAAACACCCGTCCGAACGAGCCGCGTGTGCGCATCGTCATCGAAACGCCCGCTGTACTGCGCGATCGCCGCCGTCGAAACCACCGCCACCACAGGCGTCGCGCGCATCCGCGAAGACCGCCGAACCTCCCCGATCAGCTCTTCCGTTGACCCCCCGGTCATATCGCTCACGATCAGATCAAGCCCCGCAGACTCCGCCGAAAGACCGATCAACTGTGAAAGCCCGCTCGCCGGAGTCAATACCGTGTACCCCGCGCCCTCCAGCGCAGCCCGGATGTCCTGCTGCCGCTCAACATCCCGCGCAACCACCGCCGCATACCGCTTGGATGCATCCCGGATCGCCGAAGCAAGCAACGGCACCACCCGCTCCGCGCCGGAAAACCCGGTCGTCGGATCCGCCCCGCCCAGCGACAGCGCCGCCTCGTACTGCACACGCCGGTCCGGATAAGACAGCGCCGCAACCAGCGCGCTCCGCTCACCGAGCGAACCGCTCAACCCCGACTCACCGCTCATCCGCGCAAGCGCATCGATCGCACGACGCGCAAGCCGCGTATCCCGATCCCGCAGCGCACGCCCCAGCACTCGCTGCACCGCCCGCGCCCCGCTCGCAACCGCGTAGTACGTCGCACCACGCCGCAACGACGGGTACAACGGATTCTCGTACCCCTCCGCCTGATCCAGCTCCCGCGAGAAGTTCGCCGCAAGCCAGAGCGAAACCGCCTCAGCATCCTGCGCATCAAGCCGCAGCGCGTGCTCCGCCAGTTCCATCGCCCGCGCCTCGTGGTACACCTCGCTCACCACCGCCGTCGCCAGCAACCCCAGCCCATCGTCATAATGCCACACAAGCTGGTGCCGCTCACCGGCGAACCGCGTCAGGCTCCGCGCCTCCGAGTAATACTGCTCACCCAACTCCCGATACATCGACCCGACCGGTCCACCCTCAAACGCCGCCCCGCCCACATTCCGGATCGCCATGCTCGCCGCCTCGTGTACCGAAGCGCTCCCCGTCGTACGCACCAATTCCTGCAGGTAAGGCAGGCTCGTCGTATAAGGAATCCGGCCCAGCACACGCGCAACAACCTCCTGCGACGAAGCTTCGATATGCCCCAGCGCAACACTCAGCGGCACAACCGCGTCAGGCCCCATATCCACCAACAGACTCTGCACCTCGATCTCAAGCTCCGGATCCCGAGCCGCGACCAGCGCCTCAAGCAGCTGCGGCACCGCGTACTCACCCGCGTGAGAGAGCCGATCCCGCGCAAACACGGCCTGCCTGCGCCCGCCCGTCAGCAGCAGGATGTTCTCAGCGATCATCGCCGGATCCCGCGCCCGATCGAGCTGTCCATCTATGTAGAGCCCGTACAACTCCGCCGCCAGCGCTTCCAGATCAGGATTCACCAGCGCACGCCGGTACGCCATATCAAACCGCTTCTCAAGCGTCGCCGAATCCTCGACGACCCCAAGGAATTCCAGCGGGTCCATCCCCATGTCCAGCAGCGCCCGAGCATTGGCTTCCGCCATCTCGATATTCGCCACCGCGACATAATGATTGAAATCTTCCAGCAGCTGCTCCGCCGACGGCGCGGGCTGTGCCCACACCCCGGACGACCCACCGAGCACGGTGCAAAGACCAACAACAAATACCATCAAACCCTGACGATCAATCGGCTTCCGCACGTCCCGCTCCTGTTCGCCCGTCGGAACACCCGCTTCCAGGCATTCCTTATATGTACCAATGCCGCTCATGCTTCCGCCGAGGGCTAGAACGATCCATCTACGCTGCCCACCACCCTCCCGCAGCCTGCCCGCCCCGCCGGTCCATCAACCGGGCGCAACACAACCGCTCCCCCATCGAGCCCAGCGATTAAACCATTCGCCACCAAGCCCATCAGGGTTCCGCAATCTACCCCCCACCGCCCCATAGGTCCAACCATCCCTATTTCTGACCCGCCCCCTTCCTCTCCCTCTGGAGAGGATGCCGAGGCGCAGCCAAGGCAGATAAGAGCTCCCCAACCTCTCTCCTCTACCTCTCACTCCACTCTTCTCCCCAATCCCTCTGTTCCCCTCTGCCTCATCTCTGATCCTTGATGCCTGATGCCTGATGCCTGTTGCCTGTTGCCTTCCCTCCCCTTCCCCCCCACCTTCCCACCCGCCGTCGCAAAAAAGCAACACCCCCCGCCCAACCCCGTTGACCCCACACACCATCTCGCCCATTCCGCTCGACAAACCTCTCCGCGATCAAGACATCCACCGATTCCACCGATCCAGATCGTGCAACCGGCCTCCCTTCCGGGGAAGGCCAGTTGCCGTTGACCGGAAGTTCGTGCGCGAGAGAGGTGTGCCAATGCCCATTGAAAAAGATGTCCTCACCACCGGCGAAGTCGCCAAAATCTGCAACGTCGCCCCACGGACCGTCTCCAAATGGTTCGACTCAGGGCAGCTCAAGGGATACCGCATCCCGGGCTCCAAAGACCGTCGCATCCCGATGACCAACCTCGTCAACTTCATGAAGGACCACGGCATCCCACTCGATGGCGTCATGTCGGGCAACACCCGAGTCCTCGTCGTGGACGACGAAACCGAAATCACCGACGCCCTCAAACGCCTCCTCACCGAGCAGGCAGGCTACGAGGTCCACACCGCCAACACCGGATTCGAAGCCGGCATCGAATGCGAGCGCTTCAAGCCGCACGTCATGCTCCTCGACATCCACCTCGCCGAGGGTGACGCACGCGAACTCGCCGCGCTCATCCGCTCCAACGATGACCTCGCCATGACACGCATCATCGCAATGTCAGGCAAGCTCACCGACGGCCAGTCATCCCAACTCAGAAACCAACACTTCGACGGCTTCCTCAAAAAGCCATTCCAGGTCCGCCAGGTCGTCGAGGCAATCGAACGCGCTGCTTCTCCAGTGTCCTAATCAGACACCAATTTCAGTAAGCAGAACAACAGGAAGCAATTGACGGGGCGGGCGCTTGGAGGAGACGCCCGTCCTTGTCGCTTTTTGACACATACAACTGTCTCGGGTGGCATGCTCACGCGCAGAGTGAGCATGTCTTTTCCCCCTTCCTTTGAAAAACGTGACGCGCAGCGCCACCTATCCACAACCCCTCACTCCCCCATCCCGTCAACCGCCCGCTTGATCTTCCCCGCGCTCGGCACGCCCCCCGAATAATTCCGGCACGCCAGTGCTGGCGCGCCGGGCACCGCCATCCCGAACACATCCGCCCCCTGAAACAGCAGCGTCGGCGAGCCATACCCCCGCCGGATGTCATCCCCCGCCAGTTCCTCAAGATCAATAACGCGCAAGGTGTACGCCCCACCGCTCTCGCGCACCATCAACTCCACATTCGCCCGAAACGCATCGCTGTTCGGACACCCATCGAAATACAACAGATCCAACTCTTGCGTGCGCACACCCACAGCATTCCCCCTTTCGCTCGAAGACACCCCACCCCGTTCCGCCGTTTGGCATCCAACTCCTAAAAGACTGACACCAGCAGCAACAATGACCGCGCTTCTCCGCAATCCGATCATCCGGCCCTCCTGACACCTGCTCCCTTCCCCCTGCCTCTCCCTCTGGGAGAGGATGTCGTTGTTGTCTTCAACGACGACAGGTGAGGGCTCCCCAACCTACGCATTCTCAATCTTCCATCTCCCTCTTCATCTGTATCTTTACCTTCCCTGATCCCTTCTGCCTTCTTCTACTTCACCCCAACCATCCACTTCTCCAACAGCTCAAGCGCCGCCTTCAGATCACCCTTATCAATCATCTCCGTCACCGTATGGATATACCGCGTCCCGCACGTCACACCCGCAACCCGCGCACCCTCCATCGCCTGCTGCATCGCCCCGCCGTCCTGCCCGCCCGCCGCAAGAATCGACCGCTGCGCCTTGATCTTGTGCTTCTTCGCAACCGCCTCAAGCTCATCAATCAGCCTGTAATCCGAGATCAAACTCCCATCCATGATGTGCAGCCCCGCGCCCTCCCCCTGCACCGTCACACTCTCGCTCTTCGGCACGCCCGGCCCATCGCACGCAAGCGAAACATCAATCCCGATCCCGATGTCCGGCTCGATCGCGCTCGCCGCCGTCTTCGCCCCGCGCAAGCCAACCTCTTCCTGCACGGTAAACGCAATCCACAGCTCCGCCGCGTGCGCACACTTCGCCTTCTCGATCGCGCGAATACTCTCGATACCAAGCCAACAGGCAAACCGATTGTCCAGCGCCTTGCTGACAACCTTGTCCCCCATCTCCATAAACGGCTCATCCATCACCACCATGTCCCCAACGCGCACCGTCTTCTTCACCTTCGCCGCAGACATCCCAAGATCAACAAAGAACTCCTTCACCTCAGGAACCTTCTTTCGGTCCTCCATGCTCGCGATATGCACCGGCCTGCCGCCCGGGTTCATCACCCCCGGATAATCCCCGCCCTTCGCGCACAGCATCACCCGCCGCGAAAACAGATTCCGCGTATCAAACCCGCCCGCCGGGTTGAGCCAGATAAACCCGTCCTCATCGATGTACCGCACATAGAACCCGATCTCATCCATGTGACACCCCAGCATCACCCGCGTCGCATCCCCCCCACGAGAACCGCCCGCCTTCTTCTGCACACCCTTCGCGCCCCGAGGATTCCGTCGGCACAGCAGGTTCCCCATCGCGTCCGTCCGCACCTCGTCAAACAGCCCCTTGATCTCCTTCTCGATCAACGCCCGCACCCGCTCCTCGCGCCCGGGGATCCCGCTCGTCTCGCAAAGCCGCTTCAGAAGATCAATATTCACAACCAGGTACTCCGAACTCGCACAATCGCGTCCAACCATCATACAGTTCCCCTCCTCCCCACTCCCCATACCCAGAGACGCCCACCCCCATGCACACCTCCCCACTGCAAACCCTCCTCGACAACGCCGAAGCCACCTTCCTCCTCTACGGCGATGACACCCTCGGCGCACCCGTCGTCGAATCATTCGGCCCCGTCGAAACCGAATACGCCGCCATCCGCAAAGGCTGCGCACTCCTCGACCTCCCCCAGCGCGCAACAATCCGAGTCACGGGCGACGAACGCATCGATTTCCTCAACCGCATGCTCACCCAACAACTCAACGCGCTTAAACCCGGCGACTGCACCGACTCCTTCTGGCTCTCCAAGAAGGGGCGTATCGACGCCGACCTCCGCATCATCCACACAGAAGAAACCACCTTCTTCGATGTAGACCTCCTCGCCGCGCAAACCGCCCGCGACTCCCTCGATGGCTACCTCTTCGCCGAAGACTGCGAAATCACGCTCGACCTCGACCAATCCCACCGCCTCGCCCTCATAGGCCCGACCGCCCCCGCACTCCTCACCGCAATCACGGGCGACGATTCCTTCAACTCCCTCCCCATCGACCGCGCACTCACCACAACCATCGCAGGTGCCGATGTCCTCATCGACCGCCGGGACATCACCGGAGAGCCCGAGTTCCACCTCCTCATCCCCACGGACAATGCCCCAGATGTCTACACAGCACTCCTGAACGAATCGACATCGCAAGAGTTCCGGGCGGTGGGGGGGGGGTGGCATGCCTACAACATCGCCCGCATCGAAGGCGGCTCCCCCCTCTTCAACATCGACTTCGCGCAAGACACCCTCCCCCACGAAACATCCCTCATCGACTCCCGCGTCTCCTTCACCAAGGGCTGCTACCTGGGCCAGGAAATCGTCGCCCGCATGCAATCGCTCGGCCAACCAAAACAAAAGCTCTGCGCCTTCCG
>JAJDDG010000109.1 GCA_029260435.1 Phycisphaerales bacterium | reverse complement strand
GTTGTCGGCTTCACCCACCGCAACTGGCTCAACTTCTTCCGCCGCACCGCAAACGCCCGCTGATGATCGTGTGTCGGCCGTGTGCCACTGACCTGTCTTCAGGTCAGTGCTCTTTTTTCCCTGATGCCCGGTGCCCGATCTCCGGTGCCTTCCTACCGCCCCCGTATCTGCATCAACAACTGATCCCTCGCCGCGCAGTGCGCACACCACCCTTCCGGTGCCCAGAACGCCAGCGCATGCTCGTGCTGTGTCAGATCAATCTCCCGCACCTCATCCTTCTTACTCAGCTGCGAAAGCGGCCCAAGCATCCGCGTCTCAAACCGATCCTCAAAGAACGCAAAGTCCGGGCTCGTATCCTCCGCGAGGTACTTGTTCTTCAGCGCCTTCTTGATCTTCTTGACGCGCGTATCCGGGTGCGGGTGCGTCGAGAGAAACTCCGGAGCCCCGCCCGATCCCCCCGCCGCCTTCAATATCCCCATCACCTGCAGCAGCCCCCGCGGCGCATACCCCGCCCGCGTCATGTACCGCAGCCCCAGCTTGTCCGCCTCCAACTCCTGATCCCGATCGAAGCTCAGCGCAAACAACCCCGCGCCGCCAACCACCGCCCCCGCTGCATAAGGCGCCCAGTCCTCATCCGATACCCCCGCCGCAACCGCCGCGCCGATCGCGATCCCCGCAAGCACCATCCTCCGCGAGATCGCGTCGTCCGCGTGCTGCCCAGTCACATGCCCGATCTCGTGCCCCAGCACACCCGCGAGCTGCGCCTCGTTGTCCATCTCCTCGATCAACGCACGCGAAACAAACACCTTCCCGCCCGGCAGCGCAAACGCATTGATCACATCGCTATCAAGCAGCGTGAACTCCCAAGGCATGTCCGGGTAGTCAAGCTCCGTCTGCTCCGCGAGCGCATGCCCAATCGAATCCAGATACCGGCGCACGTTCTCATCAGGTACCTCGCCGCCGTACCCCTCGATCAGCTGCGGCATCGCCTCCTCGCCGATCTGGATCTCCTGCTCCCGGCTCAGCGAGTTGAACTGCCGCCGACCCGTCACCGGGTTCACCGAGCACCCAACCGCCGTCAACAGCGTCCCCGCCATCGCCGCCGCGAGCACAACAAGTAAAAACTTCGATCCGATTGATTCGCGTTCCATCCTTCTATATTCCCCGCCCGATCCCAACATGTCCACCCGTTCCCTCTCGCCTACCATGCCCACCATGCATCCCCCTTCGTCAGAGCCACCCACGCAATCCCCCCCCGCATGGTCCGAATCCGATCTGCAGGCCAACCCGCACGACCGCGAAGACAAGCCCTCCCGCGTCCGCGACATGTTCGGCGCAATCGCCCACAAGTACGACCTCAACAACCGACTCCACTCGTTCTGGCGCGACCAGGCATGGCGACGCAAAGCCGTCCGCATCGCCAACGTCCACCCAACCGACCGCGTCCTCGATGTCGCCTGCGGCACGGGCGACCTCACCCGCGCCTTTCTCAAAGCAAACCCCGCCAAAGTAACCGGGCTGGATTTCACCCCTGAAATGCTGGAGATCGCGCGAACCAAAGTGGGGGGGGTGGAGTTCATCGAGGGCGATGCGATGAACCTCCCCTTCGAAGACGCCTCCTTCGATGTCTGCTCCATCGCGTTCGGCATCCGCAACGTCGCCGACCCCGCCAAGGCCCTCGCCGAGTTCCGCCGCGTCCTAGCGCCGGGCGGGCGTCTCATCATCCTCGAGTTCACCGACCCGCCCCTCGCCCCGATCCGCATCTGCAACAACATCTACACCCGCCGCATCATGCCCATCACCGCCACCCTCATCTCCCGAGACAAGTCCGGGGCGTACAAATACCTCCCCCGCTCAGTGCAGACCTTCTATACACGCGACCAGATGAAATCCGCCATCGCCGCCGCAGGCTTCGAAAACCCCGCGCACACCGATCTCACCCTCGGCGTCTGCGCCTGCTACCGCGCATCCGTCGCCCCATAACCAACCCGAATACGTCCCCGTACCCGCACCCGGAAAATCGCTACTTCCGATAACGTTGTGCCCCGTGCACCCCGTCCGATAGTCCGCGCCCGCCAGCCCCACCCGAACCAAGTGCAAAGTTCACCACGACCCACCGTGTTATCGGGGGTCGCCGCTGTGTGTTGAACAACGCGCCCATCGCTCGATCCAGAACGTGTGGAAAGATGCACCCGGCGGCGGAGCCGGCGTGCGAGACATTGGCATTCAACCTGTGTCCGACCGCCGGATCGCCGGCTAGGGTGCGGAGCATCGGAGCCGACAAATGAGTCAGCAAGTACTCGTAGAGCGTTTGTTCGAAACGCTGATCAACGGCGATCGTCCAGCCGCGAGATCAATCGTCAGCGAAACAAGCAAACAGGGCGTCACCGCCGAAACAATCGTCACCGATCTACTCTGGCCCTCATACCAGATGATCGAAAACCTCTTCCGGGCCGACCAGATGACGACGCTCGCGCACCACCTCTCAACAAGGCTGCTGCGCGTGCTTTGTGACCAGGCCGCGCAACAGTTCTCATACAAACAACGAAACGGCTCCACCGTCTTCGCCGTCTGCGGTCCAACAGACGCAGACGAACTCGCCGGCCAGATCGCAACAGACCTCCTCGAAGCCGAAGGCTTCACCATCTCCTACGCCGGCGGCGGCATCGCATCCGATGAAATCCTGGGCCACGTCCAACTCAACCACCCGGACGCACTCCTCATCTTCGCATCCGCCGCAGCAGACCTGCCCGGCATCCGCGAGATGATCGACCGCCTCGCCGAGATCGGCGCGTGCCGCAAAACCCAGATCGTCGTCGGTGGGGGCGTCTTCGCACGAGCCGACGAACTCGCCGAGGAAATCGGCGCAGACCTCTGGGCCGATCAGCCGCACGAACTCGTCGCCGAAATGGCGGACTTCCCAGACCGCCGCGC
>JAJDDG010000108.1 GCA_029260435.1 Phycisphaerales bacterium | reverse complement strand
ACGCCGAGCCGTGGCGGTCATAGTGCGAAGCGGAGTCGAACCGCTCACGGAGATCGGCGAATGTTTTGCAGTCGAGTGATTCGATCGCGTCCATCCATGTGATCCGGATAGCACCGCGTTTGCCGCCGATGCCTGCGGGTTCGTCGGCCACGCCGGGTGCGATTTCGCACGCGGTTCCTGCGCTGTCGGTTCGCCTGGTGGCGATGGATTCGAGCGATTCGGCAAATTTGTCGGGTGGTGTGTTGTTGGTCGTGATCAACCCGAGGAAATCCGCCAGTGCGCCGAGCCATATTTCGTCGGTGGTGATACTTTGCGGTGCGTTGTGCGCGAAGTGGTGCATCGCGAGGACGATGCGCGGATAGATGACATCGCGGATGGGGAGTTCGAAGGCTTTGGCGAAGTCGTAGTCGCGCTCGTCGTGGGCGGGGACCGCCATGATGGCGCCGGTGCCGTAGCCCATGAGGACATAGTCGGCGATGAAGATGGGGATCTGCTCGTTGTTGGCGGGGTTTGTGGCGTAGGCACCGATGAAGGCACCGGTTTTATCCTTGCTCTCGATCTGGCGATCGACTGCGGATCTGGAAGCGGCGTACTTCCGGTAAGCGGCGACGACATCGCGAGGTGCAGCGCTGTCGGGCAGCGCGTCTGCGCCGGGGAAGACCCCTCGCCATCGGGAAGGGGTGGTGTCGGGGAAGGCGTCGGTGATGAGCTGATCGACGAGGGGGTGCTCGGGGGCGAGGACCATGTAGGTGCTGCCGCAGAGGGTGTTGGGGCAGGTGGTAAAGATCCTAATGGTGTGATCGTGCGCGGTGAAATCGATGTACGCGCCTTCTGAGCGGCCGATCCAGTTGCGCTGCATCAGCTTGATTGGCTCGGGCCAGTCGAGGGCGTCGAGATCGGCGAGGAGTCGTTCGGCGTAGGTGGTGATGCGCATCATCCACTGGCGCAGCGGGCGCTTGTAGACGGGGTGGTTGCCCCGTTCGGAGCGCGCGTCGGCAGTGACTTCTTCGTTTGCGAGCACGGTGCCCAGCGCGGGGCACCAGTTGACATCGACCTCGGCGATGTACGCCAGGCGGTGTTCGCCGATGATCTCGGCGCGGCGGATCTCGGATAGATCGCTCCACACGGTTGCGCGGTCGGCTTTGCGCACACCAGACTCGAACTCAGCGATGAGCTCGTCGATCGGGCGTGCTTTATTTTGATGAGCATCAAACCAGGAGTTGAAGAGCTGGAGGAAGATCCACTGTGTCCACTTCACGAAGGCGGTGTCGGTGGTGCAGACGGAGCGGCGGGTGTCGTGGGCGAGCCCGAGGCGGCGGAGCTGGGCGCGGAAGCGGTCGATGTTTTTGTATGTGGTATCGCGGGGGTGGGTGCCGGTCTCGATGGCGTACTGTTCGGCGGGGAGCCCGAAGGAATCGAAGCCCATCGCGTGCAGGACGTTGTGCCCGGTCATGCGCTGGAATCGGGCGAAGATGTCGGTCGCGATGTAGCCGAGCGGGTGCCCGACGTGGAGCCCCGCGCCGGAGGGGTAGGGAAACATGTCCAGCACGAAGGATTTGGGGCGGGAGGCATCGAATCCTGGTTCGCCCGGGTTGGGTGCGGCGAAGGTTGCGTTGGATTCCCACTTGTCCTGCCAGCGCGTTTCGATATCGCGGGCCATCTCGGCGGCGTAGCGGTGCGGGGGCGCGGCGGGTTGTGCGGTCTGCTCGGTCATGGGTGCCTCTGGATGGGGGGCGCGCGACAAGAGTCTATCGGCCCGCGCCAGCGTGCTCATTGGAAGTGGATTGGTCGGCGGGGGCTCTCAGACCTGTGCGGACTTGGAGGCGAGGTCCGCGAGGTGCTTGCGGGCTTCGCCCACGAGGTAGAAGCTGCCCGAGACGCAGACGAGATCTTCGCGAGCGGCGGCGCGTTTGGCGATGGAGAGGGCGTCCTCGAGGTTGTGCGCGACCTGGCACATTTTGGGGCTCATTTCTGAAAAACGTGCTGCGAGCTCGTCGGGATCCATGGCGCGGGGGGTGCCCCGGGCCTTGGTGAAGATGACCTTGTCGCCGCCGAACGCGACTTTCTTGAGCAGGGCGTCCACGTTTTTATCCGCGGCGCACCCGAAGATGAGGATGAGGGAGTCGTAGGGGATATGGGCACCGATGGAATGGATGAGGGCCTGGAGGGCGGCGGGGTTGTGGGCACCATCGATGAGGATGCGGGGCTGATTCCAGACGATTTCCATGCGCCCGGGCAGGTCGGTATCGGCGAGCCCCTTGATGACGCTGTTCTCGCGGAGCTCGAGCCCGCGGGCGATGAGCTGGTCGATGATCGCGAGGACGAGCCCGCAGTTGAGTGCCTGGTGTTCACCCTTGAGGGGGACGGGGACGTGCTCGAAGATGCAGCGTTCTGTGGAAAGCCCCACGCGGGTGTGCGGGCCGAGCTGGGGGCTCGCTTCAAAGCGGTAGGAGAACTCGATGTCGGAGCCGACGACCTGGAGTTCGGTGCCGGCTTTGGTCGCGGCTTCGCGCATCGGCTCGATGATCTCGGGATCCTGACGGAAGGTGAGCGCGGCGGCGGAGGGCTTGAAGATGCCTGCTTTTTCAGTGGCGATCGAGGCGAGGTCGTTGCCCAGGAAGTGCTCGTGGTCCATCGAGATGGCGGTGATCGCGGTGACTTCGGGGTGGACGATGTTTGTTGCGTCGAGCCTGCCGCCCAGCCCGGTTTCGATGATGGCGACATCAACCGCCTGCTCTGAGAAGTAGAGCAGCGCGAGGGCGGTGAGCACCTCGAAGTAGGTCGGGATGCCGTATTTTTTGGGGACTTTCGCCTCGGCGATCCGCACCATCAGTTCGGTGAACAATGCGTGGGGGATCGGGATGTTGTTGATCTGGATGCGTTCGCGGAGATCGGTGAGGTGGGGCGAGGTGAAGGTGCCGACGGTGTAGCCGTTGTTCCGCAGCGCTGCGGTGAGCATGGCGACAACGGAGCCCTTGCCGTTGGTGCCTGCGATGTGGACGGTTCGGATGGACTGCTCGGGGTTGCCCAGTGCGTCCATGAGTTTGCGCATGCGGTCGAGCTTGAAGATCTCGGGATCGACGCGCTGGGCGCGGGTGCGCTCGATGTTGACCCGGTCGGAAAGGAACTTGACCGCGGTGTGGTAGTTGGTGATCGCCTTGGTAGGTTCGGGCGCTTTTTTCGCGCTCGGACGCGGGGCGCGCTTGGCGGGCACCTTCTTGCGGGCGGGCTTCTTCGTGGTCTTTGAGGGTGAATTAGGCATAGAAAGACCAGCGTACCAGAATCCCGCGATTCGACCAAACAAGGAGGTGGATGATTGTTGTATCTACATATACACACGCATTTTATGAATATTAGTTTTAGCTAACAAATGCCGATCAATTTCGCAATCCGCTTGCGCACTTGCCCGCGAGCAGGGCGGATGCTCTACAACGTGGGGATGAGTAACGGAGATGTTGCGTATATCGCGTCTGAATCATGGCGCGTGTTCAAAATCATGTCGGAGTTCGTGGATGGCTTTGAGAGCCTCGCGCAGCTGCCGCCAGCGGTGTCTGTCTTTGGGTCGGCGCGGACGCCCGTGCATGACCCGGTGTTCGCGCAGGCTGTGGAGTGCGGGCGGCGGATCGCGGAGCACGGGTACGCGACGGTGACGGGCGGCGGGCCGGGCGTGATGGAGGCTGCGAACAAGGGGGCGTTCGAGGCGGGCGGTTGCTCGGTCGGTTTGAATATCGCGCTGCCGCACGAGCAGGATCCGAACCCGTATCAGTCGATGAAGCTGGACTTCAACTACTTCTTCGTGCGGAAGGTGATGTTTGTGAAGTACGCCAAGGCGTTCATCATTTTCCCGGGTGGGTTCGGGACGATGGACGAGTTCTTCGAATCGCTCACTCTCATCCAGACACTCAAGATCGATCCGTTCCCGGTGGTGTGTGTGGGATCGAAGTTCTGGGGGGGGCTGCACGAGTGGATTAAGACGGTGATGCGGGACGAGTACAAGACGATCTCGCCCGAGGATCTTGATCTTGTCACAACGACAGACTCGGTGGAAGAAGCGGTGCAGATTGCGCACGAGTTCATCACCGGGAAGAAGCTTGCGCCAGAACGGTACTACGCTCAGGTGCCGGAAGATGCGAAACGGATCTCGGGCGAGGGCACGCGCGAGGGCGTGAAATCCCGGCGATCGGCTCCGATTATTCCACCGAACGAGCCGGGCAACTGACCCCCCACCCCACACCCCACACCCCACACACCACACACCACACACCCCCATAGCCGCTCCCCGCACGGTTTGTCTGGGCTCTCGATTTCTCGGATGAGTATTCGCTCTTATTTTTCAGGGTTTTTTTATTGCATTCGAATTCTCGCGCGTTAGCCTCGCGGTTGCACAGAGCGGCGGAGCCCGCGCGGGCTCCGTCCAGAGGAACAGAGAGTCGGCACCCAATCGCACACTGGTGTGCCAAACCAGGAGAAGAGCCATGGTGTTTTCGCGCGCCCTCAGCGTCGCTGCTATTGGTGCGGCGGCATGTACGGTTCCTGCATTTGCAGGCGTCAGCAACCCTCTGGGAATCACCCAGGTGGATGGCACGCCCCTGCCCAAGATCACATACCCGATCCCGGCGATCACGAATCCGCTCGATGCGCCGGGCAAGACGGATGTGACTGTCGGCGCGGCGGCGCCGGTACAGACAGCGATCCATCCGGATCCGGCGAATGTGTGGTTGAAAAATTTCTCGTGGGATGTGAACAACCGCGGGGTTGTTGACGGCGATCAGATCAATCTCATGGAGTGGTTCGAGATCAACCTGAACGAGGATGGCTTCGTGCCGCGGAACATCCCGATCTCGGACTGGCACGAGCAGATCGAGATCACGACGAGCGCGGTGCCCGGCTCGATGTTCTTTGCGGGCGGTGCATCGATCGAGTTTGACTTCGGATCGGGGCTTGTTTCCCCTCAGTTCCCGGTGATCCAGACCAACTCGGCGGGCGAGATCTGGTTCGACTGGTTCAGCTCGGACATCGGGCCGATCCGGGCTCTGGATGGTGACTTCGGTTCGGTGATTGTGAAGATCACCAAGACGATCGAGTACGACGGGCCGGATATCGCGCCGGGTGCCATCCCGTTCTTTGATTTCCGGATCACGGAGTACCCGACACCGGCACCCGGGACAATGCTCCCGCTTGCGGCGCTGCCATTCGTGTTGCGCCGGCGTAGATAAAGGAGTGAGGGGAAACAACCAAGCTATGTGTTGCGAGGCGGCGTGTCTGTGTGGCGCGCCGCTTCTGTCATGAGGCGCTTCATCTCTTTAACGGCGGTGAGCAGCCCGACATAGATCGAGCGGCTCACGATCGCGTGCCCGATGTGCAGTTCGGCGATGGCGGGCAGCGCAGCGATCTGGCGGACGTTGTGGTAGTTCAGCGCGTGCCCGGCGTTGAAGCGCATGCCCAGCGAGCGGATCTGTTCGCCCGCGGCAGCGACCCTGTCGAGTTCGTAGGTGAGTGCATCGATGAGGAAGTCCCCGCCGGCGGCGTGGTAGGCGTGTGCGTATAGCCCTGTGTGGACCTCGCAGACATCGAAGCCCGCTTCGGCAGC
>JAJDDG010000107.1 GCA_029260435.1 Phycisphaerales bacterium | reverse complement strand
ACCAAGGTGGAGCGCGTCGCGCTGCAGAACGCGGCGTCCATCGCCGGGCTCCTGCTGACGACCGATGCCGCGATCACCGACATCCCCGACAAGAAGAAGGTGACCGTCGCCGCCGGCGGGATGGACGATATGGATTATTGAGTGACACCAATGGATGAAGAACACTCAGGCACTAGCGGCCTGATGACCCAACCAGGTGATTGACTTACACGGGACGCATGCCGCAAGGTATGCGTCCCGATTTTATTTTAGGAGAAATAAATGGCCAAGAAGAAAGCGAACTCACAATCAGTCAAGCAGTCAGCTGCGAACAAGTCTGCATCGAAAAGATCACGAGTAAGTCAGTCAGATGTACCTGCCCATTCTCTGCGCGATGCCCTTCGAGTTCCCCAAACTCTTGTTGACAACTATGGCAAGTCGCCAACCAGACCCTTGCGAGTCGCAGAAGCAATGGACATGAGCCCCACATCAAGTACCTTCAAGATGATTACAGGATCGGCCATTGCATACGGGCTTACCTCCGGGGGCTACAATGCCGAATCAATTTCTCTAGACGAAGTTGGTCGCCGGATAACGGCACCGACCGCTGAAGGTGATGATGCAACAGCGAAGCTTCAGGCTCTGACTAAACCTCGTGTCGTACGCGAGTTCCTTGAAAAGTATGATGGCTCGCCACTTCCTCCAGAAAACATTGCAAAGAATGTCTTGGAAGAGATGGGCGTTCCCGGTGATAGAACAGATCGCACCTACGAACTAATCGTCGATAACGCACGCTACGTCGGTATTCTACGGGAAATGAAGGGCAAACAATATGTTGACCTTAAGTCTCATGAGCTTTCCGACAATGGCCTCGATGATAATTCTAACGAACTGGACCCGGCAGAAGAAATAGGTGTTACCGAGAACTCGGCGGACACCACAGAGGCACCAGATACGCCGACGATTTCCCATAATGATGACCGCCTCAGAAAGGTGTTCATTACTCACGGAAAAAACAAGAAATTCATTGATCCAATCAAAGAACTTCTAGGGTTTGGCGACTATGAGCCAGTTGTCTCCGTGGAGCGTGAATCGGTCTCGAAGCCTGTTCCCCAGAAAGTTATGGATGACATGAGATCTTGCTCTGCTGCGATAATACATGTTGAAGAGGAGCAACTTGCCCCGGATGACGAAAGTAATTCGACTGCGACACTGAATCCGAATGTTCTCATCGAAATTGGTGCAGCGATGGCCCTATATGGGCCGCGTTTTATCTTGCTTGTTCGCGAAGGCGTGAAACTACCTTCAAATCTCCAGGGCTTGTATGAAGTGCGTTATGACGGAGATGGCCTCGACGCTGAAGGCACAATCAAAGTGTTGAAGGCTCTCAAAGACATCAAAAACCACCCACTGCCAACTTACATCTGACAGAGAGGTAACCAATGTATGATTCTGATTCCAGCGGCAACTACACTTGCCCGAAGTGCAAGAGTGAGTATCGCATTCACCAAGGACATGTCCCAATGCGGGACAAAGATCAAATCAACTGCGATATTTGCGGCGATCTGATCAAGCGATGGAATGGCAGTCGTGTATTCAATGCAGAGTTGCTGAAAGCCGGCGAGAAGCCCAAGCAAGAGTGAGCTTCGCTTCGATGTCCTCCCCCTACCGCCCCTTCCCCGATCCCCCCAAGTGCTCCACCCTCACCGCGCCGCTCGGCCCCGGTGCGGGTTAGTCGGACACAAGGACGGCGAAAGCGTCATTCTCGAAAAACTCGTGGTATTTATTCGGAACGATAGGGATCACGGTGCCTTGCTCGGGCTCAAAGACCCACCCATCACCTGCTGTCGCGCTATCTCGAGTGACGATGCGAGCACTGCCTGTCATAGCGTTGAGTGGCTCGCTCTTTAGAAACTCACCAAGCATTGGTACCCACTGCTTTTCGAGAAGGTCCGGGCTTTCACCATGATTCCTGAAGCGGAATAGCTCGATCTGTGAATTGATTGTTTGCAATGTGTAATATGTTGCGCGCACCGCGGCATCGTCCGGTGCGTCAACATATTGCGGAACCATCAGTGGGGTGGCTATCGCCATGATCACCGTGAGTGCGGCCGCAAATTTCGCTAATCCCATCAGCGAGTGCTTAAAGATCAAGAATACGGTTGTAAACGCGCCCGTGACGCCAACCACACCGAACGTGATACCCATACGAGAGAAAGCGAACTCACCATCCGGCTCCCCGAGGTACGACAGAAACCAAAGCGAGATGATCGAAAGAGAGATCAGCGTTGTGAGACAACAAAACGCGACGAGCAGCGGATGCTTCTTATTTGGTTTTCGGACAACCTGATCGGCAAGCTGCTCGATCGCTTTCTCAATCCGATCAAGACGCTGATCGAGTTCCTTGGCTTCGTTGTGGTCTGACACGAGTATCAGTATACGAGCGCCCGCCATGAGGCACCTCCCCTACAATCCCCGCTCCTCTACCTTCCCCGGAGCATCACCATGTGGGAGCCAAACGAGATCCGCGTTGTCCGGTGGTTCATGCGGTTCGTCGGCGTGGGCATCCTCATCCCGGGCGTGATCTACGCCCTCTCCTGGCCCGACACCATCACCGCCTTCGCCCTCGCGTGTGGTCACACATCAGCCCCGTTCTTCGCCGGCTTCTCCATCGGTGCGCTGATCGCTGCCGGGCTCAGCTTTATCTTCGCGCGCCGGGCGCGCCTCGGCGCGGTGCTGGGGATGATCGCGCTGCTGCTCGGGGCGTTCGTGCATTATCAGTGGTCGGTCATGATGAACGCCCGCCTGGGCATGCTCCCCGACTCCTTCATCGGCCCCGAGCGCGAGGCGGTTGAGGATGCGATCCTCTTCGCTGCCAACGCCCAGCTGCCGCACCTGCTCAAGAACCTCGTGCTGGTCGGCGTGTGCGCGATGGTCTTCGCCCTTGCGCCCAAGCTTTGCGGCAGCAAGCGGGTGCGCTAGCCCTCGGTATCCGGGTTCTCCTGTTCGGCGATCAGTTCGTCCACCACGAGCAGCGCCCGGCGCAGGTGCGGGATCGTGATCGAGCCGCCGACGATCAAGCCGACGTTCATCGCGTCGATGATCTGCTCTTTGGTCCACCCCTCGCGGACGCACTGCTGGAGGTGGTAGCTGATGCAGTCGTCGCAGCGCAGCACCATCGAAGAGACCAAGCCGCAGAGTTCGAGTGTTTTCGAGTCGAGCCCGCCGTCGCCCGTGTGGTCGCGGTACGCGCCAGTATCGAGCCCGAGGAACCGCTTGATCCCGAGGTGGTCCACCGCCAGTAGTTTCTGCTGCCCCGCCTCGCGCTCGCGCCGGAACTGTTCGATGCGTGTATTCATGCCCGGACTATACCCCCCCACCACCGCCCACCACACGCTAGACGGGCTCCATCTCCTGCGGCTGCTCCTCCTCGGAGGCCTCGGGGCTCGACGGGCTGCCCCCGGACGATCCGCCGCCCGATCTGCGCTTCGCTTGAGCGATGCGCATCTGCTGCTCCAATGCCTCTCGCCGTGCGATCTTGACAGCGGTGACCGCGATAAACGAAGCGATCACCAGCGCGATCGTGAACACCACCCGGACCCGCACATCCTCGCCGCTCAGCCACACGCCGAGCGCCGCGAAGACCGCACCGATGGCGTACAGCGTGAACACCGCGCCCTTCACGCCGAACGCGCGTTTGAGCTGGTGGTGCAGGTGCTGATCGTCCGCCGAGGACATCGACTTCCCCGCCAGCCTGCGCCTAACGATCGCCAGCACCGTGTCGATAATCGGAACCGAATAGATGATGAGCCCCGCGATCACCAGGTGCGTCTTGCCCGTATCGCCGAGCGTCAGCACGATCGCGATCACGCAGTACCCGAGCAGCAGCGAGCCGGCATCGCCGAGGAAAATCGTCGCCGGGTTGAAATTGTGCGGCAGGAACCCGAGGCACGCGCCCAGCACCGCCATGCACAGCACCACCCGCGCCGCGTCCATCGCCCCGTCGTCCTTCGCCGCCAGAATCACCGCGATGACCAGCAGCCCCGCTGTCGCCACCGCTGTGACACCCGAGAGCAGCCCGTCGAGCCCGTCGATCAGGTTCGAGGCGTTACACGCCCCGAGGATGAAGATCGCGATGATCGCGGTGCCCGCCCAGTAGATGAGGTCCAGCTCGATCGTGCCCGTTCCCAGGATCGACAGATCACCGGGCAGAGAGATGTAGTACACCAGATCCTGGTTGCCGACCAGCTCGCCGATCGGACGCATCACTCCCATCGCCACCTTCGTCCCGATTTCCTGCATCGCCATCGCCGCCGCCGCCAATAGCTGCCCGCCGATCTTGAACCGCGGGGACAGCCCCACCACGTCGTCGATCAGCCCCGTCATCATGATGACGGTCATGCCAAGCAGGAGCGAGAACGGCACCGGGCGGTTGTCGTACGCCGACTCGTGCATCTCGATCAACTGGAAATTCGGGTGGTACAAAATATCCACCGCGATGTAACTCAGCGCGATCCCCGCGATGATCCCGAGAAAGACCGCGACCCCGCCCAGGTACGCGACCGGCATCTGGTGCGCCTTGCGCGGGTCGTCCGGGTGATCCACGATGCCGTTGGCTATCGCGAGTTTCCGCATCAACGGCGTCACGAGCAGCGTCACGAAGAACGCCACGATGAACACCGCGATGTACGCGTGGAACACATCAAGCGGTTTCAGCTTGGCGATCTCCGAAACGGCTTCAACCACCGGCTCATCAATGTGCGTGCCGATGAGCGGGCTCATGACGATCCCCCTTCACCGCGGCTCGCGCCCGCGATCCCGACGCCGCCCGATGCTTCGAGCCACGCCGCGACATCCCGGATCGTCGTCTCCAGGTCGATGGTCGGCTCAAACCCGATGTGCCGCTTGATCTTCGTTAGGTCCGGCTTACGGCGCATCAGATCCTCAAAGCCGGGCGAATACGCCCGATCGTACGCCACCATAACGGGCTCGACCCCCGCGCCAAGCGCCCCGCCGATACGACGGGCCAAATCGATCATCGTCACCGGCTGATCCGACCCAAGATTGAACACCTCCCCCACGCACGACCCATCCCCGAGCAACCGGGGCAACACGGGCACAACGTCTCGGACATCGCAGAAACACCGCGACTGTGTCCCGTCCCCGAACACCTTCGCCCCGCGCCCCGCGAGCACCTCGCCCACCATCGAGGGCACCACCATCCCGTACTCACCCACCTGCCTCGGCCCCACGGTGTTGAAAAACCGCACGACCACCACGGGCAGCCCGTGGCGCGCGTGGTGCGCCAGCGCCAAGTGCTCGTCGATCGCCTTGGAGCACCCGTAGCACCACCGCCACGCCGATGTCGGGCCGTACACGCAGTCGTCCGTCTCGCGGAATACCGCCTCGCCCGATTTGCCGTACACCTCGGAACTCGACGCGATCAGCACCCGGGGCAGCCGCCCCGCACTCGGCCCGTTCGTCTCTGCGAACCGCAGCAGCGCGATCGTGTCGATCACGTTCGTCTCGATCGACCCGATGGGATCGTCCAACACCTTGCGCACGCCAACCGCGGCAGCCAGATGGTAGATCTCGTCGAAGCGTTCGTCGGCGACCGAGCCCACGAGCGCACTGGAAAGATCGTCCTCGACGAACCGCAGACGCTCGTGCGTCGTAACACGTTCGAGGTTGGCCTTGCGCCCGGTCGAGAGGTTGTCCACGACCGTCACGCGATCGCCGCGCGCAAGCAGATGCTCAACGAGGTGTGACCCGATGAAGCCAGCCCCGCCGGTGATGAGTGACCGCGTCGGCGGCATTCGGTTTCTCTACCTCACACAGATCCGTTCGCCCGGAACACATCCTCACTTACAGACGCGGAACCTCCGGATCATCCGCCAGATCATCATCGGTGAAGTCCAGATCCAGATCGTCCAATTCCAGATCATGACCGGGATCGAGCGCATCAGGTGCGCTGTCGTCCTCGACCTGGATCGTCGGTGTGTTGTTCCCGAGCGTGTACTCGTCCGCGGCACCCGGCACGACGACCGCGATGTCTTCCGCGGCACCCGCCTTGTCCTTGCGCTTTTTCTTGTCCTTGGACTTCTTCTGCTTTTTCGGTTTCTTTGCCTTGGGTTCCGCGTCTTCTTCGACCGTCTCGGGCTCCGCGAACCGGACATACTCGTGCGTCGCCTGCGTGTTGCGCTTGAAGTACCCGCCAGCGCTGGGCTTGACCGCGTTCACGACAACGCCCAGGAAATCCGTCTTGGTGTCGGCGAACTGATTCCGCAAACGAGCCACCAGCCCGCGTTTCTCGCTGTACGCCCGGGTCACGAGGATCGACGCATCACAAAGATGTGCCATCGCCATCGCGTCCGACGCCACGACCGCCGGTGGGGCATCGATCAGCACAAGGTCATACTCATCACGCACCGAATCGACCACACGCTGCATCGCCGCCGTGCCAAGCCGCTCGTACACCCGTGCGTCGCGAACCCCGGCGCACATGAGCGAGAGATTCTCGGTATCGGTCTGCACAATACAGTCGCCTATCTCGGCATCCCCGAGCAGAATATCACCGAGCCCACGCGATCCATCCACCCCATAGATCGAGTGCATGCGAGGCCTGCGGATATTCCCATCGATCACCAGGATCTTAAAGTCCGCCGCCGCCGCATTTGTCGCGAGATTTGCAACCATGCTCGACGTGCCCGAACCGGGCAACCCGGAAGAAACCAGCACCGTCCGGTGCCCCCGCTCCGCGCACGCCTTCATCAGTTCCGTGCGCACCTGGCGGATGGATTCCGCGATCGCCCCCTGCGGCGCATCGCGACAGGCATACTCGACCTCTTTCAACTCGGACAGGTCCATGCTGAGATCCACCACACATCCGAGCACCTTTGTTCTCGGGATCAGTGCGACATCCTGAGGCCCGCGAACACGCTGCTCGCGGATCTCCTTCAGAAAGATCAACCCCCCGACCAAGCCCACTGTGAATACAAGTGATACCGCAGTGACGGGGAATATCCTCGGGAACGCCCGCTCATCCGGAACGCTCGCAGAGGTGATCAGTGTGACCCTGTCCTTGCGATCGCGGATCAACCGGAAGTTCCGAACGATGTCCTGCAGTTTCGTTTCCTGCTCCAGCTTTGCTGTTCGTTCGTCCTGATAATCCTCGTGCTTCTTCAGCGTCGCCGCCATCTGGATCATATTATTCTTCGTCTCCGCGAGATTGCCGATAACCTCCGCGTGCGAAGCCTTGTTGTTCGCGATCCCCTGACGCAACGACTCGATCGCCGCTCGGAACTGGTCCGCCATCTGCGTCTCGATCATCGCGTCGCGCTCCGCCTCCAGCGCCCGGATCTGCCCCGTGAGGCGCCTGACCTCGCGGTGGCTGTCCCCGAAGTCTTCCCGCAATGCTCGCAGCATCCCCTTCTGTGAAGCGATGTTCGCCGCCTGCTGCTGGACGATCGGGCTCTGCTCGACCAGCGAACGGATCGCCTCCGGGAAGACCGTCCCGCCCGGCGCGTTCATCAGCGTCTCGTACTCCTGCAGCTGCGCCTGCGCTTCGGCGATCAGCACCTTCAACTCGACCTCCGCTGGCTGCAGGTTCATCACCTCGAACTGGAAATACGAGTATCTCTCGTCGAGGCTCGACACCCGGTTGGCACCGAGCAGACTCTCCATCTTTGTATCCAACCCATCGATATCGCCGCGCACCGCCCGGACCTGGCGCTCGAACTTGTCGATCAAATCAATGATCTCTGACTTCTCCGATCGGGTGTATTCCGAGATGTACACATCTTTCACGGAGTTCACGATCATCGCGGCGTCTTCCTTCTCCTTCGTGCTACACCGGATCACGATCCATGTCGTGTCCGGGATCACACGCGATGAAACGATATCCCGCAGCTCGATCATCGCCTCCGTACGATCGAGCACCGTCCCCTGCATGTAGTCCTTGACCCATGTCGTGTTCATGAACTCACGCTCGTCGAGAGCCTTCTCCAGGATCGCGTCAGACGTCATCCGCCGGGACTGCGTCTCCATGTACAGTTCCATCTCCGCCGTGCCGCCCTGACCGCTCGCACGGTTGCCCAACTCATCCGCACTAGCAATCGCCGCATCGGTCTCGAAGATCGCCTCCGCGGTGAACCTGGGCATAAACATCCCCAGCAGGACGTACGCAACCACCGCGATACCGAGCCCAACGACCCCCGCTCCCACCAAAAAATACCAATACGCACGCAGCAAACGCAGCGGATCGATCGCCACCGCTGTCCCAGCCTGTGGCATGGGCGCAGATTGCTGCGCGGGTGATTTACTGCCCGTCGGCAACGGGGGGGTGGTCAGGATGGGTGCACTGGACATCGCGTCTCGATCCTCGCCAGCCCGGATGCAAGCCACGACGCCCCGCTCCCCACGGGGCACGCCATAGCAGCAATTCCGAGCACTACTGCATTCATACGCCCACCGAGGACGCTGTGTTCTCTATAGAGTCGGCTTATTCGACCGCGTCTCTCAGTGATTCGAGGTCTTCTACGACATCCGCACCCAGATTCGGGGATTCCTGGATCGCCCGCTCGGCGTCCCCGAGCTCACGAATGGCACCCCCGATATCTCCATTGAGGGCTTTCGCCAGCCCCAGGTGGATCTTCGCGACCAGCCTCTCCTCCTCCCCGCCCGCCATATCCACGGCTCGCTGCAGAATCTCCAACGCATCGGGGATCTCTCCGAGCTTCAGGTACACATACCCAAGCGTGTCCAGGGTCGCCGAGGAATTCGGATTCAGCCCGCTCGCCGACCTGGCATACGGCAGCGCCGCCTGATAATCCTGGAGGTGCGCCACGAGGATGTACGCCAGATTGTTGTTCATCTCCGGGTCGTTCTCGTTGAACACCAACCCCTTGCGGAGTTCCTCCGCGGATTCTTCGAATTGATCCATCGCGTAGTACACCGTGCTCCGCTGCTTGTGCAGCTGCACCTTCGCGCCCTCGTGCTTGAGTTCGGGCTCGATCTCGGTGAGCGCCGCGAGCACCTCCTCACTCGATATTTGTTCACGCTCCCATTTCTTGCCCTCGAACACAACCCGCAGATATGGTGTCAAGACCTGCCTGCCACGCCGCTTGCCGATCTCGTCCATCTGCGTCAAGAAATCAATCGTCGCGTCTGGATCGCCAAACATCACTCGCAACTCATCGAACCACGCCGCCGAAAGCGCCGCGTCCCCGTGACAAGCACCTAGCGTACGCCCGGAGATTGTGATCGCGGCATCCTTTTCCTCAAGGAACGACCTCGCGCGAGCAATCAGCATCATCCCCACCACCACATCCTGCGCTTCGTCCCGCAACTCCCGCTCCTCCTGCGCATCATCCCGAGTCAGCCATCCTTCGCCTTCCGCATCGAATCGCGCCTCGTGGGTATTCAGATCCTCCAGCGCCACAAGCTCCAGCATCTCGAGCAGCGGGTTCACCTGCGCCTTCTCCGGAACGTTATCACTCTGCAAATAACAGTCCAGCAGCATCGATGCCGCCAGGATCTTCCCGGGCTCATCATCGTCCGGCGTCAGCTCGTACGCCCGTTTCATAATCGGCGCGGCCTCGGTAAACCGCCTGCTCTTGCGCAGCACCGTCCCCGTCGCCAGCTGCCACCGAAGATCATCCAGATGCTCCTCCGCCGCCATCTTCGCCTGCTGCTCCGCCTCCTGATGCAACCGACGCGGAAGATCCCCGTCACCCTCCCCGAGGGTGAACAACTGCCGGATCAGCATCAACCGCATGATCTCAGAATCCGGGTTCTGCTCGACCGCCTCACGAAGCTGCTGCACCGCTGCCTCTTCACCCCGTGTCAACAGATAGAACTGATACAGATTCGACCACGCCATCGTGCCCGACGGACGAATCTCTGTCACGTACTTCAGGTCAGCAACAATATCCGCATCATGCGATTGGTCCCGCGATGAATCGACCTCTTCGCGGCTCATCGTCAGCAGATCACCCATGTTCAGCTGCGCCCGCTGCAGAAAAACGCTCGGCTCGTTCGGATACAGCTCCGCCGCACGATTCAGCACCTCCATCGCGGCCCTGCGATCGCCCGATTGATCCGCCATCCGCGCACGCAGTTGGAGCATCTGCAGATCCTCCTGCGCCGAACCAGTAAGACCCGCCATCACACGCTCAACCCCGCCTAGATCCCCAAGCCTCAGGTAGGTCTCCGCCAGCCGTTTCCGGACTGCCGACACCACATCCTCATTATCTATCCCCCCATCGAGCACCGCGTTGTACGCATCCGCAGCCTCCGCCAGATACACCCGCTCTTGTTCACTCCCCTCTTTGCCCGCCGCCTGCCTCGCACGCCCGCTCATCAAAAACAACGCATCACCAAGCATGCGATCGGCTATCAGGGTCGTCGGATCCTGATACGCCCGAGCCTGGCGCACCGACTCGATCGATTCCTCATAACGCCCCGCAATATCGAGGTACCGCGCGAGAGACAACAGCGCCGAAAGCTGCGACTCCGGGTCATCATTGCTCTCGATAAACCCACGGAACAACCCTACCCCAGCGTCAACCTCCTCCATGTTCGCAAGCACACCCGCCTCGAACGAAATCAACCTCAGCACTTCGATGCCCGCCACACCACGCATCTCATCGATCACCCCCATCGCCTGATCCCAGTCCTCTCGCTGCGCCAGCAGCGCGATCAACGCAGACGCGTTCTGGATGTTCGACGGATCAGTCTCAAACCGCTCACGCCTGAGCCGCTCCACGGTTGCCTTGTCATCATCCGTGCCGTGCTCGCCCGCCAATGTCAACCATATCTCCACCATCTCGATATCCGATGATTCAGATTGCGCCCCCAATTTCGCATACCCGAGCGCCTCCGCGCCGCGCCCCTGCATCACCAACACGCGCGTCAACGACTTGAGCGTGTCCACATCCCGAGGACGAGCCCTGTGCGCCCGCATCATCGATTCTCGCGCTTCATCAAGACGCCCGAGCTGCGCCTGGCTCTCGCCGAGCAACCGCCGGACGCTCGGATTGTGCGGGTTCTGCTCCAGCGCCTCAGCAAATAATTCTGCCGCCTCGCGGTACCGCTGTTCCGCGAACTCAACCCGCCCCTGGAACAACATCCCCCCAGCCTCGTCGGCGTTCAGTTCCGCCGCACGCAGGGCAATCGAATCGGCCCTGTTCATGTCTCGGTCGTGCAACGCCAACAAAAAATCCGCCTCAATAACACGGGTGTCGTCCGGTGCAATCCCGATCGCGGACTGCAGCGATTCGCGTGCACGATCCGTCAACCCTTGCCCCATGAACAGCTGATACAACGCCAGATGCTCGTCGAGCGGGTTTTCCGCTGAACTCCGGATCACCGCGATCATCCCCTCCAACGGATCCTCGGCCTCGAGTTGGAGCAACGCATTCGACAACCGAATGTCATCCGGTACCAACACGATCGCATCCCGGACCACACCGATCGCGCGATCACGCATCCCGAATGCAACGCTAATCCGTACATACTCCATCACGATCCGCACATCACCCGGATTATCCCCGAGCAGCTCCTCGAGAATCACCAACGCACCATCCGCGTTGTTTTCGTCCGATAGCAGCTTGCGCGCCGCGATCATCCTCTCGACAACCACATCCGACTCTTCAACCACGTACTCCACACCCTGTGAATCTGAAATCTGTGATAGCGCGGAACCAACCTCCCCGAGCCGACGCCTGTAGATCGTGTTCTCCGGGCGCAACGCAACCAGTTCAGAATAAATGTCGTACGCGTTTATGAGATTCTCTTTTCCCCTAAGCTGAATATTCACCTCGCCCAAACGGTGCAGAAGCTCCTCGTAACGCCCGTAAATCCCGATCGCGTCCTCCAGCGTCACCTTCGCCTCGCCGTAATTGCCCTGCTGGGTCAGGCAGTGGGCGAGCAGCGACAGCCCATCGAGGGTGTTGCCAACGATCCCCCGATATTCCGTCAGCTTGTGAATCGCCGAGTCGTACTGTTTCTCCGCGACCGCGAGCTTCGCCTCCCGCAGCAAGACCTCCGTCAACCCACGCGTCCCCAGACGAGTACGCAACTCATCCAGCTTCTGCTTCGCCCGCGACATCGCCTCGCTCTTCTCGCCCTCGTCCCCCGCCGCACCCCAAATCGACATGTACGAATCCACCTGCAACCCGATCGCGCGATCCTGGTGGTACACCTGCAGGTACCCGTCCAGACTCACCGCCTGCGGTGCCTTCGTCACAAGCTTCTCAAGCACCTCGATCGCCCGCTTGTTCTCCTCCGCGAACTGCAATGCATACCCCGCCTGGAGCATCGCCTCCGTGTTGTCCGGATACGCATCCAAGACCCGCTCGAATAACGCCGCGATCTCATCAGCGCGCGCCCGCCCAACCGACTGCTGCAACGTCACCCGGACACCCATCAACTTGCGCACCAACTCCGGGTCATCGATACTCGCCTCCACCGCCGCGAGCAGCTCGTCCGCTAGCGGCGCCATCACCTCCGCCGCATCCGCCGTGCTCTCGCCCGCATCCCGACGCTCGAGCATATACATCTGCCTGGCATACTGCAGCTTGTGCCGCCTCGGCTCCGGCGCATCCGGGTGCGACGCGATCAACGCATCAAGACGGGTGTCGTGCTCGTCGAGCATCCGCTGCTCCTCGATCGAGTCGCGATCACCCTTGTACCGCAGCGCCTCCAATAGATACCACCGGACCTGCGCAAACTCCGTCTCGGCGTCGCCCGGATCAACTTCCATCGCACGCCCGAGATCATCCGCCGCCTGCTCACGCAGCTCCCGATCGATAGTTGTGAGCCCCATCAGTTCAACCAGCGCCCTCCCGCGATACCGCAAAATACGCTTCGCCCCATCACTATCGGGATCCAGCCGCAACACCCGCTCCTCGACCTCGTCCACAAATCGCTCGAGCGCCGTGCGGGATCCACCTGATACCACACGCAAGAACCGGTACTCCTCCGCGATGTACGCCTCCTGCATCCCCGCGTCCGTCGGAATGAGCTGCGCCTTCGTCAACAACGCCGTCTTGTGCTGACCATACAACTTCTCGTACTTGGTCTGCGTGTCCGGCGTGATATGCGACAGCGCCTCGTGCCACTTCTCGATCCACCCGAGATTGGTCCGGTCCTTGCTCACCGCCTTCCCGTACGCCTTCTCGGCGTCTTCGTAATTCCCCTCCGCCATGAGCTTGTCGCCCTGGCGAACACTCCGCAGACCCTTGTTGCTCATCGCAAACGCCGCCAGACCAACAACGCCAATGACCGCAACCACCAGCACCGCGGAGAGGATCACAACAAACTTTGTGTTTACTTTCGAAGCCATCGATCACATTCCTTCTGTCTATCGCCGCCGCGGCTCGATCGCCCACGAGGCTTGTTGCATCCATCTCTCTTACTCGTGCTCTCCGTGCGCCAATATCTCGCTCCCCTCCGGGTACCGACCCGCACGAACCTCCACCCAATCCGGCACCCTCCGCATGATCTCCGGGAACATCGAATCCAGGAAATCTCCCGTCAATTCCCCCAACTCCTCCGCCGTCTCCACACCGCTCGTCGAAACCTGAATCTTCGCGTAATACGCATAATGCTCCGTCAGCCCGAACGCCAACAACCGAACATCATCCGCCTTCGAAACCACCCCGCCGTTCGCAACAAAGAAATACCCCGCGAGCATCGTCCTCTCGCTGCCACCGTCCCGGAACTTCGTCACGTTCATCCGCAATGTGTCCACCCCCTCGGGCAGACGCACCGGGCCACGCGTCACCGGGCTCCGCATCTTGTAGATCGTCCGCCCCTCGCCGCTCGCCTCTCCATCAATACTGATCAGATCGAATCCGTCCTCCCCGACAAACGTCAAAGGCACCGCCGCCTGCCGCGAGCCGCCCGAGATCTCCCAACCGCCCCCGACCATGCACCGCTCCGGAACATGCGGCACCGTGTCGATCATCCCCGTGTAATACGCGCAGTGCAGATCGATATACCCGACCGGTTCCCCCTCTTTCGCATCCGTCTTCGTGTACGTCCGGCTGATGTAATTGTCGGTCCCCAATTCGTCCGCGCCCTCCTTCGACATCACCCGGTCCTCGCCAAGCTGTTTCCACCCCGCAACCTCCCGCGGCAACGTATGGAACTTCAGCCCGCCCGGCGCCTCGATCGGGAGCTTCTGCAGGTACAGATCAAAGAAATCGATCGCCGTGCCAAGCCCCACCGCGCTCACCAGCAGCACCACAAGCCCCACCACCGCGCCCGCGTTGACAAACACCCATCGACCCATCACGCGGCCCCCGCCTTCGTCGGCTCCGTCCGCACGATCTGATCAAACACCCACACACACAACATAAACAACCCCAACGCCGGCAGCAGCAACAACGTCCCGATGAACGTGTGCGCCTCGCCAACCGCCAGATCCGGATTGATCAACGTCAACATCCCCAGCACCACCACACGGACCACGTTCATCAAGATCGCGACCGGCACCGCCATCGACAACACCGCAACCCGCTGCCACCACTGCCCGCACGAGAACATCACCACCGCCGCCGCCAACGCAACAAACGCCACCACCATCCGCATCCCCGAGCATGCGTCCGCAACATTCAGCGGCAGCACCTCCCCGGCGCGGTTCGTGATCTCAAGGACATTCCCACTCAGCTCGGTATCAATCCCGAGCATGTTCAGCGCGACATAACTCCCCTTCGATGCGATCAGTTTCAACTGCCAGGTGATCTTGTTCATCACCAACTCGGAGATCGTCACCATAAACCCGAGGTACACAATCGGGAACGAGACCGCCCGAACCATCCGAGGCCCCGCGGCCAGCATCACCACACCGCCAAAAGCGATCACCAGCGCAAAGCCCTGGAACATGTGGTTCGCGTACCCAACAATGAAGTACACATACAACACAATCCCGAGCAGCAGCGGCACTAGCCCGGGCCAGTGCGCGTGCACTGGGATCCGTTTGAGCTGCTCGCGGTGCTTGTAGATAAAGTACACGCTGATCAACGGCACAACGTACGCGTGCCCCCAGTCCTCTATGTACCTGGCGCTGAACCCCCCCGGCCCCAACTGGCGATCAAACCACCTGTAGAACAACGCGACAAACCCGATCCCCAGAACCACCAGCGCACCAAAGCTCGCACGCCCGTACAGCGCACGAGACACCCCCGCACCTTCCCCCCCGGGGACTCGCGTTGTCACAGCCGTGGTCATCGCGCAGACCTATCCATTCCTGACACCAGATCCATACCGGCACGCACACGTCTTTCCACACGCAATCCGTACCAACCCGCTCAATATCGGCTCACGAATCCTGCAGGTGCAGGCCCACCGTGCGATCCGACAATCGAGCCGTGAAGAATACTACGACTACACCCCCCGCGTGTTCGCGCCCGACCCCTTCCCGTACAAATAACGACCACATCGCTACCCCCTCAAAATGGGGGGGAGGCCGCTCGCTACCCATACCGATCCCGAGAATTTGTCAGCAGAATTGATCAGTTGCCGAAGCGGTCGGTCGGCGGTGACCCGAACACATCGTTGCCGAAGTTCCGGTCAAGCAGGAATCCGAACCCGTAGGACGCCCGCATCCCACCACGCAGCACCGCGAGCGGCGTCGCCCAGAAATTCGTCCCGAAGTTCACCACATCGTCCTGCTTCAGCACGATATCCGGCTGCGTCCCCTCGTAGATCGCCCGCAGATTCATCCGGATCGTCGCCTGCCGGTCATCACCCACCATCCGCGTCAGATCCACACGCTCCGGGACCGCGATCTGGCTCAGCCCACCCGCAGCGATCACCGACCGTGTCAGCGTCAACCCCTGAGTCAGGTTGTACACGCCGGGCCGAGCAATCCCCGGCCCGCCGAGATACACAAAGCCGCTATCCGGCGCAGGCACATGGATGTGATCACCTGGGCGAATCACGATGTTGTACTGCGGCGCGCCGCGGAACAGCGCCGCCGTCGGGATCTCGATTACCCGCTGTGTCACCAACTCTTCCACCCGGATATTCCCCGCCAGCGGATCCGCACCCTCCGGGAGTTCGTCAACCGCGTTCCAGTTCCGTGGCACAACCCGCACCCAACGCCCCTCGAGGAACATCCACCGCCGCGCACCCTCCGGCCGCTCAACCACATCGTCTACAAGCGGCGAGGCGATCACCCGACCACCACCCTCCGCCGTCGGATCCGAGTCGGGCAGATCGATCGCCGGAGCATCATCTCCGTCCTGCAACACCGCCGCGGAAACCCGCCCGCCCCGGCCGCGACGCCTCGTCACATCCTCCAACGCGCTCATGCTGATCAACCCGGGCGAGTTGTCCCGCTCCCCTTCCGGAGCCGTCAATTCTTCCAGCAAATCCAGGATATCCTCGCCCTGCTGGTCGATGGGCGTAGGCGTATCGATGTCGGGTGTCGTGTCTGTTGCCCCCGCCCCCGAACCACGCTCATACGTGTCCGTCAGCGGCACATCCCGGATCACAAAAACCTTCTTCACCACCGACGGGATCCCACCAACATCCGTCAACGCGTCCCGCAACCGGTAATCCGGCGTCGGGATCGGGTACCGACCCACACCCTCTAGCGCCCCGTACACCCCGTATGTCGCCGAGCGACGACCGAGCAACTCGATCGTCACCAACGCATCATTCATCAAATTCGCCTGCTCGATCGCCTGCGAGATAGCGATCTCACCCTCAACCTGCGTCAACCCCTCGACATACACCCGCCCGAGTTGGGGGAGTGACACAAACCCCTTCTCATCCACGTTCCGCTCGAACGGCTCGGGCACGCCCGGGATAAAGAAGTCCGCGATCACAATCCGCATAAAATCACCCTCGCCCATCGTGTAATCACTAGGCTCGGGGATCAGATCCTCGGGTGTCGCGGGCGTGATATCTACGAAATCACCCTCGTCCTGCTCGATCACGTCCAAACGCTCGAGCACCGGCACCACCGTCGGCGTGTTCTCCCACCGCCCCACTATCGACGGATTAATAAAGCTGTCCGTTTCGCACCCCACCATCGACAACATCCCAAGCAGGCACGCACCCACCGCGCACCGCATAACCCGCTGCGAAACGCACCCCGCCAATAAGCTGGAAACCCTGCTAGGAAGGCGTAACTGGGCCAACCGGAACTCCTCGGTTCCCGCTGTCGAATCTTCCGACTCCGCCGGTCAATCCAACCATCGAACTGGGCGCACACTCGCCCTAAGTCGATCTCGTATCGACCGACCCACGCCGAACAGTCCAATAGACACTCCAAAAACCGCCCCCCAGCCCACTTCAGCACCCTTCCTGTTCAACTCACAACCCCATCCACGCCCCGCCCAACCGCACTCCTATACTCATTCCCAATGCCCGGCTCCCACCCAACACCCCCCTCCAACCCCCCCCAGAGGCACCCCAGGCCCCTCGGCGGCGATCCCATGCGCAGAAGAGACACACCCCTCGTCTCCCTCTCAAGCATGATCCTCAACAACGACGACTCCCCCGCCCACCACCTCGCGCTCAAACGAAAACCCGCCTGGCTCCGCGCCAAACTCCCCGGCGGCGACGCATACAACACACTCCGCAAAAACCTCTCCGAAAACAATCTCCACACCGTCTGCCAGGAAGCCGCCTGCCCGAACATGGGCGAGTGCTGGGCCCGCGGCATCGCCACCATCATGATCCTCGGAGACACCTGCACCCGTGCCTGCGGCTTCTGCAATGTCAAAACCGGCAAGCCCCTCCCCGCCGACACCGCCGAGCCCCGACGTGTCGCCGAATCGCTCGCGCTCATGGGCCTCAACCACGTCGTCATCACCTCCGTAGACCGCGACGACATGCCCGACGGCGGCGCGCAGATCTGGGCCGACACCATCACCGAATCGCGCCGCACCTGCCCCGACATGTCTATCGAAGTCCTCATCCCGGACTTCCAGGGCGACACAAGCGCGCTCGGGCTCGTCATCGATGCCCGCCCCGACATCCTCAACCACAACCTCGAAACCGTCCGGCGCATGTACCCCGCCGTCCGACCGCAGGCGCAATTTGATCAGTCCCTCGAACTGCTGCGCTCCGCACGCGAACTGGGCATGGTTACCAAAACCGGCATCATGGTCGGCATCGGAGAGCACGACGAAGAAGTCTTCGAACTCATCAACGAAGTCGCCGCAACGTCAAACACCCACATCCTCACCATCGGGCAGTACATGCAGCCCACCCGCAACCACCTGCCAATCGACCGCTGGGTCGAACCGAATACCTTCGACATATTCAAACAACACGCCCTCGATCGCGGCTTCCAGGTCGTCGAATCAGGACCGCTCGTCCGCTCCTCCTACCACGCCGACGAACAGGCAATCCAACTCAAACCCGGCGCGCCCGCGAGCGACTCCCCCCTCTCGCGCCTCATCCGCAACGCCCGCGCAAACCACTGAGTAGCCGCCCATGGATCCCGACATCATCCAGGGCCTCGTCCGCGCCATCGAACTCAAAGACCGATCCACCGCCGCGCACACATGGCGCGTCGTCCTCTACGCCCGCGCACTCGCCGAGGCGTTCGGTCTCGACCATAACACCGTCGCCAATGTCTCCGTCGCCGCGGCGCTCCACGACATCGGCAAAGTCGATATCCCCGACGAAATCCTTGTCAAACCCGCCCCCCTCACCGACGCGGAATTCGAGATCATCAAAACCCACGCCGCCCTCGGGCACGAACGCCTCGTCCGCATGGGCGAGACCGAACCGGTCATCCTCAACCTCGTCCGCCATCATCACGAACGCTGGGACGGGCGGGGCTACCCGGACAAACTCGCCGCCGAAGCAATCCCCCCCGGCGCACGCTATTTCGCCGTCATCGATTCCTTTGACGCTATGACTTCCGTCCGCCCCTACCGCACCCGCGTCTCCGAAGACTGCGCGGTCAACGCCATCGTCGAACTCGAAGCGGGCATGGGCTCCCGCTACTGGCCCGAAGCCGTCGAGGTCTTCGCCAACCTCTTCCGCACCGGTGAACTCGATTGGATCATGCACTACTTCAACGACGACATCCCCGTCCCCATCTTCACCGGCCTCGCCAACCTCCCCGATCGCGGCTCATCCTTCCCCCCCGCCTGATCACTCCGCCATCGCCACATCCATCCACTCGAACCGGTACTCGCCCCACACCGTGTGCGTCGGCGCGATCACCTCGCCCGGACCCGCCGCCCGCCGCGTCGCGCTCACGCGCACCGTCGCCAACACCGCGTCATCCCCGTCACTCTCCACCACCACCTCGCCGTACACCCCCGCCACGTGCGCATCGCCGCCGAGCGGCTGCTCGAGCACCCACCCCCGCGCGTCCGTGCCTTCGCCAACCTCAAACGCCCCCCGCATCCCGCCGGGCACCTCGAGCAACCATGTCACCCGCCCCCCATCATGAACCGCCTGCTCCAGCACCAGCAGATCGTGCGTCCGCGCCGCAACGATCGCGTACCGCACATGCCGGTGATCCCGTGCAAAAGTCACCGCCGCCGCCTCGATCCAGCGCGCAGTCTCATCGCGGACCTCCCCTGCCACAACCATCTCCGCCTCCGCGTGCCCCCACGTCTGGCACCCGCCCAGCACCGCACAAAAGCACGCCGCCCCGCCCGCGATCCCGCCCATCATCATTGCCCGTCCGCTCTTCATCATGCCTGTCCTTTCGCCGTTCATCCCACTGCTTGTATCGCACCGCGCTCTCCGGGTTCCCCAAAAACAACCACCCCCCAGCCATCGGGCCGGGGGGTGCGTGGATACTCAAAGCATGTTCCCGTAGAAAACGGAGTCGGGGGTATAAGGGGGCTCAGGAAGCGCCCTTGCTCTTGCTGCAAGTGCCGCCCGTCGAGCAGTGGCTCGGCGTGGTCGAGCCCGCGGGGGAAACCGCGCTCGCCGCGATCATCGCGGCCTTGTTCACAACACCGTTCTTCGAGGCAACCTTCTCGCCCTTGACCGAAGAGGTGCACGCCGCCGCCGACTTGCCGCTGCTGCAGCTCGTGGCGCAGTCCGTGCCGGCCTTGATCGCTTCGATCTTCGCCTTCGCCGCAGCCTTGCTGGTCTCGCAGCCCTTCTCACACGCCGCGTCGTACTCGTACGACGCCTGCATGATCTTCGCTTCCTGCAGCTTCACATTGTGACCGTTGAGGCACTTGGCGCAGTTCATAAACTGCGAGTACGCAACGTAGGTTTCTTCAGCGTAAATGTTCGCCTGCAACACCGCCGCCTTCATCGACGACTCGGTCTTCCGGCACTCGCCGCCGCACGCCTTGTCGTACGCCATCTCGGCTTTCACGACCTTCAACTCCGCGAGCTTCGAGCTCGCACGGTGCAGGTCGCGCTCAGCAGAGCGCCACTCCGCAGCGATCAGCTTGGCGTGCGCCATGCCTTTGGTCGTCGCGCAGTTGCCCTCGCAGGCACCCTCGTACGAGGCCTTCGCCGCGATCAGGTTCGCATCAATCTCCGAAGCGGTCTGCTTCCATGTGCAGGCTACGTTCTCGCCGGAGCACGTCGAGGCGCACGTGCCGCCCTCGGAACCAGCAACCGCGATCGTCTTCGCGCCACCCTTGGAGCAGCTCGATGCGCAATCGCTGTTCGTGCCCGCCGCGATCACCTGAGCGCCGCCCTTGGAGCAACTCGATGCGCAATCGCTGTTCGTGCCCGCCGCGATCACCTTCGCGCCACCCTTGGAGCAGCTCGATGCGCAATCGCTGTTCG
>JAJDDG010000106.1 GCA_029260435.1 Phycisphaerales bacterium | reverse complement strand
AATGAGATGTCGTTCACATCGACTCCCCCATCGCCGTTCGCGTCCCCATCAGAACCGGCGTCCCCCAACCGGAACAGCACATAGCTGATGTCATTGACATCGATCGTGCTATCCCCGTTCACATCCCCGTCACACGCGCCCGGCGTGCCCATAGCGAAATCTGCAACCACCATCAGGTGATCGCTCCCGCCGCTCGAGTTCGAGTTCAAACCGAGCTGGGCCAGCTGCCCGGGAGTGAGTTTTTCACTATCAAGCACAAACCGGTTCCGCAATGTCATTCGGGTGTCGTCGTACGCAACCAGATCGAGGTACCCAGGCGTAAACGAACTGCTTGTATTCCGCCATGTGTAGATATCCTCACCCACCAGGTGGCGGACATCGGCGCGTGCAAGATTTGCATCATTCTCGAACATCGTCAGCGGATCGCGCGAGCCAACAAGATTCCAGTCCCCCACAACCACCACCGGCACGTCCTGATACTGCACATACTCAGCTCCAAGCGTGCCCGCCCGCAATGAATCGATCATGCCGATGATCTCGTCCGTCTGAGTGATCCGCTGATCATCCTCAGATGAACCGATGTACCCGCAACACTTCAGGTGCACGCAGATTACCAGCACCGGGCCAGCAGGCAGTTCCACGACCGCCGGGATATGTCGTGTATTCACCTGTGGCAAATTCACAAGCGTGCTCCGGCTCGCGATCGCTGTCCCGCTCAACTTCGCTACATTCCATGTTGCGCCATCGTTAAAAGGATCGACAGACTCAATAATCGCAGCGATCTGCGCTTCAGAACTGTCCCACTCCTCCTGGAATGTGTACACATCCGCTTTCACCGCATCGATCACCGATTTCAACAGCGGGCTCTGCCCACCATCCAGCAGCCCAGTCTGCAGCGTGTTCTGGTTCGCGATCCGGAAATCCGTACCCGCCAATCGCGCCGGGTCTCGCTCCGTGGGCGCGGGATCCGAAGCGGACATCGTGTACACGAACGGCGAAACGGTATCGGAATCGCTCATCGAGATTGTGACATTCGTACCCGGTGTTGCGCCAAAGTCTGAAAGATCAAACCGCATCTCGAACTCGTCGTCCGCGTATGTCGGAGCGCCGGCGAATCCTATGTCCGTCCAGTACACCCAGACATTATCAAACTCGAATCGGCGATCCCTGAAATCGAAGGTGATCACCGTCCCGTCCGGGGCATCAATCTGGATCGTCTGCGTGCCCTGCGACGGACTCCCCGATTGGTAGTTCGCGATCGTCCCGGTATCAAAGTACAGATAGAGCACCGATCCCTCATTGACAGCTTTCACCCACGTGACATCAACGAACCCAGAGCCGTCACCCGACGGATCGGTTGTCTGATTCACGATACCCGCCCACTCAGAAAAATCGCCGTCGATCCCGACATCACCTCGCGCCAGCGAAGCCAACCCGAGCACAATCACACCGATCAAAGACAACTTCATCTTCCGCTCCATCTCCCGCCCACCGCATAATCCAAACAAATGCAACACCGCAACCATATCCACCCGATACGCCGCTGGGCAATACTCCCCGCCAAAATGGTGCGTGATATGGGTGTTTTCAATGGCTCAGAACCGGTTTCCGGTTTTGCAGCGCGAGATCCTAAGCCGCGGCCTTGCGCTTCTGCTTCACCGGGTCCGCCTTGTCCGCCTGCTCGTTGAGACCCTTGAGCCCGCCACCCACCTGGATCACCGCGCCGATCCCCGCCGCGCACGCCACGATCAAAGGCAGGATCAGCGGCTTGCTCTGCAGGCTGTTCGCCAGCGCGTTCTCCCATGAGTCGATGTACATCATCGCCGAGAGACCACCAAACACCAGAAGCGATGCGCCGCCCACCGTTGTCAGCAGCACAACAACCGCGCGGAACGCCATGAACGCCAGCATCCCAACCGCAATAAGACCGATCATCGCGCCCATGTAGTGCAGTTCAGACTGCAAGCCGATCGCTGTCCACAGATTCGCGCCCGCAAACGCACCGGCCAACCCACCAAACACCGCGACGGAATACCTGAGCAGGGGCCACGCAATAATCGCAAACAAGACCGACAGACATGCCGCCGCGATCATCACATCACCGACCTGCGCACCCAGCGCCATGCCCGCCCATATCCCCGACAGCGCCGCGAGAACAATGATGATCCCCTTGTGCCAGCGATACCCGTTGAGCACACTCAGCCCACCAAGAATGATGAAGATCAACGCCCACACCAGATTGATCTGCCGAACGATCTCCGTCATCGCGTCCGGGTGATTCAGCACATCAAGATTCGTGCGCAGCCGCTCGTTGATCAGACTGATCGGATTGCCCGAAGGCGGCGGCGACAAATGCCCACCCTCAGATGTGGACTGGGCGATAAATGCGAAGATGCGCCACATGACAGACAAAAACTCCTGAACGAGTCAAAGGGGCTCAGTCGTCGTTATCGGCGCGTGCGACCTTTTTGGTCCACTGCATCCCGATCCCCACCGCCGCGAGCACCGCCCAAGCCACCGCGACCACGCGAGGCGAGGGCACCCCCCCGCTCTCGGGGGAACTGCCGGGCAGATGAATCCCGTTGGAAAACAGGAACCACGAACCCGCGAGCAGCACCATCCCCGCCCCGAGCACACTCGTCACCACCGCCGCCGCCCGTTTGGGCAGCACCAACCCGATAGCGATCCCCAGCAGCCCGCCCACCACGCTGGACCAGAACAGCGTCATCCTCGTGCTCTGCGGCAGCCCGTTCCAATACCGCGCAAACTCATCCGTGAAACCGCGCACGAACACCCGCACCCGAGCCGCAGCCGCCTCCTTCACCGCTCCCTCCCCGCCAGCCGCCTCCCCACTCTCAAAGACATCAAGCGGCACGTCCTCCAGCAACAACTCCGATGGTTCCAGCGCCCCGACCGCCTGCTCCACCTGCGCCGGATGCATATCCACACCCGTAAACGAGGCTGTAAACACAGGCCCGCCCATCGCAAACACCACGCCCAACACCGCCGCGACTGTCATCCGAAACGCCGCCCAACCGACCAGCGCACCAATCACACCGAGCACGATCGCCATGATCAACGGATCAACAGAAAGCCCCAGCGAAGCCGGCCCGAAGTACCCGAGCGTCATCGCGCCCGCCGCCCCAGCCCCGACAAAGACTGTCTTCAGGAACTTGCGCCCCACCAGCAGCATCACCAGCCCCGCGATCAGCATCACCAGCATCACCACATGCGCAGAAGCAGGCACAGACTCCGCCGCACCGCGGGCCACCTCGACCGCCTCCTGCTGCCACACCCCCTGCCCGAAGCTCTCCGTGATATCCGTTGCTTGCATCAGGCCAGGCACTCCAAAGCTCATCCGGGCAGGACGCCCGTGCTACGCTCCCGATCAGTATAGGATCGCCAGATTATCACCCGGGTGATCGCAGCCGACCACCCCGATCGCCGATGCAGAATGAACATATGAGCGACGCACCAGAGCAACCCCACTCCCCGAAAGATCTCGAGGCTCTCCGTACCGGTATCGATGACGTCGATCGCCGATTGGTCGAACTGCTCAACGAGCGCGCCAAACTCGTGGTAGATGTCGGCAAGGTCAAGCAAAACACCGGCACACCGATCTACGCCCCCCACCGCGAAGCCGCCGTCCTCAAGAAAGTCCTCGGCGCCAGCGCGGGCCCCCTCCCGCCCGGCGCGATCGAAGCGGTCTACCGCGAACTCATGTCGGGCTCCTTCGCACTCGAACACCCGCTCCGCATCGGCTACCTCGGCCCGCAAGGCTCCTTCTCCCACCAGGCTGCGACAAAGCACTTCGGCTCCTCCGTCTCCTTCGAGGACATGCACGAGATCGCCGGCGTCTTCACCGAGGTCGTCCGCGAACACTGTCACTACGGCATCGTCCCCATCGAAAACTCAACCGGCGGCGGCGTCGTCGAAACACTCGACGCCTTCCGCGAACACGGCGAAAAACTTTCCATCTACTCAGAAGTCCTCATCTCCGTGCACCACTCCTTGCTCGCCAACTGCGAGCCGCGCGAGGTCAAACGCATCCACTCCAAACCAGAGGTCTTCTCCCAGTGCCGACGCTGGCTCTCCATCCAGTTCCCCGGCGCAGAACAAGTCCCCGCCGCCAGCACCGCCCGCGCCGTACAGACCACCAAAGCCGAAGCACTCCTTGAACCAGGACGAGGCTCCGCCGCGATCGCTTCCGTCCTCGCCGGGCAGATCTACGGTGTCAACACCATCTTCGAGGACATCGAAGACGACCCGAACAACATCACCCGTTTCTGCATCATCGCCAAGCAGAAGGCCGAACCGAGCGGCGACGATAAAACCTCGGTGATGTTCACAACCGAAGACAAACCCGGCGCACTCGTCAGCGTGCTCCAGGTCTTCGACCAGCGCAAGATCAACCTCTCGCACATCGACAAGCGCCCATCCGGACGCGTCAACTGGCGGTACACATTTTTCGCAGATCTCACCGGGCATCGCTCCGACGAGAACGTCGCACAGGCGATCGAAGAAGTCCGCGCACACTGCAAGGACATCACCGTCCTCGGCTCATACCCCCGCGCAACGCGCATCCTCTGATCAGACGTCTTGCCGTGACTACTGCTGACCGGTGGGCGCGACCTCAATCGGGCCGTAGTGCTTCTCGTAGTTCGCTATCGCCTGCTGCAAACTCAGTGTGAGTCGTTTGGCACCGGGCCAGTTCATCACCACGCGCGATCCAACCGAGAACACCATCTGCGCCGCCTGACCATCTCCCGCGCCTTGCGTCGGCAGGTTCAATCCGAAATCGAGGATCATCTCGTCCCCGGTCGTCGAGGTCCGGATCGTGTTCGCGTACGTCGTCACCATCTTGGATTCATCAAGACGGATCTGCACCTGCTGTGTGGGGTTCGTCTGCTCGGACATGAAGGCTCCCTCGAGTATGCAACTCTACCGCCGCTCGCCCACGCGGACCCGCGACCAATCTCAACATACCAGCCTACCACCGAGGGGGTAGTCCTATCGACCGTTCGTGCATATGCGTCTTCTCTGCGAATACCGGAGGAGGGACTCGAACCCTCATGAGTTTTACCTCGGTGGATTTTGAATCCACTGCGTCTGCCAATTCCGCCACTCCGGCGTGCGGGCCGAGCATTGTAGCGACACCCCCCCAAGCCAAAGGCTAGGCGTCATCCGCCTGATTCCCGTCGCCAGTGGTGATGTCTTCGAGCCGTACCCGCCTCGCAGTCCGCCGAATCCCCCTCGAATCGAGAAACGTCCAGACCCCCTCCTCGATCCGCCCGCCACCCAACACCTCCAGCATCCCCTTGGGAAACAGCCGCGGGTTCGATGTCTCGTACACCTGCATCAGCACATCATCACCACGGGCGTCCCACTCCCCCGAAAGCTGCGCTCGCTCGCTCGCATCCGAGTCAAACCGCTCCCCATACACATCCGCCCGGTACACCCCATCCGCCCTCAACACCATCCGCACCTCAAGCGAATACGCATCGCCATGCACGCGCCGAACCCACTCCCCGCTAAACCGCAGATCCTCGCCCTCGGGCGTCGGGAAATCCGCCCGCTCGACCACCTGCCCCCCTTCATCCCGATAAACAAACACCACGTTCATATTCTCCAGATCAATCGCTTCCCCCTCGGGCTCCGCCCCACTCTCCTCCTCTGTGTCCCCCTCCTCCGCCGAACGATCGATCACCACCACCACCGTCTCTTTCTCTGACTGCCCCCTGAACATCGTCGCCACCAGCCCGTCATCCCCCTGCGCAACCTCGCCCTCGCAGGCGCACACCCCCAGACACGCCCCCCCCAGTGCCAGAGCCGCCGCCAGATCCAGATTTCGATCACATCGCCTCGCCACAATCCTGCCATCGGCTCACTCACCCCAAGCCCTCCGCAAGCACCCCGCGCTTTGCGGATACCGCTCGCCGGTGTATCTTGCCACGTCCCGCTCCAATACCCGCCGATGTGGGTGGGATCTAGGGATAGAAAACAGGATCGCAGACCCATGAACACCCAAGCGCCAGCCTCACAGGCGGTCGTCGAGGAAGTCGGCCCAAGCCGCAAAAAGATCACGATCACCATCCCCGGCGAAGCCGTCGCCGAGCAGATCGAATCTTCTCTCGATTCCATCATGGCAGACGCCCAACTGCCCGGGTTCCGCCCAGGCAAGGCACCACGATCGATCGTCGAGAAACGCTTCGGCACCGCCGTCCGCGACGAAGCCAAGCAGCAACTCGTCGCCGCCGCGTACCAGCAGGCGATCCAGGACAACGAACTCGCTGTCCTCGGAGAACCCGTAGGCGGTGACGAACTCGAGAACGCTGTTGTCGAGCCAGGCACGCCAATCACTTTCTCGCTCGAAGTCGAAGTCTCCCCCGAATTCGACCTCCCCGACTATGATGCCATCGAGATCAAAAAACCAATCGTCGAGATCGGCGATGACCATGTAGACAAGCAGATCAACAAGATCCGCGAGTCCGAGGGCGAACTCGACCACAAGGATAAATCCGAGCCCGGCGACTACTGCATCGGCAAGGGCATCATGATCGCCGAAGGCGAGAAGATCCTCGACATCGACGGAGCGGTCATCCAACTCCCCGCCAAAGACGCCGACGGCTCAGGCGCAATCCTCGGCATCAAGTTCGACGACTTCGCGAAGAAGGTCGGTCTGCCGAAACCAAACGACAAGCTCGAACTAAAAACCAAAGGCCCCGACAACCACGAAGACGACCGCGTCCGCGGAAAAAACCTCGAAATCACATTCGAAATCGAACGAATCGAGCGCATCGTCCCCGCAACCATCGAGAGTCTCATCGAGAAATTCGGGCTCCAGGACGAAGCCCAACTCCGCGAGGTGCTCACCCTCCGCCTCAACCAGCGCGCCCTGCTCGAACAGCAGAACGCCATGCGCCAGCAGGCCGCGACGTATCTCCTCGACAACGTCGAGATGACGCTCCCCGAGCGCCTCACCGAGGACCAGGCCGCACGCAACCTACAGCGCCGTCGTATGGAACTGATGTACCGCGGCCTCGACGAAGCGAAGATCGAGGAAAACATCGCCGAACTCCGAGCCGCCTCCGACACCCTCGCCCAGCGCGAACTCAAGCTCTTCTTCATCCTCGGGCAGATCGCAAACAAGCTCGACGTCCAGCTCACCGAAGACGAGATCAACGGACGCATCGTCCAGATGGCGCAGGACCGCGGCGTCTCCCCGACAGAACTCCGCGACCAGCTCATCCAGCAGAACCAGATCAATACCATCGCGCAGCAGGTCCGCGAGCACAAAACACTCGACGCCATCCTCGCCAGCGCCAAGATCTCAGAAATCCCCGTCGACGAATACAACAAATCCGTCAATACCGAACAAGGCACCGACAAGGTGGATGTCTCCGCGTAACCCCCGATGATGCCAATCGGCCAACTCCTCGTCCCCATCGGGCTGATGATCGCCCTGCTCATCGTGGGCATGATCATCTTCGTCTGGCTCCGCCGTTATTACCTCGACGACGCCGACAACGAACAAGGTGCGGGGCTCACGCTCCACCAACTCCGCACCCTCAAAGCCGAAGGCAAGCTCTCAGAGCAGGAGTACGAAATGGCCCGCCTCGCCATCCTGGGACAGGCGGGTGCCCAAACCCCCCCAGATTCTCCATCCGATCAACCACCTCCCACCGATCCACCCGACCAAAAAACACCGGATTAGGGCGATTCTCTGGTCCGCGACTCTTATCCATCCACGTCCCCGTTGCATATCCTTTACAACGATTGCAACAAGACACGAAATCACCCATCCTGTTGGGAAGCTCGTTGAGCAGCCCGCGTCTGCAGTCGATATACCAGACGCACTCGGTGCCGCGCGGTCGGAGACGGTGCCCACAGAGACCCTTTGCGAGGATCGCATGTCCAAGAACACCCAAGACGGCGAAGGCACGACTCCAAACACTCCCGACTCCGGGTTCCGCGGACGCAAGGTCACCACCTGCTCGTTCTGCGGCAAGAGCTCGCGCGAAGTCGGCCCAATGGTCGAAGGCCCCAACGACGTCTATATCTGCTGCAACTGCGTCGACCTCTGCCAGAATATCTTCAAGCAGGAACGCCGCCGCGTCACCACGACGCAGCACACACTCGATACGATCCCCTCGCCGCGCCAGGTCCGCGAGTTCCTCGACCAGTATGTCATCGGACAGGACGCCGCGAAGATCGCGCTCGCCGTCGCCGTCCACTCCCACTACAAGCGGCTCTCCCAGATCGGCAACGAAGACGCACCGGTCGAACTCGATAAGTCCAACGTCATGTTCATCGGGCCCACCGGCTCGGGCAAGACGCTCCTCGCGCGCACACTCGCGCGCATCCTCAATGTCCCATTCGCCATCGGCGATGCCACAACCCTCACCGAGGCTGGCTACGTAGGCGAAGACATCGAGAACCTCCTCCTCAAACTCCTCCAAGCCGCCGACTACGACCTCGAATCCGCGCAGCGCGGCATCATCTACATCGACGAGATCGACAAGATCGGCAAAACCTCCCAGAACGTCTCCATCACACGCGACGTCTCGGGCGAGGGTGTCCAGCAGTCCCTGCTCAAAATGCTCGAAGGCACAGTGGCAAACGTCCCCCCGCAGGGCGGACGCAAGCACCCCGAACAGCAGTACATCCAGATCGATACCGCCAACATCCTCTTCATCTGCGGCGGCACATTCGTCGGGCTCGAAGAGATCATCCGCCGGCGCGTCGGCAAAAGCCGCATCGGCTTCACCGCCGACACCATGCAAACCGCCGACAAGCAGCAGGAAACCGCCGAGATCCTCGCGCAAGCCTCTCCCGAAGACATCGTCGAGTACGGCATGATCCCCGAACTCGTCGGCCGCCTCCCCGTCGTCACCCCGCTCATGCCGCTGACGATCGAAGCGATGATCTCCATCCTCACCACACCCAAGAACGCCATCATCCGCCAGTACGAATACCTCTTCTCTCTCGAAAACGCCAAGCTCACATTTACCGACTCGGCCCTCGAAGAGATCGCCGCCAAAGCGCTCAAACGCAACACCGGTGCCCGCGCGCTCCGCGCCGTCATGGAAGAGCTCATGGTCGATATCATGTACCAACTGCCGGACATCACCGACGAATCCGCCGAGTTCGTCATCGACCGCGACCACGTCCTCTCCCCCAAGACGCCCAACGAGCTCCGCCGCGTGATCCGCAAGGAATCCGCCTGAGCCCCTCCGGTTTCCGGACCTTGCCGGAATACAATTCCACTTCCATATGCTTAGTATCCCGCTGCCAACACAGCGGGTTTTCCTTTGCCATTGCCCCTAGGATGGTCCGGCTTCCCACGACCCGCAGCCCCTGCCCAATACCACCGGAGTCCGCATGCCCCCCCGCCGATCCCTCGGGATCTTCACCATCCTGACCGCGCTCGCTATCACGAATCCAGCCCTCGCCCAGGGCCACGCGTCGCACGTCCGCGTAGACGCCGCACGCATGGAGCCCGTCGAACAACGCCGCGAAGTCGTCGGCGAGTTCGAGCCGGTAAAACGCTCCCGCCTCGCCGCACAAGCAGAAGGACTCGTCACCGAGATATTCTTCGACGCGGGCGACGAAGTCGAACGCGGGCAGGTTCTCGCGCAGCTCGATGAAACCCGAGTGCGCATCGAGGTCTTGCGCTACCGCGCAGAACTGGACAGCGCCAACGCAATCACCTCTCTCCGCGAAGCAGAACTCGAAAAAGCATCCCGCGATGTCCACCGGCTCGAGCAAGCCCAGGCCCAGCAAGGTGCCTCGGTCAACGAAGTGGACGACGCCCGCACCGCCGAAAAAGCCGCCCAGGCCCGCCTCGCCGAAGCAACGGCAGACGCCCTCGTTGCGCAGCAGAACCTCGCCGATGCCGAAGACCGCCTGCAGGATATGACCATCCGTGCCCCCTTCGCCGGCTCGATCATCACCAAATCAACCGAGGTCGGCGAGTGGATCGCCGAGGGCGACACCGTCGCCGAACTCATCGCCCTCGATTCGATCGATGCCATCCTCGATGTCCCCCAGCAGTACCTCCCGCTGCTCACCACCGACTCCGCAGTCACAGTCGAACTACACATCGAAGCAATCGGCATGGAACGCCAGACGCAGGTACTGAACGTCATCTCCTCCGCCAACACACTCGCCCGCACCTTCCCCGTCCGCGTCAGACTCGACAACAAAGACCACACCCTCCGCCCCGGCATGAGCGTCGTCGGGCTCATCCCCACCGGGCAGACCGTCGCCGCGCTCACCATCCATAAAGACGCCCTGCTCCGCGACGACGCAGGCACCTTCGTCTACTTCATCGTCAGCGACACCGCCATGCCCGCCCGCATCCGCCCCATGTACGCCATCGCCGACCGTGTCGTCGTCCAGTCCGCCACACTCCAGGATGGCTCCCGACTCGTCATCGAGGGCAACGAACGCCTCTACCCGAGCGCCAAAGTCATCATCGCCTCCGACACCCCAGACCCCGCACGGGCACGAGGAGAGTGAGCCCGTGGACCTGATCCGCGCCTCTATCGCCAAGCCAGTCTCGGTCACAGTCGGCGTGATCCTTGTGGTCATGTTCGGGCTCATCGGGCTCGCCTCGATGCCGATCCAGCTCTCCCCGAATGTAGACCGCCCCACCATCCGCGTCACCACCAACTGGCAAGGACGCTCCCCCGAAGAAGTCGTAGACGAGATCGCCAAGGAGCAGGAGGAACAACTCAAGAACCTCCAGGGCCTCAAGAAGATGAAGAGCGTGAGCCGCGAGGGCCAGTGCGAGATCACCCTCGAGTTCTACATCGAAACCGATATCGACCGCGCAAGACAGGACGTCTCCGACGCACTCCGACAAGTCCCCGAATACCCCGACGATGTAGACGAACCCGCCGTCACCGCCGCCGAAGGCGCCGCAGAGAGCGCCATCGCCTGGATCATCTTGGATATCGACCCCGCCAAAGCGCACCTGCACCCGAACTTCGACATCACCACACTCCAGGACGCGATGGACCGCGAAATCAAGCCCTACCTCGAGCGCGTAGACGGCGTCGCCGAGGTCAACATCTTCGGCGGCCGAGAGCACGAGATGCGCGTCCTCATCGACCCCATCAAGCTCGCACAGCGCGGGCTCAACGCGGGGCAGGTCCTCACCGCGCTCCGCGCAGAAAACCGCAACATCTCCGCCGGGACCATCGCCGAAGGCAAACGCGACTACCGCATCCGCGTCATCGGACAATTCGAAAACGAGCAGGACATCCTCGACACCATTGTCGCCTACCGCGAGGGCGGGCCTGTCCGTGTCCGCGATATCGGGCAGGTCGAACTGGGCTACCAGAAGCAACGCGGCTTCGTCCGCTCCCTCGGCTCCCCCTCCATCGCCATAAACGTCAAACGCCGCACCGGCTCCAACGTCATGAGCATCATGAGCGACCTCCGCGTACGCCTCGACGAAATCCGCGCAGACATCCTCCCCCGCCTCCACCCGACCGTCGGCAAAGACCTCCGACTCCGCCACGTCTACGACGAAACCATCTACATCTCCTCATCCATCAACCTCGTCACGCAGAACCTCTGGATCGGCGGCACCATCGCCGCCCTCGTCCTGCTCATGTTCCTCCGATCGATCATCTCCACGGGCGTCATCGTCCTCGCCATCCCCATCTCCATCATCGGCACCTTCCTCGCACTCCTCGCCATGGGCAGATCCCTGAACGTCATCTCCCTCGCCGGGCTCGCCTTCGCCGTCGGCATGGTCGTGGACAACGCCATCGTCGTCCTCGAAAACATCTACCGACACCTGCACCTCGGCAAAAAACCAATGCAAGCCGCCTACGACGGCGCAACCGAAGTCTGGGGCGCGATCATCGCCGCGACCCTCACCACCGTCGCCGTCTTCATCCCGATCCTCACCATCGCCGAAGAAGCCGGGCAACTCTTCCGCGACCTCTCCCTCGCGATCGTCGCCTCCGTCCTCCTCTCCCTGCTCATCTCCATCACCGTCATCCCCGCCGCCTGCTCCCGCTGGCTCCGCGAGCACGACGCACCAAAGCACCCCATCCTCCACGCCTTCGACTCCCTCTTCGGGCTCGTCCCCCTCGCGCACAAGCTCACCCTCTGTATCGCCGACCTCGTCCGCTGGTCCATCACCGGGTGGCGCGCACTCACCATCCGCCCCGCGATCATCGTCACGCTCACCCTCGCAAGCATCCTCGCCGCCTTCGCCATCGCACCACCGATGGACTACCTCCCCGCCGGCAACCGAAACCTCGTCTTCGGCGGCCTCCTGATCCCGCCAGGCTACTCCGTAAAACAACGCGAAATCATCGCCAACCGCATCGAGGATGACCTCCGCGACTACGCAACCGTGGACGCCTCCGACCCCGCGGCTCTCGCAAAGCTCAACCCCATCACCCGATCCGATGGAGACCCCTTCCACCCTATCGGCATCGACAACTTCTTCATCGGCTCCTTCTCGAGCTCGATGTTCATCGGCGCAACCTCACAACAGGAAGACATCGTCATCCCCGTCGGGCAGCTCGTCACCAACGCAATGAACGACATCCCCGACGCCTTCGGCGGCGCACGACAATCTTCTCTCTTCGGGCGCGGCATCGGGGGTGGCAACTCGATCGACATTGAAATCGCCGGCCCAAACCTCGACCGCGTCACATACGCCGCAAATGAAATCTTCGACAGCCTGACCGCCGACAAGCGTTTCGGCTACTCCCGCGTCCGCCCCGACCCCTCGAACTTCAACCTCGAACAGCAGGAATGGCGCGTCGAGGTCACCCGCGCCGGACGCGAACTCGGGCTCCGAACCGAAGACGTAGGCATCGTCGTCCGCTCACTATTCGACGGCGCATTCGTCGGTGATTTCCGCGACGCCTCAGATACATACGACATCCGCCTCCTCCCGATCGGTGGCCGCCTCGAATACAAAGAGCAGGTCGCCTCAATACCCATCGCCACGCCCGCAGGCCCGACCGTCCCCATCGATCAGGTCGTGAAGCTCACACCCTCTGTCGCGCCCCAGGAGATCCACCGCATCGAGGAACTGCCCTCGGTCACCCTCCGCGTCACGCCCCCCGACGATCGACCCCTCGAAGCTGTCATGAGCGAGCTGCGCGAAGAATTCATCGCGCCGCTGCAATCAGCAGGCATACTCGACCAGACCATGCGCGTCCGCCTCGAAGGCACCGCCGCAAGCCTCGATGAAGTGAAGTCCGCCCTCCTCGGCGCACCCGACCCGGACGCACCCACCGCCGCCTGGCAACTCGCGTTAACCACCCTCGCCGGGCTCACATTCCTCGCCGGCATCGCCATCGCGATCAAAGCAATCACCCGCTGGATCACCACCAACAACCCCCGCATGCTCTACGCAGCAGCGGGCGCACTCATCCTCTTTGGCGTCATCTCCCTCGTCCTCCTCGCTCCCGCGCAGATGCCCCACCTCGCAACCGCACGCTTCGTCTGGGCGATCGTCGTCACCTACCTCCTCATGGCAGCCCTCTTCGAATCCTTCGTCCTCCCCTTCGTCATCATGTTCTCCGTACCCGTCGCGGTCGTCGGCGGCTTCATCGGGCTCGCCATCGTCCACGAAGTCACCGCCGCCAACCCGACAATCCAACCACAAAAACTCGATGTCCTCACCATGATCGGCTTCGTCATCCTCATCGGTGTCGTCGTGAACAACGCCATCCTCATCGTCCACCAATCCCTCAACCTCATGCAGGGCAGAGCCGAAACCCTCCACTCCCACCACGAGCGCATGTCCCCCACCAGCGCCATCGCCGAAGCCGTCCGCACGCGCATGCGCCCCGTATTCATGTCAACCCTCACCTCCGTCGCCGGCATGACACCCCTCGTCCTCTTCCCAGGCGCGGGCTCCGAGCTCTACCGCGGGCTGGGCTCCGTCGTCATCGCCGGACTCCTGCTCGCCACAGTCTTCACACTCATCCTCGTCCCCCTGCTCCTCTCCCTCTCCCTCGACATGGGCGCCGCCCTCCGCGAACTCTTCGCCCGTAAGAGCACCCCATCGTCCCCCGAAAGCATCCAGAACCATCAGGACGAATCCTCAGAGAGCGCGCAAAAGACCACCCCCGAACTCGCACCCGCCTGATTGTGATCCGAATCATCCGCCCCCTCTCCCCATCGGGGGAGAGGGTGGTCGAGCGCAGCGAGACCGGGTGAGGGGGTCTTCTTCTTCAATCCCTCCACCCCATCGTTTCAAGTGGAATCAATCCGCGCTAATTCAGTTCGGTGCAGTACCAACCACGCTTGCCTTCCACCTCAACCGGCGCCAGCAGGTGTACATCCGCATCCACGTCCAGCAGGTGCCGCACATGCTTGGGCGTCGCCGTAAACAGATGCCGCCGAATCGGCTTCTCGAGCCCCGCCCGCAGCGCACCGCCCGCAGCCATCGCGAGCAGCTTCGCGTGCTTCCGCGCCCACGCCTCCACCGCAACCAAAGGCTCAACACCCTTCCCATCCTCGTCCCGCCGCAGCAGGTGAAGCGTCCCGTCATTCCCAATCGCGAGCCGCACGCTCTCGTCATCCGGACACCGCGCCGCAAACGGGAACATCCCCTCCAACAACGTCTCCAAATCCGGCACATCCCCCGAGTCCGTCCGCGCAACAGGAGCCACCTCAAGCACCTCCCGAGTCTCTTCAACCCCTTCACCCACGTGCGCCTCGAAAGCCTCCGCAACCGCGCCCTGCACGACCACTTCCGCAAGAGGAGTCTCTTCTTCTTTTTCCCCGCCCCGCTGCGCATAAAACGGATAAGGCCCAGCCCCGCCACCGCCCGAAATCCGCGCCCTGTGAATCCGTTCGAGCAGGTCGCCCGCGCCGATCCCAGACTTCCCGCTGTACACCGAAGACACCCCGGTCGTCTGCATCTGCGAAACCGTTGCCGCCAACGCAACCTCCCGATCAAGGAACACACTCGACGCCCGTCGCAGACGCGCCATCGCGGTCTGTGCCTGCGTCTCGTCAGCGCCCATAATCGCCACACCGATCGGCAGCCCCTCGCCTGTCCCGTTCCGCGCCGCGCTCAACCCCTTGATCGTCCGGTACGCAGCGACAATCGCCGCCTCGTTCGCCCCCGCGAGCAGCGTCACCGCACCAACGCGCGAATCGCACGCCAGCGCGGGCTCGTCCAATTCCTGCACCTGCACGATCCACCGCTCGATAACACTCGCGCACCCGCGCAGCGCCTCATCGATATCACCCACAGCCCCACCCTCAAACCCACCACTTCCGTAGAGATCAAGCGATACCACCCCGTCGGTCAACCGCACAAGCCCGACCGTCTTCCCGCTCTCACGCGCGACCGCACCCGCGTACTGCCCAACCCAGGGCCCAGCCCGCACAGGCAGATGACCAAGAATCAGCGCCTCGATCCCATCGATCTTCACGCCTTTCTGCTCGTCGAACGACTCATCCACGGACCCACCTTCCGATGCCCCTTCCGATTGCGGAGACTCCGCGCCGCCCCCCTCTCCACCAAGAAACAATTCTGCTAATTCATCGTAGTCCGGCACCGCGAACCCCTCGCCGCTCTGTGATGATCCGATCCCGCCGCTCATCGCGCAACCTCTTGCACCGCGCCCACACACTCGGGCACCTCGACAACCGAGTCCACATCACCGAACGGGTTTGACTGCGAAACCGGATTAAACGGATCCGCCATCCAACGCCCGTTCACCACGATCCGGTAGAGATGCCGCCCCTCGCCCATCTCGATCACACCCTCGTGTATCCCCAGCCGCGCGTTGTGTGTAAGCGGCGTCGCATCGCCCGACCACCCGTTGTGATCGCCCGCGATACACACCTTCAGGTGCGCCCCGCCCGGCTGCACAAACAGCACGCCCCGCGATGTCACCTGCACACCAAATACCCGCGCCGCAGAACGCACTTCTTCCTTCGACTGTACCCCGTGCTCCGCCTTCGGATCATCCGGCTTCGCCTTCGGAGCGCACTTGTCTGTCACCCGAAGCGACAGCGACCGCGCACGCGCCGCAAGCTCCGCAGCCCGGCTGACCGCCAGCTTCGTCGGGCGTGTGCTGATCTCGATCCCGCCGTCGTCATCCGCCCCCGGACGCCAGCTCTCCGCCATCGACGATGGGGCCGCCGCCTGCTCGCTGGGCTTCGTTTCTGCAAGCCATGTCGCCAACGCAGCGTAATCAGCCGCCGCCTGCGACGACGGGTTGTAATCAATAATCGGCGCGCCCATCGATGCGCACTCCTGCAGCAACGGATCACGGTGGATCACGCAAGGCGTAATGCAATCCTGAAACCGCGACCGCAGTTCAACGAGCACATCAAGAGCCAGGTCCGACATCGGATCGTGCATCGTCGGCACAATCGTGTAAGGCGTCTTCGCGTCAAACCGCTTGCACAACGCCCGGATCGTCCCCACCTGCCGTGCCGCACCCTGCATCGCAAAGTACGACGTCTCCACCGGGATCAGCACATGACCCGCAGCACGCAGCGCGTTGTACGTCAGCAATCCAATAAACGGCGGACAATCAACGATGCACCATTCATACGTATCCCGCATCCCGCGCAGCAAGTCGAGCAGCCGCGTGTCTCGATCTTCGCGCGTCGCCAACCCACCCCGCGCCGCCTCCACACCCGCGAGCTTCACCGTGCTCGGCGCAAGATGCAGGGTCCGGTTCACCCGCCACAAATACCGATCCGGATCCATCGGGCGGCCCGCTGGCGCGATCAGCGCCTCACCGATCTGCGTCTCAATCTGTGATTCCGGAACCGCGAGCCCCAGTGCGCAGTGCCCCTGCGGGTCCATGTCCACGAGCAGTGTCTTCTCCCCGCGCCGCGCAAACACCGCCGCGAGATTGATCGCGCTCGTCGTCTTCCCGCTCCCGCCCTTCTGGTTGATGATCGCGATAATCCGCAACGCCGATCCGCTCCACTTACGCGGCACCTCTCTCGATCCCTACACGGAAATCGGGCGGTCCTTGTTGCGCGTTATCGGGTGCTCAATCCCTATCCCTTGATTCTCGGAGCCCCGCCCCCACAAGCGGTGCATCCCCTCCCCGCCCCGAGCTTTACGCTCGGATAGCTGCCCACCCCGCGCGCACCACATCATCCCCTGGCTCATCCACAACCCCGCTTTTCCCGAGCCCCACCGGTACCACCAACCTGAACACTCCTCGCACAACCTTCTTGTCGTGCCGCATCACTTCAATCAGATCCTCATCACTCGGAAGCCCACCCACCCGCGTCGCCAGACCAACCCGTTCGACCAATCCGCGCAACTGTTGCGCATCCCTCTCACTCATCCTGCCCATCTGTACGCCCGCGCCGCACGCCGCAACCAACCCAAGCGCCACCGCCTCGCCATGCTGCAGCGGTGCCTTTGCCGGATCACCATCAGGCGTCAACGCCCCGATCGGCTCGATCGCGTGTGCGAACGTGTGCCCCAGGTTCAATAGCGCCCGCCCCCCCACAGCACTGCCCGCCTCTTCCCGCTCGTCCCCCGCTACCACCGACGCCTTCACCCGCACGTTCCGCTCCACCAGCTCCGCCAGCACACCCGCATCCCGTGCGATAATTTTCTCGGCGTTCGACTCCATCCACCCAAACAGCCCCCCCTCTCCGCCCCCGACACCATCCGCGATCAGCCCGTGCTTGATGCACTCCGCAACGCCGCTCCGCAGCGTCCGATCCGAGAGCGAATCGAGCGCCTCCAGATCCGCGACCACCACCCGCGGCTGCCAGAACGCCCCCACAAGATTCTTCTTGAGCCCCGTACCCGTCGTCAGATTCACCCCCGTCTTCCCACCGACAGACGCATCCACCATCGCAAGCAGCGTCGTCGGACACTGCACGAATGGCGCCCCCCGCCGATAGCTCGCCGCCACATACCCCGCCACATCACCCGCGATCCCGCCGCCCAGCGCAATAACCGGATCCGTCCGCTCGTGCCTCGTCCCCGCGATCGCGCCAAGTAACCGCTCAAAAATCCCCAGTGATTTCTCCCGCTCCTCCGCGTGAACGCGCTCCGCATGCACCGTGTATCCCGCCCCCTCGAGCGATCCCACCGCCCGCTCGATCAACCCGCCCGGCAACCCATCATCAACAACAACAAACGCCCGGCTCCCACCAACCGTCTCGCGCACCCGCTCGCCAACCCCACCGAGCAACCCACGCCCAACCACAACGTCGTACCCACGATCACCAAGCTCAACACGCACACTACCCATCATTCACTCCCACTCAATCGTCGCCGGCGGCTTGCTCGATATGTCATACACAACTCTGTTCACGCCGCGCACCTCGTTGATAATCCGATTCGAGATCCTTGCCAACACATCAAACGGGATCCGCGCCCAATCCGCAGTCATGAAATCATCCGTCTCCACCGCCCGCAGCGCCACAACACTCTCGTACGTCCGCCCGTCACCCATCACCCCAACACTCTGCACCGGAAGCAACACCGCAAACACCTGACTCGTCTTCCGGTACAACCCCGCCGACGAAATCTCATCCAACAAAATAGCGTCGCACTCACGCAAAACCGCCAGCTTCTCGCTTGTCACCTCTCCCACCACCCGAACCGCCAACCCGGGGCCAGGGAACGGATGCCGCCACACCATCTCCTCGGGCAACCCAAGCACCAACCCCAGCTTCCGCACCTCATCCTTGAACAGATCCCGCAGAGGCTCCACCAGCTCAAACCCAAGCTCCTCCGGGAGCCCGCCCACGTTGTGGTGCAGCTTGATATTCGCGCTCTCCCCCGCGTGCCCGTGCCCCGATTCGATCACATCCGGATACAGCGTCCCCTGCGCCAAAAACGCCGCCCCATCCACCTCCCGCGCCGCTTCCTTAAACACCTCGATAAACCGATGCCCGATCCGCCTGCGCTTCTCCTGCGGCTCTGCGATCCCCGCAAGATCACCCAAGAACCGCTCGCCCGCGCGCACCACCCGTAGATCGAGCGCGAAGTGATCGCGGAATGTCATCTCGACTAACTCGCGCTCATTTTTCCTGAGCAACCCGTTGTCAACAAACACACACACCAGCCGATCACCAATCGCCTTGTGGATCAGCGCCGCGCAAACCGCCGAATCCACACCCCCGCTCAGCCCGCAGATCACCCGCCCGTCACCAACCATCTCACGCACCCGCGCCACCGCCACATCCACATAATCCCCCATCCGCCAGGTCCCCTTGCACCCGCACACCTCGTACAAAAAATTCTGGAAGATGTGCACCCCATGAGGCGTGTGTGTCACCTCCGGGTGGAACTGCACCCCATAGAAAGGCAGCGTCTTGTGCCGCACCGCCGCGTGAGGACATGTATCCGTAGACGCAAGCGTGTCGAAGCGACCCGCCAGATCCGCGATCTGATCACCGTGCGACATCCACACCGTCGTGTCCTGCGGGATCGCCTTGAGCAGATCGCTCGCGTCCTCGATCCGCGTCTTCGCCCGACCAAACTCCCGCGACGCCCCACCCACCACCTTCGACCCCATCACCCGGCACGCCTCCTGCATCCCGTAGCAGATCGCCAGCACGGGCAGCCCCATCTCCAGCACGCCCGGATCCATGCGCGGCGCATCGCCCTCGTTCACACTCGCCGGCCCGCCACTCAGGATCACCCCCTTCGCACCCATCCCCCGGATCTCCTCCGCCGAAATACCCGGGCGGACCAAGACCCCCAGTGCACCAGCCTCCCGGACGCGCCTCGCGATCAGCTGCGCCGTCTGCGAGCCGAAGTCGAGAATCGGGATAACCTCATCATGCGGCCATGAGCCTGCATCCATCCGAAGAGCCCCTGTGGTCTGGGTCGATAGACCAACACTACGAACACCCCCACCCACCCGCAACTCGCCCCGTCCGCACCGCACAAACCCTCCCCCGCTAAGATCCACCAAGGCATGAACACACCCACCCGAGCAACAATCGCCCTCTGCCTGCTGCCCGCACTCGCAGCCTGCTCATCGCCCTCCCAGCAGACCGGCTTCGATTCAGACGACCCCTCCGCGCGCACCAGAGCACTCCGTCAGGCAGTCAAGAACAACGACCGCTCCGCAATCCCCAACATGATCGAGATGCTCGACTCCCCCGACCCCGCCCACCGACTGCTCGCCATCGGGGCCCTCCAGCGCATGACCGGGCAGACCCTCGACTACGACTACGCCGCCCCCGACTACAAACGCGACCCCGCCATCCGAAGATGGATCGCATGGTGGAAACACAACCCCTCCTGATCACAACGCAACACGCAACCGCCCAATACAATGTGGGCAACTCCAGGATCTATGAGCGACACAAGCCAGACACATCCCGCTCCTCCGACAACGACGCCACACGTCCGCGTCCAGATCCTCTCCCAGCCGCGCTACCTCTCCGGCACCCGCGAACTCATCGCCGCAACCGCACGCAGACTCGGCTTCGACGAAACCGCCTGCTCGCAGATCGCACTCGCCGTAGACGAAGCACTCTGCAACATCATCCGCCACGGCTACGACAAAGCAGAAGACCAACACATCTGGATCTCTATCTGGCCCCTCAACGAACCCCCCGACGCCGAGCCGGAAGGCATCCGCATCGTCATCGAAGACAACGCAAAGCACATCGACCCCGAAGCAATCAAGGGCCGCGATATCGAAGACATCAAGCCCGGAGGCCTCGGCGTCTACATCATCCGCAACGTCATGGACGAAGTCGTGTTCCAGCAGCGCCCCGAGGGCGGCATGCGCCTCATCCTCTCCAAGCAAGTCACAACTACAGACCAAAAACCAACCCCAGATACCACCACACCAAACTAGAAACCGAGTGATCCGATGGAAATCGCCAAAAATAATCAGGATGGCTGCTTCACCCTCTCCCCCTCGGGTGATGTGGACCTTTCCGTCGCCCGCTCACTCCAGATGGAGATCCGCGCCGCGATGGAAACCAAACCCGTCCGCATGATCGTCGATCTCGAAAAGGTGCCATACATGGATTCATCGGGTGTCGCCACGCTCGTCGAAGCGATGCAGATCGCCCGCAAACAGAACACCACACTCGTTCTCTGCTGCATGCAGGATAAGGTCCGCTCCATCTTCGAGATCGCCCGCCTCGACCGAATCTTCACAATCGTCCCCACCACAGAAGACGCAGCCGGCGCGTGACCGACTCTTCAAATACATCCCACGCCGGGCCATTCACGAGCTTCCTCGCAATGCTCGGCCGCCGATCCGTCAAGATCATCGCCCACATCGGCGCGCTCTACTACCTCCTCTACCAAACGTGCTCCTGGATCATCCGCGCGTTCACCACAAACAAAGTCCGCCTGGGCCGCGTCGCCATCATCGCCCAACTCGTCCGCATCGGTGTCGCGTCCGTCTTCATCATCGCGCTCGTCTCCGGCGCCATCGGCTTCATCCTCGGACTCCAGATGGCCCCCCCGCTCGACCAACTCGGGCAGGTCGAACTCGTGCCAAACATCATCGCCGTCGCCATCATGCGCGAACTCGGCCCCCTCATCGCCGCCATCGTCCTCACCGGCTTCGCTGGCGCCGCCATCGCCGCAGAACTCGGCACCATGGTCGTCGGCGAAGAAATCGAAGCGCTCGAAGCCCACGCCCTCAACCCCGTCCGATTCCTCGTCGTCCCCCGCCTCATCGCGACAACGATCGCCCTCTCCTGCATCGCCGTCCTCGCTGATTTCGTCGCCATCTTCGCCGCCGCCGTCATGTCCAAAACAATGCTCGGCATCTCGTGGACGACCTACTACCAAAACACAATCGACCAAGTCGGTCCCGTGGATTTCTTCACCGGCATCGCCAAAGCCGCCGTCTTCGGCGCACTCATCGGGCTCATCGCCTGCGGCAACGGCCTCAAAGTCACCGGCGGCGCAGCAGGCGTCGGCCGCGCAACAACCGCGACCGTCGTTGAAGCGATTGTCGCCATCATCTTCGCCGACCTGATCTTCACGACCGTCTTCTACGCAACCGGCATGGTCTGATCCGCGCTTATCGACGGTACCCCACAGGCTGCTCCACCAGCCCGTACACCTCGCGCAGCACCGTCATCCCCAAAAACCCCGCCACCGCGAGCCCCCCGAGCACCATCGCCTCCTCCACATGCCGCACCGCGATCATCCACGCCGTCGCATAGAGCGTGAGCCACAGCGCGCCGTACCGCTGCACCTTGTCCGCCGCTCGCCACCCATCCGCGCTCTTGCGGATCTTGCCACGCACCACCAACACATACATCCCACCAAGCACCGCTGGCCCAACCCAGGCCCAGCCCCACACCCAACCGGGCCACACCCCCCACACCAGCGCCCCCTCACCCGATCGCCGCGCCCCGACCCACAACAGCACCCCGCTCCAGAACAACCAACCCAGCGCAGCAAAGAAAAACACCCGCCCCCGCTTCGGTGCCCGCGCGCTCGTCAGCATGTACACCAGCCCCACAACCAGCAGCTCGTGCGTCATCACCGTCCAGACCGGCCACACAAACGCGAGCTTCCAGTTCGGGATCATCATGTGCGCCGCGTAGATCAACCCAACCGCCACCAGACCAAGGCTCGGAAAAAACCGCGCCACGCCGAAGTACACCAGGATCGCACCCGCCGTCACCATCGTCAGCCAAACCGATCCCATCCCCAGCAGCGCCGCCCCGCCAAACGACAGCAACAGTGTCAGCGACACCAACACCGCCGCCGTCTCCATCGTGATCCGCCCGCTCGCCAGCGGTCGATCCGGGTGCAGCGCCCGATCCCGCCGGATGTCCAGCGCATCGTTCACAACCATCGCAAACGAATACAGCCCCACAGCAACCGCGCCCCCCGCAACAAGCACGCTCCAAAGCGGCTCGTCAACAATCGCACCACTCACCCGACCCGACTCCTCCGCCATCGCCCGCGTCCACAGGATCACAAACCAGACATTCCCCACCGCCGCGAACGCCATCGTCACCCGCGTCAGGTGCAGCACCGGAGACAATCGTGAGAGGGATCGAACCACGCCCCGATCCTACCCATCCCCCCATCACCCTGCCCCCGATCCATCCACTCGCCCTCTCCCCCAAGCCCGCCTATCATCGCCGCCCCAATGCCCATCGAAACAATAGAACCCACCCTCGACCAGACCGACCCGATCCACGTCGCCGTCGTCGTCTCTCGATACAACCGCTACATCACCGACGCCCTCCTCGCCGGCGCGACAGACGCATTTTCCAACCGCCTCACCCCAACAAAGCACACCCTCACCATCATCCCCGCTACCGGTGCCTTCGAGATCCCGACCCTCGCCGCCGCCGCGCTCGAAACAGGCTACCACGCCGTCGTCTGCCTCGGGTGCATCATCAAGGGTGAAACCTCTCACGACCACCACCTCGCGACCGCCGTCACCCGCGCACTCATCGATATCTCCATCGCCCTGCCCATACCCGTAGGCCTGGGCGTGCTCACCGTCGATTCCTCCGAGCAGGCCGAAGCCCGCGCCGGCGGCCCCCTCGGCAACAAAGGCGCAGAAGCAATGGACGCCGCACTCGATACCCTCGCCGCGATGCATGCTCTTGAAACGAAGCTCGGAGCGAGCGAATAATGCCCAAACCACGTGACATCCGCCGCCTCACCCTCCAGCTCCTCTTCCAGCTCGACGCCCGCGAGGACATGACCGAAGCTGATCTCAACCAGGCCGTGGACAACGCCCTCACCGAAACCAAGCTCTCCCTCTCCCCCGCCGAGCGCGAGCGCGTCATCGCCACCGCAAACGCCGCATACGACAACCGCCGCTCCGCCGACCGCGCGATCAAAGAGTTCGCCCCCACCTGGCCCGCACACCGCCAGCCGGCCGTAGACCGAGCGCTCCTTCGTCTCGCCTACTACGAGATGACCCAGACAGAAATCAACCCCAAAATCCCTGTCAACGAAGCCATCGAACTCTCCAAGGAGTTCTCCACCGAGCGCTCCCCAGCATTCGTCAACGCCGTGCTCGACAAAATCCTCAAGCAGGTGCTCGCCGACAACGCAGACAACCCCAAACCAACCGCCCCCGCCGAGGACCCTGCCTGATGGCCCTCCTCCGCGGGGCCATCTCCAAGGTCCGCAAGGGCCTCGCCCGCACACGCGAAGCCCTCACAGGCGGCGTCGGCGGGCTCCGCAACTTCCTCGCCGGCAGATCCATCGATGACGATCTCCTCCGCGAACTCGAAGCACGACTGATCCAGGCAGACGTCGGCGTCAAAACCGCCTCCCGTCTCGTCACCGACCTCCGCGGCGAATGGAAAGCCGGGCGCGTCGATACAGGCGACCAGGCAACCGACCGCCTCAAATCCCAACTCGCCGACCTCTGGCCCGCCCGCGACCGCTCCATCACCTTCGCCCAATCAGGCCCCACCGTCATTCTTGTCGCAGGAGTAAACGGCGCGGGCAAGACCACCTCCATCGCAAAGCTCGCCTCGCTCCTCACCAACCAGGGCAAGTCCGTCATCCTCGCAGCCTGTGATACCTACCGCGCCGGCGCCGTCCGCCAGCTCGAGATCTGGTCCGAGCGCATCGGCGTGCAGATCGTCAAGGGCGCACAAGGCGGCGACCCCGCCGCCGTCGCATTCGACGCCTGCGAAGCCGCGCTCGCCCGCAACGCAGACATCCTCATCATCGACACCGCCGGGCGCCTGCACACCCAGGACCCACTCATGCGCCAGCTCACCAAGATCCGCGACATCACCACCCGCAAGATCGACGGTGCCCCCCACGAAGTCATCCTCGTCCTCGACGCAACCACCGGGCAGAACGCCGTCAACCAGGCGCTCAAGTTCACCGAAGCCATCGACGTCACCGGGCTCTTCCTCACCAAGCTCGACGGCACCTCCAAGGGCGGCGTCGTCGTCGCCGTCCACGACCAGACATCCATCCCCGTCAAGTTCATCGGTGTCGGCGAAACCCCCGAAGATGTCGAGCCATTCGACCCCGCCGTCTTCGTCGAGGCCCTCCTCGGCTCCGAAGACGACCAACCCGCCGCATAACCTCCCTCCCCCGCTGGGGGAGGATGTCGAACAAAGTGAGACAGGAGAGGGCTCCTCAACCTACACCCTCTACCTCTCACTCCACTCTTCTCTCTCTTTCTCCCTTCTCTTCTCTTCCTGCTCCCCGATGCCTTCTCTCCCCTATAGCCCAACCATCCCCAAGCAGTCATACTGCCCCCTCGCACACTGCCCACGGAGCGAGGTATCGATACAAAGGCATACGAACGTGTCCTCGAGGTCGCGCGAAGACTCGCCTCCTCATCCGATCTCGACGAGATCCTCCGCATGGTCATCGATGCCATGCGCGATGTCCTCCACGCAGACCGCGCCTCCGTCTTCCAGTACATCGCCGAAGACAACGTCTTCTTCGCCACCCAGGCGCACGGCCTCCCCCACGACATGCGCATCCCCAACAAAACCGGTTTCATCGCCGACGCCGCGAAGACCCGCGCAATCGTCAACGTCCCCGACGCCTACGCCGACCCCCGCTTCAACCAGGAAGTGGACAAGCAAACCGGATACACAACCCGATGCCTCCTCGCCATCCCGCTCGTGGACCCCATGGGTGCCCTCATCGGCGTCGCGCAGGTGCTCAACAAAGAAGGCGGCGTCTTCAACGAACAAGACGAATCCGTCGCCGCCACCCTCGCCGATCAGGCAGCCGTCGCCCTCAAGCGCGCTATCCTCCTCGAATCCGAGCGCCTCAAAGACAAGCTCGAAGCCGACCTCGCCTTCGCCCGGCGCATCCAGCTCGCCGCCCTGCCCGACAAACTCCCAATCATCCCGGGCTACGATGTCACCGCTCTCACCGAGCCCGCAGACGAAACCGGGGGCGACGCCTTCGATGTCATCTCCCTCGATAAAAACATCGCCACCTCAGACACCGGCACCTCCCGCCACCTCGAGCACGCACCACGCAACCCATCGCCCCCAGGCTCCGCCCTGCTCTTCCTCGGCGACGCCGCCGGGCACGGCATCGGCCCCGCCCTCTCCGTCACACAGGTCCTCTCCATGCTCCGCATGGCCTGCCGCCTCTCCGCTTCCCTCTCCATCATCGCCCAACAGATGAACGAGCAGCTCTGCCAGGACCTCCCCATGGGCCGCTTCGTCACCGCCTTCCTCGGCATCCTCGACCCCGTCGAGCACACCCTGATCTACACCTCCGCCGGGCAGGCCCCCCTCATCCTTATCCCCGCCGACCCCGACAAAGCCCCCACCATCCTCGGTGCCAACGGCATGCCCCTCGGCATCGACGCCGCAGCCCACTGGGACCGCACAGAGCCCATCCGATTCGAACCGGGGGATGTCTTCCTCCTGCTCTCCGATGGCTACTACGAAGCCGCCAATCCCCAGGGCAGGATGTTCGCCGACCACCGAGTCATCGAATCCGTCCGCGCCTCGATCAACGAGCCCGCTGGCGTCATCCTCGACAATCTCCGGGACGATCTCGCACGCTTCGTCGCCTTCGACATCAAGGCCGACGACCAGACGGCTATCATCATCAAGCGCAACCCCTAACCCGCCGACAAACCACACATGCCCACATACGTCTACCAGGTCATCACAAACGACAACTCAGAAGGCGAGATATTCGAGATCGTGCAGCCCATGTCCGAGGACGCCCTCACCAAACACCCCGAGACCGGCGCCCCAGTCCAGCGCATCATCCAGCCCCCCCTCATCGGCGGCAAACACTCCTCCGCACGCGAAAAGAACATGATGTCCGACAACAAGCTCGGCAACATGGGCTTCACCAAGTACGTCAAAACCGGCGACGGCTCATACGAAAAAACCACCGGCGACGGACCCAAATCCCTATCCGCTGACTGATTTTTTCCGGGTGGCATGCCCACGCGCCCGCTTGAGCATGTCTTCTCTCCTCCATCTCCCTGTGCCACTGACCTGTCTTTAGGTCAGTGCTCCTCTACCTTTCCTCAGAAAAGTGCCATGCGAAGCATGGCTGAAAAAAAGATCAATGTCATCATTTGCCCCGTTTCACTTGTTCTATGCGCTTCTCAAGATCCGGGATATCCGCAGGGCGGAAGAAGTGATTCGTATTGCCCCCAAAGTTCAAGTAGTACATGCCTTGTTTGTGCAGACTCTTGTCTCCATACTCGATCTTGGAAGCCTGCTCAGTTTCAAGATAATACTGTGCCGCAGCATACAGAATATAGACATCTCGACGAGTGACCCCTTGCCCCGGCTTCGGCAGTCCTTTGATTCTAGGATCCAGCTTCTTGCGCGGATCTTCTTGTATCACTGGAGCATTACGGGTGAGATGTTCTACAAGGAGCCAGCGAGCAACTCGGCCCTTCACTCCCTCAACCTCCCCATCGTAGTAGCGCGAAATTCGAGCCCAATCACCGACGATTTCGAACACATCAACACGTTGCCCACGATAGAGAGTATTAGTCTGCTTTGAAGAATCAGACGAGTCGAGATACACCGTTGCCGTCTCTTGGACAAAGTAGATTCCAGCATGCGTTCGTGATTCAGAAACCGCCACATCGAACTTCCATATGGTCACATTGTCTGGGTCGGGTGATTCTTCGAATATCGCGTAGCCAATGGAAATGTCAGAAAACACTCCAATGCTCGAAGGTTCAGTTTCTGGCAGATCATCACCGGAAAGTTCAGCCATCAGATTTCCATTCCGGTCGTAGATCTGCAACGCTTCATCATCTTGGGCTTGATTGCCCGAGTATTGGACACAGAAACCGTTGATCTCGATTTTACTACCGAAATCGATCCACCAGTCGTCATCACGAAATTTATCTGTTGCTCTCATAGTAAGTGCATCCGCACACAGGGTGGCAACCGCACCTGGTTGTCCTTCTCTGATTACCCATGCCGATCCACTCTGGAGCACCCGGATGCGAGCATCAAAACCCAGCTTTGTATCGGAGCCCAGCCAAGTCAGAGTATGTCCAAGCTCCTCGCCGTCTTTGAGTGGCCCACTTACTTCTCTGGCGAGACGAACACGGGACTTGCTCATCTCTAAAGTTCGAACAATCTGATCTTCGCCACGAACAGCAGCTTCCCATCCTGCTTCATCATCCACGTAAAATTTTACTTCGCCAGCCACGGCAGATGATGGGATTAGCAAAGCCGCCGAGAGCATCGAAACTGTGCTTTTCATTTGAACCTCCCGTTTCCATCATGAGGTGTCTATGTCCCATGATACTGGTAGATCATCGTGAACAGCGGCAACAATACCGACCATACATCAACCATCGCTTGAACTGACGTATTATCCTCAGAAAAATGCCACGCGACAGCGTGGCAGAAAAACAGCATCTTCCTGCTGCCCGGTGCCTTGTGCCTATTGCCTTCTTCTACTCTTCCGCCCCGCCCGGCGCGATCGTCGCATGAATGCCGTCGACCGCTGTGAGGTCAACCTGCTGCGTGGGGGATGGCGCAACCGCATCACCCGTCTTGCCCATCAGCCAGCTCGCCGCGAGCACCAGCACCACTACACTCGCCGCGCTGATCGCGCTCGCCGCGACCCGCGAGCCAAACGCCGTCACGCCAAACGCCCGTGATTCCGCCGTCGGCTCATCAATGAACGACGCGATCACAAGCCGCAGGTAGTAAAACGCCGCGATCGCCGAGTTGATACCCATCACCACAACAAGCAGGATCTCCCCCGCCGAAATCGCGCTGGTAAACAGGAACAGCTTCCCGAAGAACCCAAGCAGCGGCGGGAACCCAAGCAAAGACAACGCACACAGCACCATCGTCCACCCGAGCAGAGGATTCGTAGCACACAACCCGCGGATATCCGCGAATGTCTCCGCCTCTTCGCTCTCTCCCCCCATACCCGCCCGCTCCAGACTCGCCAGAACGCCAAACGCCCCGAGGTTCATAAACCCATAGCAAAGCATGTAGAACAGCACCGCCGCCAACCCGTTACCCGCGAGCAACCCGCCGTTGCCCGGCCCCGCGATCAAGCCCACAAGCATGTACCCCGAGTGCGCGATCGAAGAATACGCGAGCATCCGCTTCACACTCTTCTGCAAAATCGCCAGCACATTCCCCACCGTCATCGTCATCGCCGCCATCACCCACAGCACGATCCGCACCGCATCAGGCAGCGAATCATGCAGCTCGCCGTGCGTCCAACCCACCGTCGAGAGCAGCAGGATCAGCGCCGCGAACCCCGCGAGCTTCGGAACAAACGCAAGAAATGCGCTCACACTCGACGCCGCACCCTCGTACACATCTGCCGTGTAGAAGTGCATCGGCACCGCCGCGATCTTGAACGACACCCCGATGATCGCCATCACCAACCCCAGCATCCCCATTGCGCCGAGCCCGTTCGACGCAAACACCGAAGCGATGCTCACCTCACCCGCCGGCGCAAACAGCACCGTCGTCCCGCTCGCGCCGTACAGCAGCGCGAACCCGTACAGGAACATCGCCGCACCCATCGCCCCGAGGAAGAAGTACTTCACCCCCGCCTCCTGCCCACGCGCCCGCGATGTCGAGATCGACACCATCACATACGTCGGCAAACTCGTCAGCTCCAGCGCCAGGAACAGCCAGATCAGATCATCCGCCCCCGTCGTCAGCATCAACCCCGTCAGACTGAACAACATAAACGCGTAGAACTCGCCCCGTGTCGAGCGCAGCCCGTCAAACACACCCGTCTTGCGCACCGTGTTCTCGTACGCCCGGTCCACCGTCCCCTCGATCAGCAGCACAAGCAGAACCCCCACCGCCGCGATCACCACCTTCAGAAAACCGCTCATCCCCGGCATCGGCATGTGCGCCATGTCGGGCGTCATCGCGCCGAGCACGCCCGCCACGATCAACGCAACAACACTCACCCCGCCGCAAAGCCGCCGCATCCCCGCGTTGTGCGACAACCCGAGCACCATCACCACAACCGTCGCGATGAACAGCACGATCTCCGCGTGCAGGTGCGTGATCTTCTCCACCATCGGGTGCGCGTCCGCGAAAAGAACCATCCCTTGTGTCGCGAGCGACATCATTCCACATCCCCCTCAGATTCGTCCCACACCGCAACAACCACAACACCGTCCTCTCCGCCCCGCACCAGCATGTGGTCGTGCGCATCCTCCAGCGTCTGAACAAGCTGATTCACCGGCTGCTCGATCGTCCGCAGCACCGGTGTCGGCAGCACCCCAAGCACAACACACCCGATCGCCAAAGGCACCAGCACACCGATCTCCCGCCCGTTCAGATCGATCGGCAATGTCTCGTGTACGTGGTAATCCGCCGGCTCGCGCAGTTCGCCGAACACAATCTTCCCGACCATATACAGCAGGTAGATCGCCGCGATCACCATCCCAGTCCCCGCGACCGCCGCGAACCAAGGCCCGAGCGAGCCGACCGTCCCGCCAACACCCATCGAACCCGCGCCGCTCTGGAACGTACCCAGCAGGCACAGGAATTCGCTCACAAACCCGTTCAACCCCGGCAGCCCGACGGACGCAAGCGTGAAGAACACCATAAAGAACGCCCACACCGGCATCTTGTTCGCCAGCCCCCCGACCTCGTCCATGCTCCGCGTGTGGTAACGCTCGTACATCATCCCGATGCACAGGAACAGCGCCCCAGTCGAAAGCCCGTGGTTGATCATGTACATGACCGAACCGCTCACACCGACCGAGTTGATCGCAAACAACCCCAGCACGCAGAACCCGAGGTGGCTCACAGACGAATACGCCACCAGCTTCTTCACATCCCGCTGTACCCAGCAGATCAATCCCGTATAGATAATCCCGATGATCGCCAGCACCGCGATAGGTACCGCATACGCCACCACCGCGTCCGGCACAAACGCCAGCACAAACCGGAAGATCGCGTACGTCCCCAGCTTCAATAGCACACCCGCCAGCACGACAGACCCCGCAGTCGGCGCCTCGGTGTGCGCCAGCGGCAACCATGTATGCACCGGGAACAGCGGCACTTTCACCGCAAACCCCGCCATCATCGCAAGCAACACCCACCCCTGCTGCGTCCCGTTCATCCGCCGCGCCGCCTGCTGCAACTCCGCAATATCAAACGACCACCCGCCCATCATCCCCGCGTTAAACCACGCGACATACACAAGACCCGCAAGCGCGATCACCGAACCCGTGAACGTAAACAGGAAAAACTTCGTCGCCGCCTTCTTCCGGTTCGTCGAGCCGAACAGATGAATCAGCACCCACATCGGGATCAGCGTGAACTCGAAACTCACGTAGAAAAACGCCAGATCCCGCGCCGCAAACACACCAATCAGCGCCGCCTGCAGCGCCGTCAGCCACGCGTAATACGTCTTCTGGTTGTCCTTGATCGCCGAAAACGATCCGATCACACAGATCGGCGCAAGCAAGAGCGTCAGCTCGATCAACCACAGCGCAATCGAGTCCACGCCAAGGCTCATCGATATGCCCAGCTCGGGCAAAACATCCATGCTCCAACCGAACTGCATCTCCCCGGAATCGCCCCACCTGAACTGCCAAGCCATCAGCACCCCGACCGCAAGACAGATCACCGAACTCATCGTCGCGATCACCCGCGCGTTCGCCTTGGGCGCGAACGCGATCGCGAGTGCAGAGAGCAGCGGGATGACAATCAACGCCTGGAGCATCAGACCTCAGATCACATGAAAATCAACACAATCACCAACAGCAACACCAACCCCCCAGCCATCCCCGCCGCGTACCCCTGCAGCACCCCGCTCTGGCTCGGACGCAGCGCAGAGCCCATCGCCCGCGGCAGCAACCCAAGCCCGTTCACCAACCCATCCACCAATAGCTTGTCGATCGCGTGGAACACATGCGACAACACCCGCAGCGGCGTCCGCAGCAGAAAGTCGTAGAACTCGTCCACGTACCATTTATGCTGCGCCCATCTCGCGACCGGCCCAAGCGCAGGCAGCAGCTCGTCCGCCTTGCTCCGTGCCGCCTCCGTCCGCGTGCCGAGCCCCAGCCCGCCCATCCCGAGCGGCCCGTGCAGCACCGCCGCGATCAGGATCCCGATCAGCCCGACCACCGCCGAGATGTAGTACATCGCCTTGTGCGGATCCATCCCGAGGATCAGCCCGCCGCTCGACGCGTGCGCCGCATCGGGTGTGCCGTCCGCACCGTGATCGCCGCCTGTTGCATCACCCGATGCATGCGCCGGGGGATCGGCAACAAGCACAAACCGCACATCACCTTCCGCAGCAGCATGCGCATCGTCGTGCCCATCATCCGCGCCGTGATGCCCGTAAGGCGTGACATACCCCGCAGTCGAATCACCCACCAGATTCCCGACGAACCCGCCGTTCGGCTTATCCGTGAAGTACAACCCGATCGCTGCAAAGCTCGAAAGCGCAAGCACCGCCAGCACCGTATTGACCGCCCAACCCGGCGCGTGCGGGTGGAACCCACCCCCACCACCATGACCATTGTCATGCCCGTGCTCATCGTCATGATGCTCATCGCCCGGCTCAAACGACACCGGCCCAACAAACACCCTGAAAAACACGCGGAATGTGTAGTACGCCGTCAGCCCCGCCGTGAGAAGTAGAATCCAACCAATAATCTGACCGCCCGGCGTCACAAACGCCTCGGCCATAATCATGTCCTTCGACCAGTACCCCGCCGTAATAAGCGGCACACCCGCCAGGTTCATGCACCCGATCAACATCGTCACGCAAACAATCCGCCACCCCGGCACCGACCACAGCCCGCTCAGCTTCCGCAGATCGAGCTGCCCCGCGAACCCGTGCATCACCGCACCGCAGGCAAGGAACAGCAGCGCCTTGAAAAACGCGTGCGTGAACACATGGCTCGCCGCGCCCACCGTGCTTAATACACCCAACCCTGCGAACATGTACCCAAGCTGCGAGATTGTCGAATACGCCATGATCCGCTTGATATCAAACTGCGCCATCGCGATCGTAGACGAGAACAACGCCGTCAACGCGCCAACCCAACCAACCGTCCACAGCGCGTAGTGCGGCACACCCTCAAACGCGAACAGCGGGAAGAACCGCGCGACCAGATACACACCCGCCGTCACCATCGTCGCCGCGTGGATCAGCGCCGACACAGGCGTCGGCCCCTCCATCGCGTCAGGCAGCCACACATACAAAGGCAGCTGCGCCGACTTGCCAAATGCCCCCACCATCAGCAAAAGCGGGATCGCCCACGTCTGCCACATCTCGCTCAGCGGAGTCCGAGCCATATCACCCGCAACGCCCTGATCGATCAGCGCGAACAGCTCGTCGTACTGCACCGTCCCGAAAGTGACAAACGTCAGGAACAAGCCCAGCGCCAAGCCGAGGTCGCCGATCCGGTTGACAATAAACGCCTTCTTCGCCGCCGCCACCGCGCTGGGTTTCTTGTAGAAATACCCGATCAGCAAATACGAACAGAGCCCCACGCCCTCCCAACCCAGGTACAGCAGCACCAGATTGTCCGCCATCACCAGACACGCCATCGAGAACACAAACAGCGCAAACCCCGCGAAGAACCGCGCGTACCCCTTGTCCCCCTGCATGTACTCGCTCGCGTACAGCGCGATCAGCGTCCCCAGCCCCGTCACGAACAGCATCCAGAGCCAGCTCAGCCCGTCCATGTAGAACCCGAAGTTGAACGACAGGCTCTGCCCGGCACTATCTCCCCAGCTCAACCCGATCCACTCGAATACTTTGACTACCTGCGCGCTCGCGCTGTCCCAACCCGAATACCCCATAAATGTCAGCACAAATGCGATGCCCAACAGACCAACAACGATCCACGCCGGCGCCTTCGTCCGCACCCGCATCGCGAGGCAGAGCCCGCACGCGACGCACCCCGCCAGCGCCAGAATCGGCACGAGCCAGAGCCACCCGGGCCCGACCGTCGTGGGCAGCACATCCGCGCTCCCCGCGCCGAGAAGCGCAGGCATCGATTCAAACATGCTGGAAATTGAACTCAACACAGAGCCGTCCGTCCCTCGTCCATCAATCCGTTACCCGCGAAGCTCCGACCACGCCGAAGCATCCAAAGACTCGCGCCGCTTGAAGCACAACACCACCAGCGCGAGCGCCAGCGCAGCCTCCGCCGCCGCGATCGTCAACACAAAGATCACAAACACCTCACCCGTATGATTCATGTGGTACCGGCTGAACGCGATCAGCGCGAGCCCCGCCGCCTGGAACATCATCTCGGTACACAGGAACATGATGATCAGGTTGCGCCGCGTCAGGAACCCGATCATCCCGATCGCGAACAGCCCCGCGCTCAGCAGCAGATAATGTGCGAGCGTCACCTGACCCATCACCATCGAATCCGCGAGCAGGTGCATCACGACCCACCCCCGAGGTTGATGACCTGTTGTGCTTTCTCGTCCTCGCCGAGCTCGATCTGCTTCCGCGCGAGCACCACCGCGCCGAGCATCGCCATCAGCAGGATGATCCCGGCAAGCTCGAGCGCCATCGGGTGCCCCGCGATCAGCTCCCACCCCACGTTCTCGATATTGTCAACGCCCAACCCCTCCGGCAGCGCAGCCCAGGCAACATCACCCACCGCCACCGCGCGAGCGCCCGGCTCAAACAGCACCGCGACACGCTCCGAATGCTCAAGCGATCCGTTGAACGCAGCGACATCCGTCACCATCACAAGCACCTGCTGGTGCGCCGGATCCACCGCGCTCACGCCCTCGCGAGTCTCTGTCAGCTCGAACCCACGCAGCCCCTCCATCGAAAGCGCCGTATCCACCTTGCCCGGCAGCTGTGCGAGCAAAGCATCGGAATCAAACTGATTCCTCGGCCCCATCTCAGGTAGGCCCCGGAACATCATCGTGGTCAACAGCGCGAGCAGCGCGAACCCCGCCGCACTCGCCCACACCGGTTCCCGCGCAAACGCGTCGTACGCGCTCAGCGTCCCCGGCTCCTGTTCGCTCGGAGACTGCGACGCCAGCATGATCACAAACAGATACGTAATCAGGATCGCGCCCGCGTAGATAATGATCAACGCGAACGCCATGAACTCCGCCCCGGCGATCAGGTACAGCGCCGAAGAGCTCAGGATCGTCATGATGAAATACAGCGCCGAGTACACCGGGCGCGGGTGCGTGATCACGCGCAGCGCCGAGCCCAGCGCGATAATCGCGAAAATATAGAAATTGAAGTTGGGCAGCTCGCCCCGCTCGCTCGCCTTCAGCCCGAGGATCAGGAACAACCCGCCGAACGCCCCCACCGCGATCAGCGCGCCGAGGATCTGCGGCGAGAACTTGGGACGGGGCAGCGCGATCGCCACCCCGATGCCGCCGAGCGCCAGAAGCAGGTACAGGAGAGCGGGATGGATCAAGCCGTCCAAGGCCGAAAAGACTCCGTCACCCCGCCGAGCCGCGAGTCCCGAGATCTCCCGCCCCCAACCAATCGGGAACCGGCAGACCCCGCGCATACGCCGGGGGAAGACCGGAGAATAAGCCGCCGCTCACACCCCGGCAAACCGACATAGGGTGCCCCCACCCCCGCTTATCCACAATCCGCTGTGCCCACGGCTGATCTCATGCCATCCGCCGCCGCCGAGCCCCCCGCGCGCAACGGCAGATTGAGAAGTACGCTCTGCCAGATCCCAATCACTATCAATGAACGACACCACCGGACATCCCGATCCCGAGCAATCCTCACCCGATGTGCCGCCGCCGCGCACGCCGCATGTCCCGACCAAATGGCAGCGCCGCTTCCCCAACCTGCTGACCTTCGCGCGACTCATCCTCGCCGCCGCCTTCTTCGCCGCCCTCTCCATGTTCACGCTATATCAAATCTCAGGCCATGAGCTTTCCGAAGCAGCTTTGTTCTATTCGAGACATATCGCACTGCCACTCGCCACAATTTTATTTATTACTGCGGCAATGACCGATGCGCTCGACGGCCATCTAGCACGCAAGTGGAATGCAACTTCACCACTTGGGCGCATAATGGATCCGTTCGCAGACAAAGTGCTGATACTCGGAGCGTTCGTTCTCTTCGCAAGCCCAATCTTCTCGATTGATTTTGTGTCGTACGCACATCCGTGGTACGCAGCGAAGAATGTGACAGGATTCTTTCCGTGGATGACCATTATTATTCTCGCGCGCGAACTACTCGTGACTTCAATACGAGGTGCCTATGAATCGCGAGGCGTTGATTTTGCTGCAAGTACGAGCGGCAAAGTAAAAATGATTGTGCAGTCAGGCGGCATCGCTCTTGTACTCATCCTGCTTTCTCTGTTCGAAACCGAACGCGTACCCTTTTATCCACCCCCGGATGCTCGAATGAACCAGTTGCCACCGTGGGTTTTGCATGTCATGGATATCAACGCTTGGGTGATCACAGCGGTGACCGTCTGGTCGGCGGTGCCGTATGTTTCTCGGGCGATCAAGATGCGCGATGCGCTGTCGGATAAGGGCTGATAGCGGGCGCACGGGGGGGGTCTATCTACAAGCCCGATTCGCATGGTTTCATGCGCCCGTTCCGACCGGCACGCACGCCGACTAGCGGACAATCGTGCGCGCCGGGGTGAGCGATCGGCGCACCAGTGGGGTCACTCGGCGCACCCGCCTATCCACTCCGCGCACACCCCGTATAGATACGGGCAGCCCCGTGCGCACCGGGAGCGAGAGATGGCGCGAAACCGGGTCGGTTCGGGTCGGATTGTGTCGTGAAATTCGCCGAACAGCTCGCCGATGGGCGCGAAGCCGGGCGTCCTAAGCGTTAGCGGCGTTTACGCTTTTTGAAGCTGCCGACGGACTTGGATTTCGTGCTCTTGCGGCCCTTCGGCGATCCGGCGACCTCGGAGTCGGAAGACTGCTTCCAGTACTGCTCCGGCTTCTTCTGTTCCTCTTCGGACTGCTCGGCGACTTCTGCCTTCGACCCGGCTTCGGCAGCGGCGGGTTTCGATTCTTTTTCCGGTGGGGCGGCTTTGGCGGCGGCCTTCTTCGTGACCTTCTTCTTGGTCACGGTTTTCTTAGTGACCTTCTTTTTCGTCACCTTCTTTTTGGTGACAGTCTTCTTGGTCGTGGTTTTTTTCTTTGTGACTTTCTTCGCCATCGCCTCTGCGCTCCGGTGCGGATGAGCCCGCTTTGGGGTACGTCGGCCCGATCGGCGTTCTGGCTTGATGCTCAGACGGAACGGTCGAGGAGGCGGTACTGGATCGCCTCGGCGATATGGGCCGCGGTGAGGGTGGTTTCGCCCTGCAGATCAGCGATGGTGCGGGAGACGCGCCGGATTTTGTCGTAGGCGCGGGCCGAGAGTTTGAGCTCGGTCATCGCCTGGCGGAGCAGTTCCATGGCACCCGGGTCGAGCGGAGCGATGGTGTCCAGCTCGGTGTTGGACAGGTGCGCGTTGGGCTTTTCGCCCTGGCGTGCGATCTGGATGGATCGGGAGACGGCGACGTGGTCGCGCAGCTCGGCGGTGGATGTGCCGCGGGGGGAGGTGGAGAGATCCTTCCACGGGACGGCGGGGACCTCGACATGGATATCGATTCGGTCCACGAGCGGGCCGGAGAGGCGGGACAAATATTTCTGCATCTCGCGCATCTCGGCGGCGGTGCCGGGCATGGAGCCCTTGGGTGTTGGGTTCATTGCGGCGACGAGCATAAACGACGCGGGGAAGCGGACGGCGGAGTGGGCGCGGGCGATGGTGACGCACCCGTCTTCGAGCGGTTGGCGGAGGGTGTCCAAGACCGCGCGGGGGAACTCGGGGAGTTCGTCCAAAAAGAGGACGCCGTGGTGGGCGAGTGTGATCTCGCCGGGCTTGGGGATGACGCCGCCGCCGATGACGGCGGAGGCGGAGGCGGTGTGGTGGGGCGAGCGGACGGCGCGCTTTGTGACGAGCCCGGCGGGCGAGCCGTTGGCGCGGGGGGATTTTCCTGCTGCTGAATAGACGCGTGTGACTTCGAGCGCTTCGTTTGCGGTCATGTTTGGCAGGATGCCGGGGAGGGCTTTGGCCATCATGGATTTGCCGGTGCCGGGGGGGCCCAGCATGAGGATGTTGTGCGAGCCGGCGGCTGCGATGAGGAGGGCCCGCTTGGCGGCTTCCTGTCCCTTGACCTCGGCGAAGTCGATCTCGGCGTGTGTGCCTTCGATGAGCGCGGCGACATCGATGCGCGGGTGGGGCTCGGCTTCGAGGTGCCCGGTGAGCAGGCCGACCGCCTGGGCGAGGGTGGAGACGGGGAATACATCGATCTCTTCGACGACGGCGGCTTCGGCGGCGTTGTCCTCGGGGACCATGACCGCTCGGCAGCCGAGGTCGCGGGCGAGTGTTGCGATCGCGATGGCGCCTTTGATGGGGCGAACTCTGCCGTCCAGCGCCAATTCTCCGGCAAAGAGCATGGAGCGAAAGTCCGGCACTGCCGGGTCGGGGTGGTTCGGCTTGATGACACTGTTTGCGATGAGGAGCCCGAGCGCGATGGGGAGGTCGTAGACTGGTCCTTCTTTGCGGAGATCAGCAGGAGCGAGGTTGACGAGGAGTTTGCCGGCGGGGAAGTCGTAGCCAACATTTGTAACGGCGGCACGGACGCGGTCGAGGGCTTCTTTGACGGCGGCGTCCGGGAGGCCGACTATGGTTTGCTGATCGAGCCCGGTCGGGTTGAGATCGACCTCGATCTCGCAGGTGAGGGCGTCGATACCTTGGAGGATGGCGCTTCGGATGCGTGCGAGCATGGGCTAAAGAATACCGAACATGTGCGCATATACAAGGTGCTTGTTCGGTGTTTTTTGGGGTTCGCTTGGCGGGTGTGAGCGGGAAGAGGAGCTGGTTGGATGAACATGTTTCAGGCGGATCCCCAGTATGGACAAGCACTTGCGCTTCTTCAAAGCGGGCAGTTCAAGCAATCGGCGGAGGTGTTTCACCGGCTGAATGCTGTTCGGGCGAATAACGCGGATTGTCTGGCGGGTGAGGCGATGGCGATCTCGCGTGCGGGCGGTCGGCAGAACAAGCGGTTCCAGGCGGAGGCGGTGCGGCTGATGAAACTGGCGGTGTCGCACGCGCCCGGGCGGAGTGAGCTGCACCAGAACCTTGGGGTGTGCCTTGAGATGTACGGCGACTACACGGGCGCGATGGAGCAGTACTCGGAGGCGGTTGGATTGCAGCCGAATAATATCGCTGCGTTGGTCATGCTCGCGGTGGTGAGTGAACTGGTCCACGATCTTGATCGGGCGAAGGACGCGGTGGAGCGGGTGCTTGCGATCGATCCGAAGATCCCGGACGCGCGTATCCTGAGGGTGCAGTTTGAGGATCGGGAGGGATCGGGAGATCACGCGGCGCACCGCGCGGAGTTGGAAGATGTGTTAAGCGGATCGATTGATGTGCGATCGCGGGTGAGTGCGGAATTTATGCTGGGGGTTGTGCTCGGCAAACTGGGGGAGCACGAGTCGGGGTTCGATGCGTATGCGCGGAGCAACAAAGCAATGGGCGAAGTGGAGCCCGTTCCTCAGAAACAACGGGATGAGTACATCCGGAAGGTCAACGCGATCCGGGATGATCTGACACCGGAGCGGCTTGCGCGGTGGGGCGAGGAGACGTACGACGACGGGCTGCCTGCGCCCGCGTTGCTTGTTGGGTTCCCGCGGTCGGGCACGACGATGACGGAACGGATTCTAGATGCACACGACGGGGTGTTTACTACGGAAGAACGGCCGTATTTCGATGTGTGTACACGGGAGATGGCGCAGATGATGGGGGATGGGGCGAACAGCGAAGCGGTGGTGCTGGACAAGTTGACTCGCGAGCAGGTGCTGCATCTGCGGCAGGTGTACTGGAAAGCGGTAACAACGGAGAACGGGGAGGTGTGGAAAGAGAAGCTGCTGCTGGACAAGCTGCCATTGCGGATTGTTCGGCTTGGGATGGTGAATAGACTGTTCCCTGAGGCGAGGGTGTTGGTCGCGTTGCGAGATCCTCGGGATGTTTGTTTGAGCGCGTTTGTGCAGCGGTTCGCGATCAATACCGCGATGAGTTTTTTCCAGGATCTGCATGAGACGGCGCGGATGTACAACGCGGTGATGGGGCTGTGGCTCGCGGTGCGGGAGCATGTGACTGTGGCGTGCAAGGAGATCCGGTACGAGGACACGGTGGAGGACTTCGAGGGGGCGGCGCGAGGGATGCTCGATTTCCTTGGGTTAGATTGGACGGATGAGGTGCTGCGATTCCATGAGAAACAACGCTCCTCGGGTGTCGTGACGCCGAGCTACCTTGCGGTGACGAAGCCGGTGAACCGTGGCGCGATGGGGCGGTGGAAACGGGTTGAGAACCGGCTTGCGCCGATCTTCCCGGTATTGCAGCCTTACATTGATGCGTTTGGGTATGGAGAGGATTGAGAGATGTTGTCTGTCGGGTTTGATGCAGAACGGACGCCTTATGACGCGCTGGGCGGAGAGGAGGCGTTGCGTGCGCTTGTTGAGACGTTTTACGATCGGATGAACGAGGCGGCGCCGCATATTCGGTCGATGCATCCGGCGGATGATTCGACGAGCCGGGAGAAGCTGTTCGAGTTTTTGAGTGGTTGGCTTGGCGGGGCGGCGCTGTACGAAGAGAAGTATGGACACCCTCGGCTGCGGGGGAGGCATGCGCCGTTTGCGGTTGATCAGCGGGCGGTGGAGGATTGGCTCGGGTGTATGGCGTATGCCCTGGACGAGCGGGGGGTAGAGGGTGAGTTGCGGGCGTTTTTGGATGGTCGCTTTGCGCATGTGGCGAATTTCATGCGGAACTGCTGAGGAGCTGGGGCGTATGTAGTGGAGAACTGGAGGGGGATGGAGCAACCATGCAACGGATCACTCGTGGATTGTCCTGGGCGGCGCTTGTTGTCGGGTTGGTATTCATGGGCGGTGCGCAGCGCGGGGCGCAGGATCCGGGGCCTGTTCTCACGCGGCACACGACGAATCATCGGGACTGGACACTGACGTACGAGATGCGGCTGCACGCGTACCGCGAGCAGCAGCGGACGATTCGACATATCCCGGAGACCGGGCGGATTGTGCTAGGCGAGGCGCGGTTGGTGTTCCCGGTGGTCGGTTCTTCTGCGTCGCACGATGCGCACGTCGGTCGGTTTGCGGGGCGGGTGCGTGTGAACAACGTGACGAAGGACGACTCACCCGAGATTGTGGAGGGGTATCAGGGTGGTTCGAGCATCGCGGTGTGGGCGATCGAGGATGTGAACACCACGCTGGTCACGCTTGAGACACGGACGTTTGTGACAAGCTACGAGACACGGATCGATGAGAAGCGAGCGGTGCAGATCGGGTGGCCCGAAGAAGATTGGGCTCCTGTGATCGCGGGTTGTCTGGAGCCGCAGTTGTTCGTTGAGCCGGATCATCCTGCGGTGCAAACGCTTGTCAAGAAATGGACGGATGGGAAGTCGAGGAAGGCGAAGCCGTACACACTCGCGAAGTATCTGGCGGGGAAGGTGCTGGAGTATGTGCGTGTGTCGGGCTCGGTGATCGGGAATGAGCCGGAGTATTGGCGGCGGAGTGTGCAGCGGGATATCTGGGGTGTGCAGGGGTTCTGGCTGAACGAATTGGGCGTGGTTGCGGAGCACGGGCAGGGCTCGCCTCTGGACATGGTGAATCTGCTGTGCTCGGTGTATCGGGCGGCGGGGCTGCCGTCTCGGGTGGTGATCGCTGAGGATCACAACGAGACTATTCGGGGCGGGGCGAACGCGGTGATCCACGCGTGGGTGGAGTTTTACCTATACGACAAGCGGTGGGACCGGGGTGAGTGGATCCCGGTGGACATCATTCATCAGCGGGAGTATTCGAGCCGGGCACCGAGGCTTGAGCAGCGGTGGCAGCACTTCGGGCACTCGGAGGAGTTGGACTTCATGGTGCCGTTCGCCAATCACTGGATCCCGCCGACGGCGGTGCGGACTCCCGGGCCTGCGGCGATGTGGGGGTGGGTGACTGAACCAGCGGAGCCTCTGGTGATCCCTGAACTGCGGCTGTTGTCGATGGAGACATCGAAGCGCGGAGACGATCCTGAGTGGGAGGTGGAGGCGCCGGCGGGGATGGGGGAGGAATAGGCATCAGGCATCAGGCATCAGGCATCAGGCATCAGGCATCAGGCATCAGGCATCAGGAAGAGGTTTGTGTTTGGTGATGCTGCGCATCACTTTTTTGTAAGGAAGTGAGATTGGGAGCACTGGTCCGCCGCGGCGGATCGGTGGCACGTTCAGGGTGAAGAGAAGACATGCCCGCGCTGCGCGTGGGCATGCCACCCGAGGTGGTGTAGGACGGGGAGCACTGGTCCGCCACGGCGGATCAGTGGCACGGGGGCGAATAGCGCACCGCTCGCCCTCCGTGCCAAGCGGTGGCACACGGCGGAAGACAACCGCTCGTTGTTCAGCCTGCGGCTGTACCACGGCACCCGACAGCGCATGACGCGGGATTGAGTCGGTATGATTCGGGACTTGTCCGGATGGATCCGGGCTCCCCCCCCACCCACCACCCACCACTCCCCATTCTCGAGAAGGTCTGCACCACAGCCATGCCCCCCACTTCTGATCCCATCATCCGTAACTTCTCGATCATTGCGCACATCGACCACGGGAAGTCCACGCTCAGCGATCGGCTGATGCAGCAGACGCACGCGGTGAGCGATCGGGAGGCGCGGGAGCAGCTTCTTGATTCGATGGATCTCGAGCGGGAGCGCGGGATCACGATCAAGGCGAGCGCGGTGTCTGTTACGCATACGGTGAAGGGGCAGGAGTACATGCTCAACTTCATCGATACGCCGGGGCATGTGGACTTCACGTATGAGGTGAGCCGTGCGCTGACGGCGTGCGAGGGTGCGGTGCTGGTTGTTGATTCGACGCAGGGTGTGGAGGCGCAGACGGTTGCGAATGCGTATCTCGCGATCAACGAGGATCTGGACATCATCTGCGTGGTGAACAAGATCGATCTGCCTTCGGCGATGCCTGACGATGTGGCGATGGAGATCGAGCAGGTGCTGGGGTTTGCGGCGGAAGATTGCATTTACTGTTCTGCGAAGACGGGCGAGGGGATCGGCGAACTGCTGACGCGGATCTGCTTGCAGCTGCCGCCGCCGCGGGAGCCGGAGACGGACAAGGCGCGGGCGCTGATCTTTGATTCGCACTACGACGATTACCGGGGGATCGTGGTGTACATCCGTGTGTTCGACGGGACGCTGAAGGTTGGTGACAAGATCCGGATGATGGGGACGGGTCGGACGTTCATCATCACGGAACTGGGCAAGCACACGCCCAAGCCGACGAAGGTGCAGTCGATCGGCGCGGGGGAGACGGGGTATCTGATCGCGGCGATCAAGTCGCTCAAAGATGTGCGGGTTGGCGACACGATCACGGTGGACAACAACCCGGCGGAGGCCGCGCTGCCTGGGTACCAGGAGCCGCAGCAGATGGTGTTCTGCGACTTCTACCCGAGCACGACTGCGGAGGGCGGGCGCGGGGCGGACTTCGAGTCTTTACGCGAGGGCATGGCAAAGCTGGCGCTGAACGATGCGAGTTTTTCGTACCAGGCGGTGCACAGCGAGGCGCTGGGCTTCGGGTTCCGGTGCGGGTTCCTGGGGCTCCTGCACATGGACATCATCCAGGAGCGGCTCGATCGGGAGAGCGGGATTGATGTGGTGCAGACGGCGCCGACGGTGACGTACGAATTGCTGACGACGCGGGGGGAGGTGATGCAGATCACGAACCCGGCGGACCTGCCCGATCCGAGCATCTGGGAGGAGCTGCGCGAGCCGATCGCGAAGGTGGAGC
>JAJDDG010000105.1 GCA_029260435.1 Phycisphaerales bacterium | reverse complement strand
CGGCGCACCAGCCCGCCCGACAACGCGCCCACCCGGTCGTTCATCCGATCACCAAAGCCCAGCTGCTCGCCCAGCTCCGCGATCCGCGCCGCGCACTCACGCGGTTCGATCCCGTGCAGCGCCCCCTGCAACTCCAGGTTCTCGCGCACCGTGAGCAATTTATCCAGGCTCGGCGACTGGAAGACCACCCCCAACCCCGAGCGCACCCGAACCGAATCGGCGGGCAGGGCATGCTCGAATACATGCACATCTCCCGTGTCCTGGCGATCGAGCGTGGCGATGATCCGCAGCAGCGTGGACTTGCCAGCGCCGTTCGGCCCGAGCAGCGCGACCCACTGCCCCCGCTCCACTTTCAGATCAACACCATCCAACGCCACACGCCCGAGCGACCGGCGCCCACCCGGGTACACGCGCCGCACGTCCCGCACGCGCACGCACGCCTGAAGTGTTGTTGATGCCACGTCGTTCATATCAAGACATGCAGGAGAATGTCGGCCACCATGCCGACCAGCACAATCGGGAGGTGGATCACCGATGCGATGAACAGCCCGCGCGCCGATGCATCATCGCGCCGCATCGCGAACCGCACCGCGTGGAAAACCATGAACCCACCCGCGAGCAGCGCGAGCGAGCCGTACAGCACGCCGAGCAGCCCCGGCGCCCACTGCATGGGCAGCAGCGTGACGGGCACGAGTGTGAACGTCCAGATCAGCGCGTGGCGAGCGGTTTTTACTCCGGACGTATCGAATACCGGCAGTACGGCGTGCCCGCCCCGGGCGTAGTCCTCGCGGTATTTCCACGCGATCGCAAGAAAATGCGGCACCTGCCAGACGAAGACCAGCAGGAACAGCGACCACCCGCCCAGCTCGAACAACCCGTGCATCGGGGCATCCGACGCCACCGTCCAACCGATTAATGGTGGCAGCGCGCCGGGCACCGCGCCGATGATCGTCGCGAGCGGCGTCACCGGCTTGAGCGGTGTGTAGATCACGATGTACGAAACAATCGTCGCGAGCGATACCGCCGCCGCGACCCAGTTCGCCCCCACCCACAACACACCCACGCCCAGAACCGAAAGCACAATGCCGGCCCACATCCCGATTTTCAGCGACACGCGCTTCGCGGGGATCGGACGCGTATTCGTCCGGTGCATCAGCGCGTCACGGCGGTGCTCCACCGCCTGGTTGAGCGCGTTCGCCCCCGCCGCCGACAGCGCGGTGCCGATACCGCCGATCACCATCGCCATAATAAATGTGACCAGTTCCCATTGGCGCGTTGCTGCGCCGAGCCCGAACCCCACTACCGATGTGAACGTCACCATCTTGACGATGCCCGGCTTGGTCAGCGTGACAAGATCTTCGAGCAGCGCGTTCGGCGCGGGCGGCTCGGTATCGGCGCGATGCTCGTCCGGTTGCGAAAATGCGATTCCCTGATCGATCTGCGTCATGCGCCGCGGTGACTCCGTGGATCCCGCCGGACCGGAGACATTCCTGCCCAGCGGCACGATCATATCACTCCGGTGCGCCCGCTTCCTGCTCGCCCGGTTCCACCGCGAGATCCACCCAGATCGGGAAGTGGTCGCTCGGGAAATCCGCCATCGGGTCTTCCTGCATCGCTTTGGAACCCGGCGAATCCACCACCCCACGCCAGACGCCTTGTGCCATGATCTCCATTGTTTTGGAAGCAAGCACATAGTCCACGCGGAGTCTGAACCGCGAGGTATCCGAAGCTTCAAGGCGATCGATTTCGTGCCCGCTCACCGGTGCCAACGAATTCTCGATCCTCGGGTTGTCGAGCAAATATGTCTTGATCGGGTTGTCCAGCGAATCACCACTCGCCGGGTCGGCGTTGAGATCGCCCAGGATCACGAAGTGCGCCCCCTTGTGGAGCCCGCCGCGTCTGCCCACGTCGTCGGTCATGTACGCCTCACCCGAAATGTAATCACCCCAGAAGCGGATCTCGTCATGATTCCGTCTGCCGTTGCGGTCCTCGTCGCCATCGAACACCGGCGGCGTGGGGTGGCTCGCCAGCACATGGATCACCTCCCCGTTCGCCACTCGCACCGGGATGTCCGCATGGTTCTTCGAACTCAGGCGCAACACCGCCGCTTCCTGCTTGTCGTACCACTCGGGCCTGCCATCGGCCCCATCCGGGAGCAGCGCGCCGGGCATAGCGTTCCATTTGAACATCTTGAATGTCCGCGCCTCACGCCACAGCGCCTCGCATGTATCCCGCACGAGCAGCACCATGCCGTACTGCCCCGGGTACTCGCCGTAGCCGTAGCAGTCCCCGGCGTACTCTCGACCGTTGGACTTCGGATCGACAATGCCGTTGTTGTCCAGATCCATCCCGGAGTGCTCGCCGGTGTTTGTCGGGATCTGGTACGCCTTGTAGCGCATGCCGAGCGGCACGAGGTATTTCAATACAAACATCTCCCCCACCGTCGGTTTTACATCCATCGTCATACTAGGCGGCGTGTCCACCTCGCTCAGCAGCACGATGTCCGCATCGATCGCTTTGATGACATCCGCAAGACGCGCCACGCGCCCGCTCTCATCGTTGTGCACCTCTTGGGCCTTCAGGTCGTGCACGTTGAACGCACAGACGCGCACCTTGGTCTGCTCGGCGCACGCGAGAGACCCGCACATCCACACACACGCTACACAAGCCACAACCGAGCGGAGTACGTTTTTCATAGACCCACTCTACTCAGAGTTCCACCCGCCGGTGGTAGACGTACCACTCGAACAAGATCAAGCCCAGAAACCCGAGGATTATCCAATTCCGGAGCGATCGCGGCACGCTCTGCGCCGGGGCTGTGGACGCGAGCCCGCCGGGGTGCTCCGAAAGATCCACCGTGTCATACACACGGAGCGCTGTGAGCGATGGATCGAGTGAGCTGCACGCGAACCGGCGCACCACCCGCCCATCGCGCACCTCGTCCCCGCGCTCGCCAGCGCCCCGCCAGCTCACCTCGTACACCCCGCGCGATCGGAGCGGGGTGTGCGTGAGCTGCCTTTCGCGGATTGTTGGTTCGATGAATGCGCCGTCCGGCCCGATGAGTTGGATGTCCCGCGCGCTCGGTGGCAGCGCGGTCGCGAGCGTGTCGCCGGGCCTGAGTTGAGTCGTCGCCTCTGCCCCCGCTGCACCCGCGAGGTAGTCGATCGCGGTCGCCAGGAACAGCACATACCCTCGGTCGAACGGCCAATTCGAATCGAGCGGGTCGAACGCCACGCAGATCGCCCGTCGTCCATCGTGATCAATCTCCACGATGCCCGGACCCGATGTCAGGCGCGCGATCACGTCGCGCTGGTCTTCCACTTCAAACGAGTGCGCAGTAGAGATGCGCACCTTCTCCAGCCCGGCGTACTCCAGCGCGGGGTGGTCCACACGCCAGCTGACGAACGCCGACACGCTGCCATCACTCCCACTTTGATCGGGATCTCGAGTTGTCCCGATCCCTTCGATCGGAGGCGGCGGGCCGAACGATAAATACGACCCCGTCGGCAGCGCATCATCCGGCGGCGAGAAGTCCTCGAAGATCACGACGTCCGCAATGATTGCCCCGCGCCGCGCCCGCTCGATGTACTCACCGGGTGTGATCACCACCGGTAGCGCGATCGCCGACGCTCGCAGCGCTCGCTCCATCAGCGGGTTGCCGGTCGTCACGACGGTCACTTTCGGTTGCGCAGCGGGCGGCAGCGCGATCCACGCCTCGTCGTCCGCAGCGAGCGCATCTTCCGAGAGCACCCGCGTCCGGATCACCGCGCTCCTGAGCCTGTTGAACTGCACTACAACCGCACCGGAGCGCGCCCCGGTCGTCTCGCTCTCGATCAGCGGCGTCCGCCGCACGGCGATGATTTCGCCATCGATCGTGAGTTCGATTTCCGCCGACTCCCGCGCGCCGGCATTCGCGTCCACCGCCACGAATACTGTGACTCGTTCCGGCTTGTCGTAGGAACGCTGGGCCCGGAGCGAGACGATCCCGGCGTTGTCCACAGTTCCGCTGCCGATCGCGATGTATTCCAGTTCCGCGTCGAGCGGCGCCTGGGACGCCTCCTCGTCAGCGAACGCGCCGTCCGAGAGCACGACGATCCGCGTCTGTGTTGGGTTGTCCCGCGCGTGCGCTTCGGCCAGTTGCATCGCCGGGGCGAGCAGCGCCATCGACTCGCTCGCGCCGATCGAATCGATCGCCGCAAGGAGTTCGCTGGCGTCGGACGTCGGCGCGACGAGCACGGTCGGCGACGAGGCGAACGAGATCACCATCGCCCTCGGGCGGTCGGCGGTGAAGCTCATCCCGGATGTCGCCGCCTTGACGATCCGCCGGGCCTCTTCCTTGGCTCGATCGAGTCTCGTGGGTGTGCCGCCGGATCCATCCGGTTCACGCGCCGACATCGACGCGGAGTGATCGATCAGGATGACCGTCGTCTCCGCGGGCGAACGCTCGCCCATGAACCCGGGCTGCGCCAGCGCCAGCGCTGCCAGCGCCAGCGCGATCGCCTGCAAAAGCAGGAGGATGTTTTTCCGAAGCTTCTGGAACGGCGCATTCGCGCGCATGTCCCGGATCACGGCGCTCCACAGGAATGTTGAACTCACCTCCACCTCACGCCGGCGCAGCTTCAGGAGGTACAGCACAATCAACACCGACGCCGCGATCGACGCCGCGACAATCCCGACCATCGGCGTGAGCCACGTCATCGCAGCACCCCCCGCTGGCGGAGATATTCCAGCAGCAGGACGCTCGGCTCGGTATCCGTTCCCACAGAAACCAGCGTGATCTCCCGGCGCGCACAGAACAGACTCAGTTGTTCGCGGTACCCCGCGAGGTGCTGGCGATACTGCTCCAGCAGCGGCGCGCTGATCGTCAATTCAACTGGCAGCCCCGTCTCCACATCCTTCAGCTTCAGATCACCCGCGAGCGGCGGATCGATCTCTTGGGGAGAAAGTGTCTGGATTACCACCAGGTCGTACCCGCGCCCGATCAGCAGACGCAGCCCGTCGTCGTACCCCCCCGGGTACAGCATGTCCGACAGCAGGATCATCACTCCCTTGCCCCGTCGAGACAGCGCGATCCGCTTGGCTTCCTGCGTGAAATCCAGCGTCCCGCCCGGCTCGATATCGCAGATGTACCGCCCCGCTTCCGCGAATGCCTTTCTTCCTCTCATGTTCCTCGCGCTCGCCCCGCTCCCATCACCACCGATCGCCGACACCGCGACGCGGTTCATGTTGACCAGCCCGATGTACCCCAGCGCCGCCGCCATCCGCTGTGCGTACGCGAACTTCTCCGGCTCGCCGCACGCCATCGAACCCGACGCATCAACGAGGATATGCACCGACAGATCTTCCTCCTCAAGAAACAGCTTGAGGAACAGGCGATCCAGCCGTCCGTAGATATTCCAGTCGATATGGCGCAGATCATCACCGACCACGTACGGGCGGTGGTCGGCGAACTCCACGCTCTCGCCGCGTTTCTTGCTCCGGCGCTCGCCCTGCACCTTCCCCGCGAACACCTTGCGCGACGTGACATCGATCGTCGTCAGGCGCGACGCCAGCTCCGGGTCGATCAGCTCGTCGAGCGTCTTCGGTCGAGATGGATTCTTGACTGGAAACATTATCTGCTCGCGGACAACATGGGCTCCGTCGGGGTGGATTCAAGGATGGCTCGAACGATCGAATCGCTTGTCATGCCGTCCGCCTCGGCCTCGAAATTCATTATCAAGCGATGGCGGAGCGCGGGCATCGCTACTTCGCGCACGTCCTCGTACCCGGCGTGGAACCGCCCGGCGATCAGTGCACGCACCTTCGCGCCGAGCACGAGCGATTGGGCTGCACGCGGGCTCGACCCGACGCGCACATACCGGGTCGTCTGTTCCGGCGCGTGTTCGCCCTCCGGGTGCGTCGCGAGCACCAGGCGTGCCGCGTACTCCTGCACGTGCGGCGCGATGACCACCTCCCGTACGAGCTGCTGCGCGTCGAGGATGCCGGGCCCGTCGATCACCGCGCTGGGTTGCGCCTCGTGCGAACCGGTGGTCCGGTCCATGATTGTCATCAGCTGATCGAGATTCGAATACCCGACATCCAGCTTGAACAGGAACCGGTCAAGCTGCGCCTCGGGCAGCGGGTACGTCCCCTCCTGCTCGATCGGGTTCTGCGTCGCCAGCACAAAGAACGGTTCCTTCAGCACATGGCGCTCGCCCGCGACGGTCACCGCGTGCTCCTGCATCGCCTCGAGCAGGGCCGACTGGCTCTTCGGTGTCGCGCGGTTGATCTCGTCGGCGAGCACGATCTGTGCAAAGATCGGCCCGCTCTGGAACTCGAACCCGCGACGACCCGTCTCCGGGTCTTCCGTCACGATGTTTGTTCCGATGATGTCAGACGGCATGAGGTCGGGTGTGAACTGGATGCGCGAGAAATCGAGCGTCACCGCGTCGGACAGCGTCTTGATCAGCAGCGTCTTGCCGAGCCCCGGCGCACCCTCGAGCAGGACGTTCCCGCCGATGAACAGCGCCGAGAGCACGCCGTCGATGATCTCCCTGTGCCCGACGATCACCTTGGATAGCTCGTCCACGAGGGACTGGTACATCTCGCGGAACGCCTCGCAGCGTGCCTCGACGTCCGCCTGGGTTGGTGTGTGGTCAGATGATGCCATGGTCTACTCCGTGTGTTGATCTTCGCCCTGCAATGATTCCTGCGCACGCCGCTTGGCGCTGAGCAGGCGGCTCATGCCGGTCTCTTCTTCTTGTGCTGATTCTTCTTCTAATTGCGATGTTGACTGCGATGTGTTCTGAGCACTCGGTATTGCCTGCGTGCTCGTCTTCCCCCCCGCGGGGATCACGACCGGCGCGGGCTTCGTGAATGTCGGCGTCGATGCGGCGGGCTCTGCCCGATGCGCTGCGCGCTGGCGTGCTACCTGCAGCCCCGCGAGACGCTCTTCGTCCTCCCGCTCGATGCGTTTACCAGCACGCAGCGGACGCAACAACATCGCGAGTTCCAACCGCACCCGGCGCACTCCGATATCCAGCAAGAACAAGCCCATCGCCGCCGCTGCAACGATCAGCCAGATCGGCTCGCGCGAGACGGGCATCGAGACTCCCGCCTGGGAAAACAGGTCCGTCGGCGGGTTGTCCGGGTCGATCATCCGCCCGCCGGTAGCCGCAGCGACCCGCTGCAGCGCGCGCCGGTTCGGCGCTGTCCAGCGCAGCTCGTCAGAGAACGAATGCACATGCGCAGTACGGATGATCCCGGAGTCGCCCCCCGATCCGTCCGCACTCCCGCGCCCCTCGTACGCCATTGTCACCATGTACGCCCCGCTCTCTTGGACATCAAACACCGACTCGTAGCGACCCGGGCCGATCTGTCGCACCGAGAGCGTCCCCACCTCGCCCCGCGGCGAGAGCACACGCCCCTGGAAACGAGCGAGATCAAGCGGTGAGCCGTCGTCGCGCATCGCCTCGATCAGCACCCGCGTCCGCGCACCCTCGCGCCGCGTGCTCACCCTGATGTTCGGCGACCCCGACGGGCGCATCGCCCAGCGCATGTGCTGCTCCCAGAACGTGCGGTAGGGCTGCCACCCCATCCAAGACGCGCTCCACCGCGCCACCGAATCGGAAGTGAACACCACCACCCGCCCGAGCCCGTGCTGCCACTGCGCGCTGAGCGGGTCTTCGTGTTCGTTCGGGAACCGCGACGTGATTGTTGAGAGCCCCTCGCGGTCGGCGGTGATCACGTACCCCGTCACCGCGGGCAGGCGGCCCGGCATCCCCTGCATCGTCGTGGTCATCGCCGTTACACTCGCGGAGACCGGCTCCCCCTCCCAGATCAGCGGACGCTGCACGATCCGCGCCTCCTTGATGAAAATCTTGTCCAGTTGCAGCAGCTGCTGTGTCGTCGTCACCGTGTACGTCCGCCCGCCAGACGCCGAGGCGAGTTGTCCCAGCAGTTGAGTATTCGCGCCATCTCCAACAGCGACCGTCGAGAGTGTCATCTGCTCTGCGGCCATCGCATCGATCAGCTCGATCGCTTCGCCCATCCCCGTCCCATCCTGCCCGTCGGTCAGCAGGATGATGTGCTTCACCGATCCCCGCGCGCCCTTAAGCGCCTCGATCGCTGTGCGCAGCCCGCCGAGGATATATGTCCCGCCGCCCGGCCCGATCGACTCGATCCGAGCCTTCACATCCATTTTGTTCCGCATCGGTTGCAGCGGGACGCGCACCGTGGATTGCGTATCGAATGACACCACAACAATTTCATCGAGCGGCGTCAGCGTGCTCGCGGCGTACCACGCCGCCTTGTTCGCCACCTGCTGCTGGCTCAGCCCGCTCGAACCAACCGGCGAACCCATCGAGCCGGACGCATCAAGTACCAGCGCCAGCGCGCCCCGCGGCAGTTGTCGCTCGCTCGGCGGGTCCAGACGCACCGGCAGCACCTCCTCGATCGGCGTGCCGATCCAACCGCCCGCACCGAGAGAATCCGGGCCGCCCACCACCACCAGCCCGCCACCGCCCGCGTGTACGAATGTTGCCACCGCCTCCTGCTGTCGCAGAGACATCTGATCCGCGCTCGTATCGAACAGCACAATCGCGTCGTACCGCCCCAGCTCTACCGCGTCCCACCCCACCGCCTCCGGCTGGATGATCTCCACCTCGATTTTTGCCTCGCCCAGCGCACTCAATAGAGGCTCCGCACCCACCGGATCGTCCGTGATAAACAGCACAGCCCCCTCGCCCTCGACAAACGTCACCCCGATCCCCCGGTTGTTCGCCGCCACGCCGTCCGCGCGTTCATCGTCCGCTTCGAACACCGCCTCGAATGATTGCGGGCCCGAGCCGGTGAGCGTGATCGGCACGCTCAGCACATGCTCACCGACGGGCAGAACAACCGCGAGTGACCCGCCCTGCTCGCCGGGCGTCAGGTCCACCATCCGCCCGTTGCGCAGCACGCTCAGGCGACCGCTCGCAACGTGCGTCGAGCGTAATACCACACGCAGATCGACCGTCGCGCCCTTGCGAGCGGTCTGCGGCACGGCGAGTTCTTCGAGAATGATTTCCGAACGACCCTGTTGTCGCGGCAGCATCACGTCCACCGGGATCCCCAGCGCAGAAAGCGACTGCGCCGATGCGAGCATGTCCCCCTCTGTTTCATTGCCATCGCTCACGAGCAGCACCCGCGTGCCCGATTCGCCCCGCACCAGCGCGGGCGCGAGCGCGAGCGCCGTGCCCAGATCCGTCGCGTCGCGCGGGCCCTTCTCGTTCTGGAGCGGTGCGAGCGGGTCCTCGCCGCTGGTGCGCAACCCCGACACACCGAACGGCAGCGACTGCACGCGCGCCTGGCGCGCCGCGCTCACCACCGCGATCGCGTCCTCGGCGTGTGCACCGACAATCGCGGGTTCGAGCACATCCCTTAGGTCATCCCGTGCACTGCGCGGCATCGACGACGACTCATCGGACACCACCACCAGCGCGACGTGCTCCGCCTCGTCCTGGATCGACGGCTCGCACAACGCGACGACCGCGCTCAGCACCACGACAAGCCGCACCACCATCGCCGCAACGGCTGCGCGGCGCCCCAGCCCCGATATCGACCGCCGCGCGATAAGCACAACCGCCGCGAAGAGCACCGGCGCGAGCAACAACCACATCGGGTGCGCGAGATGGATAGACCAGATCGTCATGCGCTGCGCACGCTCCCCATGATCACCATGAGATGCCTCGTGAGATATCGATCACTCTGGAGACGACTCGCTCGCCTCGGTCCCATCGTTCTGCTCGGTTGCGCCGGAGGAAAAATACGCTTGCACAGCATCGTGGTACTCCCGAGGGAACTGCTTGTCCTCCATCGCACGCGAGGCCGCCTTTCCGCCCGCCAGCATCACATCCTTAAACGTCTGGCGCGACTCACCCCGCACCTGCCCCGCGTCGATCAACGAACGCCCGATCACCAGCGTCGAACCGTCATCGATCGACGGTGCTTTAGATGTCTTGCTCGTGAACGCGTCATCCGGAGCCGCCTCGATCTCCGAATCCCCCGAGCCGTACGGCGAACCCTTCTGGCCGCCGATCCCCGGGTTCTTGCACATCGAAGACGACGCGCCGAGCTTGCACATCGATAGCGCGAGCTTCGCCTGCAGCTGGCTCATCGCCTCGCCCTTCGACTGCGCCAGCGCCAGCTTCGCGAATTCCGCGTCCATGTCTCCTATCGCGCCGCTGCAATTCCCACCCGAGCACATCCCCGCCTGGCACTGCATCATGCTCATCGACATCGATTTGCACATCGAGCTCGCCGCATCGCACTCCTGAGCCATCTGCATCAGCGCCTCGCGTTGTTCTTTGGTCAACCCCTGCATCTGCTCCAGCGCCTTTTTGAGCGCTTCCCTGTCGCTTGCAAGCGACGGATCGAGCCCCGCAGCGCTCAGGGCGTCTTCCAACGCCTGCGTATCTTCCGCCAGTTTCGCCAGCTGCTCGGCGAGTTCCTTCATCTCCGCTGCCAGCGCTTCCTTCTGCTCCTCGCTCATCGAGGCGAGATTCTCTTCGATTTTCTTGAGCGCTTCGCTCGCCGCATTGAAATCCCCTCGTTGCAGCGCCCGCGACAGTTCCTTCAGCCCCGCGTCTTCCGACGAGCGATCCCGCAGCTGGGCAAGGCGATCGCGCATCGCCTCGAGTTGTCGCATCTGCTCATCGTTTTCCATCCGCTCGTTCAACTCCTCGCCCACCTTGCTCATCCGCCTCACCGCCCGGGCGCGCACATCCTCGGGCGTCGCCGCCTCGGGTAAGTCGTCCTCGCGCGCTGCCTCGTCGAGCATCGCGGCGAGATCCTCGTCTTCATCTCTTAGTGCCGAAGCGAGCTCGTCCTCCACCTCCGCCACCTCGATCGTCGCTTCCTCGATCGCGTCGTGCTGCGCACGCTCCTCGCGCTGCTCGTCGCTCATCAGCGCACCGGGCAGGTCGTAGCTCGGCATGAGCCACACCCCGAGGAACGCAATACCCAGGATCGGCAGCATCCCCCACCGGCGCTGTGCGCGCAGCGGGAACAACTGCGACACGCGGATCCGCGCAACCGCCGCTTCCGCCTGCTCGCGCACCGCTGTCGCCCAGCCCCCCACTTGTCCTCCCACCCGACCGCCCAGCCATTCCACCGTGCTCACCGACTGCGGCAGCCCCGCCGCCTCATCGACCATGCGCGACACCCGCGCCGGATCGGGGCGCGTCATGATGATCCATGCACCTGCCCCTACCGCGCAAACGGCCCCGCCCCAGATCCAGAACAGGTTCCAGTCAACACCCACTAATTCCAATTGCTGTCCCACGCGAGCCGCCACCGCTGCCCCGAGCAGGACGCTCCCGGCGACGAGGATCCGATCGATCGAACCCACCACAAGCATGCGTCTGTACGCCGCCCGCCGAATCTTCTGGATCCTGTTCATCATGTGCTCCCATATCGGGTGGTCAGATACTGAGCGGTCAATCGCCACTTATTGTACGGATGAATCCCGTCGTGGTTCGGGCGAACCCCTCCACGACCCTCCCAGCGGGTACGATTCACCGCTCTCGCACGATTTTCGCGCGAGCACCCGCCCCGGTAGCTCAGCTGGATAGAGCATCGGACTTCTAATCCGACGGTCGGAGGTTCGAATCCTCCCCGGGGTGCTTCCTCTAGAGATGTATCACAAATTCAGGGTTTTTCACCAAATCGCAAGTACATCTCGGCGCATGTTCCCGGGCTGCATAACACACACATGATGTCGTTTTATTCAAGGGGAGATGCACCCGCTGCGGTGTCGGGTTCTATTTCTACGCCCGCCTCAACCGGCTTCGAGTTCGGGATCAGCAACGGGATAGGGAGCGGCGTGACCCGGTCGTATTCGCTCACCCTGTGACACCCGCCGACGCAGGTGCCGCCGTTGCGCGTCTCCTTGAAGCTGATCGGCAGTCGCCATTTCCCGAAGCCGACATCGTTCTTGAGCAGTCGCGGGCCCAGGCTGAGGTGCGTGCCGTGGCACATGCTGCACGAGCGCCCTTTCGCACCGGGCTTCTTGACATGCACGTAGTGCAGGTTCACCGAGCCGTTTCGGAAGTTTGTTGCGGTTGTTGTTTCGGGGGACTCGACGAGGTCGGCGTCGTGGCACCCCAAGCACAGCGCGTACGTCTCAGCCGCGAATACCTGATAGATCGCGTCCGACATAGGCCTCACGAGCAGCGCAGGATTCTGTGCGCCGTGTACGTCGTGGCACCGGGCGCATGCGTCGTTCAGCCCGGCGTGCACATTCCCGGTCTCCAGGGCGGTGGTCATCCAGGGCGACTCGTTCATGTCCAGATGGACGGGGGGATCGGCGTGACACTCCGAGCAGACCTCGAGCATCGGCGCCTTCATCAGCGCGGGCAAGAGGCTGGCGTGCGGCTCGTGGCAGTGTGAGCAGGCACGCTCCTCGGTGACGATCGAGTGCGCTTCGGGAGCGATGCGTATTTCATCAACGAGATCTTCGTGGCACGAGCCGCAGAGCGAAACGATCGGCTCGACAAGCAGGGCTTGCTCCTGCGCGCCGTGGTGCGAGTGGCATGTCGAGCACTTGTGCAGCACGGGATCGTGGATGACCCGAGATGCGGGGGCGGGTTCTGCGATCGGTTCCAGAACGGGGAACTCACCGGGAACATACACACCCTCGTTCCACTCGACCGGCATCCACCATCTCGTATCGCGGGGATCGCTCGGTTCGTGTTTCGATACGTTCGCGAGATCAAGATCCTCGTGGCAGCGCAGGCACAACGTCTGCGAGTCCTCGACAAGCAGCTTCTCGTGGAGCGATGAATGTGGTTCGTGGCACCCGAGGCAATCCCCTTGCTGTACGGGGGTGTGGAGCACCGAGCCTTGCTCCCATTCCTCGCCCTCGTGGCAGCTCCGGCAGTTCTCGACCACCCCGCCCTGCTTCAGCAAGGCAGGTGAGTTGCCCCCGTGCGGATCATGGCACGACAGACACTCGCCCTTCGATACCGGGTCATGCACGAACAGCCCCGCGCTGTCTGTTTTACCGATGTGACAGAAATCGCACAGCTGCGCACCGGTCCGCTTGAGGGCAAACGTGTGGAGGAGTGGGTCTTCGTACTCATGACACATCACGCACGCGCCCGCCGCCGTCGGGCCGTGGATCCATGGTGTGCTGGTCACATCTGAGTGGCACCCGTTGTCGATGCAGCTGGTCACGCGAGACATCGGCGGCCCGCTGGGCAGGTTACCGAGAGCCAGCACGGTGACGCCCAGCAATGAAACGTAGGCGATCATCGCAAGGCATCTTTCTCGGCGTCTCGGATCAATGCCTGCGCCTCGACCACTTTCGCTCGCGCCTGCTCGATCAGCCGCTGCGTGAACTTGGGATTGTGGACGCCCCAACTCCCGTCCAGACGGACGAGCTTCAGCAGTCTTCGTGCATCTGCCATGAGCGCAACGGTCTCCTCATCCAGTTCCTCCTCCGTGAACTCGATGGACTCAAGAATTCGTTCTACGGTCTTGTGCATTTCGTGGGTGCTCGTTTGCCATGTCTCGATCATCTTCACGCCGAAGCCATCCTCGTGGCACCGGTCGCACGCCTCGGGGACCGCGTACGCAACGGTTGACCCGGTGCCCGGCTTCAGGCTGACGGGGCGGGGCTCGATGTGACACGCCGGGCACCCCACGTGCGAGAGGAACATCGGGCTGATCTCGGGCGTCTCGCCGTTGGCGACCTTGGTGGTGAGATCCCTGAGATACGTGCTCCGCTGGATGCGGTGCTGATCGCTGTGACAATTCCGGCAGTCGAACTGTTCGATCTGCATCTGCTGGGTGTGCGTGCCGTGACGGATGACGCCGTGACACTCGAAGCATTCGACTTTGTGTTCTCCCATGGAATGCAGATGGTGCAGGTCTTCGGTGTCTGTCCACTCATCAATCCCGAAGACATGGCACCGCAGGCATTGGTCGTCGATGATCGGTGATGGTGTCGCGGTGATGCCGTAGTGGCATGAATTACAGGATGCCCCGTACTCGACGAACTGCGCGTGGTCCACAAGCATCCCCTCGTACTCGAACGCTTCGCTCGGGGGGATGTGACACGTTTGGCACGAAGCCGGTGCAGCACCGTCAGTTGACTCCGTGTCGAACGCCTGCGGACGAGCGGCGGGTGCGGAATGACCATTCGAGCCGAGCGAGCCGGGTGTTGTGTAATCGGGGTGATGGTCCGGTGCCCCGAGGTGGCAGACGATGCATGCGTTGGTATTGACCTGGAAATGGTTATCTCCGCGGATGTGTGAGTGGCATGTGGCGCACTTGATTGTGATCCCGAGGTATTCGAGATCGAGATGGCTTGCGTGCTCGAAGAGAAATATGCGTTCGGACGGGCCGCCGTTGTCGAGATCCCCCCTGTCGTGGCACCCGCTGCGCATGCAAGCGAGTTCCCCCACAGACGCCGAAGGTTTCATCGATGTTCGATTGAGCCAGTCGTCAACCACCTGCCCCAGCCCGTTGATTTTCGCGGCGAACAGGCTCTTCGCCCCGGGGGGGATATGGCACTCGCCGCACTTCACTTCATGGTGGACATCCCGCTCCCATGTCTCGTAGAAGCTGCCCATGATGTGACAGCTCCCGCAGAAGCTGCTCTGGCTTGTGATCTCAACACCGACTCCGGATACCGCGAGCATAAACGCAACACCCCCGACAAGTACCCATAGGCGAGTATGACGTCGCTTGCGGAGTACTTGCTCGGGGGGGGTGCTACCAAAGGGGAGTCGGAATTTTCTCATTCACAAATTCTTATGAACATTCATATCGAGTACGTGCTCACCTGGACAGTCCGTTGCTCCAGCTGTTGAACACTTCGATCACGTCGGTGACATCTACCGCACCACTGGAGTCCACGTCCTCGTCGCAATCGATGCACGGACCCAACGATCCGATCACACGAAGCATGTCGAGGATGTCGATAGTGCCGTCGCTATTCACGTCACTCCCGGCGAGTTTCTTCAGGATCGGGCGAGTCGTCGCCGGATGCGCCGTGTGGATTCGAACCGCGTACTGTGCCGCTTCGACCATCGTCAGCGGCTCGTTCATCTCTATATGGCATCCGAGGCAGGCGTAGTCGAGCGTGAGGGAGGAGTGACCGTTCTCCTGGTTCCAGTAGAGACTGCCGCCGTCTTCGTACACATTGTCTACCGCGAAGAGCGGGCTTGCGTTGATCCGGAACAGGTGGGCGCGGATATCTCCTTTGTACTGATTGACCGCGACCGCGTTCTTGCCCATGTGCGGCATGTGGCAGTCGATGCAATCAAGGAACTCCATCTCGTCCACGACATAGAAGCCGTTCATCGAGTTGCCCGCATGGCAATCCGTGCATGCCGTGATCACCCCGCCGTCGTCGTACACGGTCGATCGGTGCGGGTTGTGGCACGTGTTGCACTCCAGCATCACACGGTGCGGCGAGTGCTCAAAGTCCTCGGCCTGTTGGTGATGCCTGGTGAACCCGCCCTTCCACGGCATCCGGAACTGGCTGTCGCGGTAGTGACACTCGGCGCAGTCCTTGCCACCGGGGGGCAGCATGTCCATCGGATGAGCGACGTGGTCGGATGCCGGGCCGTGGCACGCCTCGCACCGGACGCCTTCCTGCTCCCATGTCCCGATCAGCCCGGGCAGGCCGAGCTGGTTGCCGGTTGGGTCGTACCCTGTCGTATGGCATCGCCCGCAGTTGTACGGCTTGTCAACTTCACCGGCGTGATAAGGAACCCAATCCTGTGTCGCAAGGTTCCACTGTGTTGTCTCGTCCGCGTTGCCGGTGTAGATGAAGCCATCGTGGTCTACGAACCTGGCTTTCCAGTTATAGTTCCCGATCACATACTCGATATCCGACCAGACCAATTGAACGCCACCCACAACAGGAAGCGGCGGGAGCGCTGTATGCGGCCATGTGTCCAGTGGCGGCACATCGCCCGCGGCATGGAAGAGCTTGAAGGGGTGTCCCGAGCGGGCGTACCCGCCAAAGAAGTCAGGCGCGGGCCAGTTCGCATGACAACCGCTACATGCCTGATCGCCCGCGTACGGGGCTGCCGGAAAATCCGCTTGGAGGTAACGCCCGACATCCGCGGCACCCTGATTATCACCATCCATCAGCAGCCAGCTTGTCATCAGCGTGCCCGGCTGCCCGAACCGTACCTTGTGCATCAGCTCCCATGGATTCCCTACGGCGATGTCGTGGACATACGTGGGATCCAGTTCTGTACCAAAGTTGATCTCGGCTCCATCATCGCCGTGGCATTCGGCGCAGGTGTAAGACCCGCCGACCGCTTTGTATCCGAACCGCCCCATCGCCTCGTCGCCGATGAACAGGTTGGTGGGGTCGATATACGTGTCCGTGTTGATCACATAGTTCTGCAGAAAGCCCACGAGCATGTCGATCTCGTCATCGTTGAGACCGGCGTTGCCCAACCCGTGCCCGTAGGGCAGGGTGTCTTCCTTGAGCAGGTCGAACATCTCCTCGCCGGTGAGGGTCGATCCGAAGACGCCCTTGATGCCCGTAAAATGGGATCCGGAGCTGTACGCGCCATCTCTGCCCTTGTAGTCCCACCCGTGGCACTCCTTGCAACGCCAGGTTGTTGATCCGGTTTTCTGCCCGATCGCGGGGTACAGCGGGTGGTCCCCCGCGGGTTCTGCATTCGCAGTGACGACCCACCACTTATCCCACATCTGCCCCCCAAGCACACCGCCGATCAGACTGTTGTCTGTTGCATGGGCGACGCTGGATAACAACGGGACACCGAGTGCGATCAGTGCGAGCGAGAGTGTGACTTCTCGTTTCTTCATGACACCTGCTCCTCAATTCACGACCATAAAAACTCATGGAACCACTCCGCACGGCGTATCGCACGGCGACGGGTTCGGGGGACGATGATTCGGCCGGGAGCGCGACGAAACCACACCGCGCGCACTGTTCCTGGAGTGCATCTCGAATGCTGCACCCGGTTCACGAGAGGAACGACATTACTTCGGGCCTGGAGCAATCGGCGGCGATGTGGGCGTCGATCGCTCGGGCCAATCAATCAGGATTCGGTGCAATTTCCATGCCCTGTTCACGCGACAACGATCCGTGGAGCAACTTTGTTGTTTTTCCTGTTCTTGTCGAGCACTGCTTGTGACGGACAAACGACACCGTGCGGGCAGTTCGAGGCGGCGGGATCGCTTGTCCCGTGCCGCCAGCGACCACGCCCACAGAAAATCGGATCCTTCGTTGGTCTGGCGATCCGCGCAGTATGCCCCGGTGCGCACCAGCCATACCGGGGCAGAAAGATGTCGCGGGTTATGGAGAGGGGCGGGGTTTTTCTCAGCGACGGGAAACGCCCGCCGATATTTGTCCGCATATGAGAAGACGCGGACGTTTTTTTACTCGCGCAACTCCCGACCTCCCCACTCCGCTGCACACCGCGTTTTTACGCTTTGCTGCGCCATTTGTTTGTAGGGATTGCGCCGAGGCACATGAGGAAGACCTGCGAGGCGATGAAGAGCATGAGCCACATGGCGGCGGAGTCCATGAAGCCGTAGGAGTGGAGCCCGACGCCGAGCATGTTGGTGCCGAACCA
>JAJDDG010000104.1 GCA_029260435.1 Phycisphaerales bacterium | reverse complement strand
TCAATAATCCATATCGTCCATCCCGCCGGCGGCGACGGTCACCTTCTTCTTGTCGGGGATGTCGGTGATCGCGGCATCGGTCGTCAGCAGGAGCCCGGCGATGGACGCCGCGTTCTGCAGCGCGACGCGCTCCACCTTGGTCGGGACGATCACACCCATCGCGACGAGGTCGCCGTACTCCTGGGTCATGGCGTTGAAGCCGTAGCCCGCGGGGGTGGACTTGCTCTCGACGTTGTGGGCGATGACGGCACCGTCGAGCCCGCAGTTGTCGGCGATCTGCTTGATGGGTGCGACGATGGCGCGGTCCACGATATCGATGCCGACGCGTTCGTCCTGCTTGGCGTTCTTGCGCGCCGCTTCCAGCGCCTTGCGGGCGCGGATGACGGCGACGCCCCCACCGGGGAGGATGCCCTCTTCGACAGCAGCACGGCAGGCGTGCAGCGCGTCCTCGACGCGGGCCTTCTTCTCCTTCATCTCGACCTCGGTCGCTGCGCCGACGTTGACCTGCGCCACGCCGCCCGCGAGCTTCGCGAGGCGCTCCTGGAGCTTCTCGCGGTCGTAGTCGGAGGAGGAGGCATCGATCTGGTGCTTGAGCTGCTCGATGCGACCCTTGATGTCGGCGTTCTTGCCGGCACCCTCGATGATGGTGGTGTTGTCCTTATCGATGATGATCTTCTTGGCGCGACCGAGCTGCGAGAGCTCGAGCGTTTCGAGGTTGATCCCGAGTTCCTCCATGATGGCCTCGCCGCCGGTGAGGATGGAGATGTCTTCGAGCTGCGCCTTGCGCTTGTCGCCGAAGCCGGGGGCCTTGACGGCCGCGATCTTCAGCACGCCGCGGAGCTTGTTGACGACGAGCGTCGCGAGGGCCTCGGACTCGATGTCCTCGGCGATGAGGAGCAGCGCCTTGCCGGACTCGGCGACCTTGGTGAGGATCGGGAGCAGGTCTTTCGCGCTGGAGATTTTCTTCTCATGCACAAGGATGTAGGCGTCGTCGAGGACGACTTCCATGTCCGCGGTGTCGGTGACGAAGTGCGGGGAGAGGTAGCCCTTGTCGAACTGCATGCCTTCGAGGAGCTCGACCTCGGTGTTCAGGCTCTTGCCCTCTTCGACGGTGATGACGCCGTCCTTGCCGACCTTCTCCATCGCCTTGGCGATGATGTCGCCGATCTCGCGGTCCTGGTTGGCGGAGCAGGTGCCGACCTGGGCGATCTCTTCGGAGCCCTTGATCTTCTTGGACATCTTGGCGAGCTCTTCAACGATGGCGGCGACGCCGAGGTTGATGCCGGTCTTCACCTGGTTGGCGTTGGCGCCGGCGGTGATGTTCTTGAGCCCCTCGCGGTAGATGGCTTCGGCGTAGATGGTGGCGGTGGTGGTGCCGTCGCCCGCGTCCTTGGAGGACTTGGAGGCGACTTCCTTGACCATCTGTGCGCCCATGTTCTCGTAGGGGTCGTCCAGCTCGATCTCCTTGGCGACGGTGACGCCGTCTTTGGTGACGGTCGGCGCGCCGAATGATTTTTCGAGGACGACGACGCGTCCGGAGGGCCCAAGCGTGACTTTCACAGCGCGGGCGAGCTTCTCGATGCCGCGGAGGATGCGCTCGCGGGCGTCGGTATCAAATGCGATCTGTTTCGCAGCCATAGTTGTTCGTTCCTTTGTTCGTTCTGTGAGCAGCGGTGTTGCTGCGAATGGTTCGTGTGTTTGTGGTTCGTTCTGATCAGACGACGATCTGGATGAAGTCCACCTTGTCCGGATTCATGATGACGGCGCCGGGGCGCATGGATTGCTCGGTCGTGCCGACCTTGCCCTGCACCTGAACGAACTCGCCGTCGGGTGAGGTGGTCAGCTCGATGCCGCGCCGGGCGAAGTAGAACGACTCGCCGGCTACCGCGACACGAACGGTCGCGCTGTCGGGGACGTTCTCGAGTAGCTTCTGGATGTCGTCGATCGAGAGGGACATGTGGGTTTGTTCTGTCTGCATGTGGTTAGTCGATGATGGCGAGGACATCGTCCTCGGACATGATGAGGAGTTCGTCCTTGCCTATCTTGACCTCGGTGCCGGCGTAGGAGGAGAAGATGACCTTGTCACCCTTCTTGACCGACAGCGCGATGCGCTCACCGGTGTCGGTGTTGAGGGCGCCGGTGCCGACCGCTTTGATTGTGCCGGTCTTGGGCTTGTCCTTGGCGCTCTCGGGCAGGTAGATGCCGGACTCGGTCTGTGTTTCGGCGTCGTCGCGCAGCACGAGGATCTTGTCGCCAAGGGGTTTCACTTTGGTGCTCATTGCTTTGGTTCTCACGGTTGGGACTATGTGAAATCATCACGGTGAATAAAACGCGTCGCCGGTTTCGTCCGACGGTGCAGGAAAGGTCAGTTCAAATCTCCGCCGGGTTGGGCACCGGTGGGCCAGCGTCCCGAGTAGTGGCGGCGCACGACGCGCCGCATGATGTCCAGCACGGTTTCGAGCTGGACGGGTCGATCGACAACAGCGAACGCGCCGGCGGCGAGTGCGCTCGCGAGCCCGCGCGATCCCTCGCGCGGCGTGCAGCGCCTCCGGATCACCACCGTGGGCGGCGGCTCCTCCAGGCGGGCGAGCAGTTCGAGGATGCGCAAGCCCGCCTCGCGGGATTCGTTCGGGTTATCGGAGGCGCCCATCGGCAGGGCGAGATCCACCACCGCGATATGCACGGGTGTGTCGCGGATGACGCTCGTTGCCTCATGCCCCGAGCCCGCGGTCAGCACCTCCACGCCCAGAGGACGCAGCAGGGTCGGCAGCTGGTTCGCCCAGACATCACCCCCGCCGCACGCAGCCCACCCGCCACAGGTGAGCAGGAGGTTCAGGCGGCCGCCCTCCCCACGGGACACCCCGCCGCCAAAGGGCGAGGAAGGGGGGGTGGGGGGTTGTGGTGGGCGCACATGAACCATGGCACAGGGGTTAGAGCAACCCCCGCGCCACAGGCGACAATGCCTAAGCCGAGCGTGTGCAGCGGCTTAGCGCAACCAGATGTGCCGGGTGTCCTGCCGGGTTTGTCTGGGGAGGGGGTGGGGGGTGCCAAGCTGGCAGGCACGTCTCTGGGACAAAGGAGGAGCCTTGGACGCGGCGATGAGGTCCGGTGGGTGGGCGGGATGTAGCGGTGTTGAGATTGGGTGGGCAAAAATGAAAAGCGGGGAGGACAAGTGTCCTCCCCGCTCGTGGTGTCAGGTTAACCCGTCGGACGGATTACGGACAGGGGGTGCCAGCGCAACCGCCACCGATGGTGTCGCCGAGACGGAAGAGGACGAAGGCGATGTCGTTCACGTCGTTGATACCGTCGCCGTTCGCATCACCATTGATGCACGCGCCGCCGGGATCTCCGAGACGGAAGAGGACGAAGGAGATGTCGTTGACGTCAACGATGCCGTCCTTGTTGGCATCGCCAGCACAGATGGTCGGGCCAGCGTTGCAACCGCCGGAACCATCGTTGCTCGGGCAGTATTCGATGCAGGTGTTCTGCAGCGAACCCGGGACGGTGTCCAGGTTGATCGCGTTAGATACGGACGCATCGATGTTCTCCAAACCGACAACGGTATCAAGGTTGGTCGGCTGGGCGCCAGCACCATCAAGGTCGAGGGCACCGTAGATGAGCTTGATGCACCCGGTACCGCCATCAAGACGGACCTGGAAATCACTGTTGCCGAGAGCGCCACCAGCGTCGAACGTGCCGACGTTACGCCATTCGAAGACAGCGTTGTTGGTGAGCGAGTCGATCGCAACCCAGATCTCACCCGCGCCGGTGCCCGGATCAAGATCGGTCCAGAGGGCCGCGATCATGTCGTTGGGCGTGCCCGCATCCGGGATCGCTTCGGGAGTGGGATCGATCGTGATGAGATCGCCGAAGGCCAGGTAGCCGTTGGAGACCATGGCAACGCTCTGCTTGAGATCACCGAAGTAGCCGAAGTTGAAGCCCAAGTTGAAGAACGAGGCGTCGTCGTCGGCCAAAGTGATGAGCTGCGAGATCGGGCCGGCCGCGATCGTGGAGTAGACGTCGGGGCAGGCACCTTCGACGTAGGTGGTGACGCCACAGGAGGTGTTGTCGCCGAGGTAGGTGAAGTTACCGCCGAGTGTGGCACAGGTGGCCGCGTCGGTGATGAAGCAGACATCGTTGGGCGCGTCACAGCAGGCACCGAAGGCGTTGTAGTCAAGGGTGACCTTGTACTCGTTGCGGCAACCACAGGGGAAGCCGTTGAAGTCATTGATGGAGACGAAGAAGACGTAGGAGCCCGGATCGAGCGTCGCGGTGATGGACGCCGGGGTTGCCTGGCAGGCGGTCGTCGTCGCAGAGGCGAGGGTGACGTTGGTCGCACAATCCGCAGAGTTCTGCAGGTTGAGGAGCCCGTCGAACTCGGTCTCGGCGGTGAGCGTGATCACGCCGCGCTCGGTGACGGAGAAGGCGTACCAGTCGAGGTCACGCAGGTTGTTGGCACCGAAGCTCTCGCCATGGATGGTGAAAGCGGTGGTGCCGCCCGCGATGACGCCGAGGTCTTCGAAGGGGTTGGCGGGCACGAAGGAGCAACCGCCGTTGGAGTCGATGATCAAGATGTCATCGGCGCAACCTTCGGTCAGAGTCTCGTCGTAGTCGGGAGTAGCTGTTGTATCGACGTCACAGGTCGACCCTGCCGAGCAATCTTGGCCGGCGGGAGGAGTGCATGTACCCAAACCGTCGGAGTTCTTGGTGATCGTGAGGTCGTAACACCCACGATCGAAGAAGCCGTGCACGAAGATGTAGTAGGTCTCGCCGATCGTGGTGCACCATTCAACCGAGGACTGCGGGGCGCAGATGCCGTCGTCATCACCAGCGATGCAGACCAAGCCGCAATCACAGGTACCGCAGTAGATGTTGATCTGCGTATCCCAGCCGGGACCACAGGCAGCAACAGCACACTGATCTGCCTGCCAGGTGGTGCCGTCGCCGGCGTTCTCAGCGATGTACCACAGGCCGGGGGCGAGACCATTGATGGTGCCGCCACAGGCACCCGCGAACGCATCGAGCGAGGCACACGTGGTGTCCTCGGCGGTCGCGGTGAACGTCCCGAGGAAGCTGAACACGACAGGCGTCGCGTTGACGCAATCATCGTTCGGCGGGGTCGGGATTGCGGAGCACGTCATGGTGAAGTGCACTTCGCCGATGTTCAGGTTGTCGTCGCCGCCAACCATGATGTACAGCGTCTCGCCCGGCGTCAGACCGGACAGGCAGACCTGCGGGTCGTTGCCACAAATCTGGTCTGCACAAGCGAACTCGGTCAGCGGGACGGTCTCAGCGACACCGCTCGCAGCAAGCTCGGCACAGATATCAACGTGGTCGTTCAGACGGTAGACCGCAAAGAGCGAGTCCCAGCCGTCGTTGAAGCCCTGGCACATCTCGATGATGATCTCGGCGCCGGTGGGCTGGACTGTGTACCACGTGGTGAAGCTCAGGAAGTCGGTGCCGGATCCGCCAAGCATGCAGGAGATGGGCGGGTCGTTGAGCGAATCGAAGTTGGGGTTCGCGAGGATCGGGCAGAACGAAGTCTCGGCGTCGCAAGCAACGGCGATGGGGCTTCCGCACAAATCGTTCGTGGGAGGCGCCGCGAGGGACGCATCGAGGCAGGGCGTGCCGAACGGATCAGGGATGATCACGTTGAAATCGACAACCCAGTCAAAGTCACCCGTGAGCTGCGAGCAGAAGCCGTACACATCGTCCGCGGGGTTGTTGTCGAAGATGACGAAGCCGTCACCGCCGATACCAGCACCCCAGCGCCACGTGCAGTCGGCGAGGGCCGGGTTACCGTTGACCGTCGGGTCCCAGCAGATACCGAACCAGTAGCAGGTGCCCGCGGTCATCACGGGCGCGCCCGTGAGGGTCGCGTGCCACGTCTCGACCGGACGACCGCCCGGCGTGTTGCCGTACGTCTCGCCGAACTGGAAACGCTGCAACGCCAGGTTGCTCAGCGGCGCGTCTGTGGACGCGGTGTAGATCGGGGCGCCGGTGGGCAGACCCAAGATATCTACATCGAAGAGCTTGAACGACCACCCGACCAGCGCGTCGGCGTCGATGCCGATGCCCGTGCAGATGTCCGCCGGGAACGAGCTGAACGACACGCGGTAATCACCACGGAAACACATGGTGTTGAACGCTGTGTTCACAGCCGGGATCAGGTTGTCGATCGGGTTGAACACGCCGCACGAGCCGAAGCCGACAAACGCGGGCTGGTTGATCAGATCCTGCTGGGATCCACCAGAGGGGCACGTGAACGTGGCAGTGCCGCGATCCGCACCACGCACCGCGGTCGTACCGTCGAGGATTGCCTCGGCGGACACGCGGGCGTAATCCTTCTTCATAATTTCAACAGGCTGGGGAACGCTCGTCACACCGGACTGAGCATTGGCAATGCCCGCAACCGCAAGACCTGACATCAGGCCAAACGTGCGGACTAGTGCTTTCGCGTTACACGTACACTCCACAAGACACCTCCTCTTCATCTCCATGACGGGGATTCCGCCATAGGGGTGACAAAAACAGTCGCTACGTAAGCAGACCACACGGGAACCCAACTTCCCTTAATAGGAACAGATAACCGAGACCTCCGACAGGATCAAGATAAATCGGTCAGATCTACCTCCTTCCGACCCATTTCTGGTGCAACCCCGCTTCGGTCTTTACCCATCTTCCCATATAGATGGTCCAATCCGTACAACCGGCATCATCCTCATATCCACGCCACCAATGTGCGGATTGCACCGTCCCAGGATAGGCAATGTGCCACAACGGATACCTAACATCGTTGCACTGCGCTCGATCACGCGAACCGACCATCACGCTCCGGATGTAAATAGAGGGGCCAAAAATAAAAGCGGGGAGGACAAGTGTCCTCCCCGCTTGAGGGATCACCAAAGTCTGATCAGCAGATCAGCAGGGGCTGGGGGAGCAGGTCGGCGTGGTGTCGCCCAAACGGAAGAGGACGAAGGAGATATCGTTCACGTCGTTGGCTCCATCGCCGTTCGCATCGCCGGGGATGCACGCACCGCCGGGATCACCCAGACGGAAGAGCACGAACGAGATGTCGTTCACATCGACCGCACCGTCCTGGTTGGCATCGCCTTCGCAGAACGCGGGCGGGGCTTCGCAGATCGGAGGAGCCGCCGCGGGCGTCGGGTACCCGACGTATTGCAGCCCGGGGTGCGCCCCGTCATCAGAGAAGTTGAGTTGACGCGGCTCACCCGGGTCCGTGCTGCAGATATGCGGCAGCACCTGGTTGAAGACGTTGCTGTGACCCGGGCCGTTCAGGAACGCCACGAGCCGGATCTCCGAAACGCCGTCCCACCCGAGGTCCGCGAGTTCCATGCAGATCTCGACGCCGGTCACAACCGCGAGCGGATCCGGTGCCGGTGCATCGAAGAACGGATCCGCGCCGCCGACCACGCCGCCCGTGTTGGAGTTGTCCACCGAGATCAGCGTGGGCTCGAAGCCCAGCCCGCTCGTCTCGATGTCGCCGCCGGTAAGGAACCCGAATCCAAACGCATCACCCGCAAGACCGGTGCCGAGGTAGCGCCCCTCGCCCGGATCGAGCGAGCCGTCGCCGAGGCGGGCCCAGTTCGCAAAGATGCTCGAGTCCGTATCGCCAACGATGTCGTCAGCAAGCCGCACAGACAGGTAGTAATCCGCCTCGAAGCCCAACTCGAAAGTCAGCCCGGGCTGGAGTTCCACAACAATCGGGTTCAGGGGATCGGTTTCATCCACCGTCACCTCACGTCCCATCCGCTGGAGCGCGAAGAAGTCCACGTCCGGGTTGCCGTCCGGCTCGACCGTCAGCGGGTTGTCCGCGATGAGCGTGTTCTGCCCGACGCCCGGAGCGGTGAGTGTGTCAAAGAAGATGTCGATGTTGGTCAGGTTGTGCTCGAGGTTGCCCGCGAAGAAGAAGTAGGCGAGCTGGTCCTGCGTGTCCACATGGACGTACACCGCATCAAGCTCCGACCCGTTCGCCAGCGCGGCGGAGGGATCGTCGTTGTCGCCCGCACCGATGCGGGGCTCGTATGAGCCCACGAGCACCGGAGCAAACGCGGTGTTCAGTTCCTCAAAGCCGATCGCTCCGCCAAAGCCACCGCCGCCCGTGAGCAGCTGCGCACCGTGCGCGAAGTGCTTGGTGAAATCGGTGATCTGGTCGTTGTCTTCGTCGATCCCGCCGGTGGCATAGGAAACCACATAATCGGGCCAGAACGCGCTGTCCCAGACCATCCCGTCCGGCCCACCGAGCCCGCGGTTGAGCCCGTCACCATCAATGCTCGCGTTATCGCCGCGCATGTCGTTCTGGCCGACAGTACCCACGCTCGGGTTCACATCAAAGAACGTGACCAGGCGGTTGAAGTCGTGGAGGTTGCCCGAGTAGAAGATGTACAGCGTCGGGTCCGCCCCATCCAGCCCGACCCGTGCGTACAGCGCGTCGAGTTCCGAGCCGTCCGCCTCGAACTGATCAGCAAGAGTCGAGTCACCGAAGCCGGTGCCGTTCGTGGTGTTGGTCCAGAGCGGCAGGTATCCGTCAACATTCCCGCCGAGCAGCGTCTCGCCCAGCGTGAGCGTGCCGTCTACCGTGATGCCCGGGTCGTTCAACGCAGCCGCGACGCTCAGCGAAACATACTGGTTGCCGTCCCAGTTGTTCCAGTCCTGCGCCTTGGCGGGTCCGCCGAGGTTGCCCGGGTCGCTGGGCGGTGAGCCCGGCAGCCCGTTGAAGTCCGTGATCCCGCCGATGATCTGGTTGGACAGGAAGTCCCAGTTCTGCCCAAGGATGAAGCCGCCGATGAGGATGTCTTCCGGCGTGCCCGCGGGGAACACACTCATGTCGTAGCCGATACCCGCGAGATTCACCTTGAACTCGACGCCCGTCACCACGCTGCTCGGCGCGGAGACATCCGCGAGGCTGCCAGAACCGGCAGACGCAACACGACCCCGAACGCCGAGGACGTTCGAGTTGTCGCCGCTCGCCTGGAGATTGCCTACCCCACGAGGCCCGAGTGCGCTGATAATCGGCGTGGACGCGATCTGACCCCCGCCGACAAACAACCCGGTGCCGCTGCTCGTTTCGAGCACCGCACCGTTCAGGAAGTGCTCGGTGAGGGGCGGGTTGCCGTTGGTGTACCCGATCCAGTAATCCGGCGCCACGCCGGCATCAAAGGTCAGCCCGGTCGCATCGATGCCGGTGGGGCCGCCCGTGATCGCGTCGAGCGAGCCGTCGGTGTTGTCACCCATGCGGCGCAACGCGTTGAAGTCCGTGTCCGGGTTGAGCGCACCGATCAGAGCAGGCTGCCCGCCGTTGCGCACATCAAAGAACAGATCGATCTTGTTGAAGTTCGTCTCGAGGTTGCCCGCGACGAGCACGTACAGGTTCGATGCGGTATCCACGTACGCCCACACCGCGTCGATCTCCGACCCGTTGGCAACAAACTGAGCAGGATCGGTGCTGTTGCCGAAGCTCGTGCCGATATTCTGCTCCCAGACCGGGTTCACGCCGTAGTTCGCGTCAACCACGCCGTCGATCGTCGCTGCGCCGGGCACCTGTGCGCCCGGGGAAACATCGATCGAAACAAACTGGTTGCCGGAGCTGGCGTTGAAGTCCAGCCCGCGAGGCTCGCCGAGGTGATCCGGATCCTGCCCGGTACCGAACCCACCGATCACCTGGTTGCTCAGGAAATCATGCCCCGTGCCGTTCACGAAACCGGTCATCGTGATCGTGGTGCCGAACCCCGCCTGGTACCCGAGCTCCGCGAGAGGCACGCAGATCTCGACGCCCGTCAGCACGGTATTCGGAGCGCTGTCGAACGGCAGGTCGGTCTCCGTGCCCACGATCTCGTAGGCACCCTTGCCCGCGATGTTTGTGTTATCGACCGCGAAGCAACCGTTCACAACCTCCGCGCCGAGGATGTCGATCACGTTCGATCCCTGCTGACCCACCGCCGAGCCGTACAGCCCGTCGAGTTGTCCGTCCATCGTCGGAACACCCGCGCGAGCCGCGGATGCACCCGCAACAAACACCGCGGTACCGAGCGCGACACGCCATGCATTATTGAGATTCATTGCCTACCTCTCTCTTGTGTAGAACTCTTCCAGCCACAACCCGCCGTGCTGTAAGCCGCGCCAGATTCCGGGCGACGGACAACGGGTCAGAATGTCACCTATCCACCCAGCGATCAGGGCGGCTCACAATCCTCTGTCGAACTCTTGACGCCTCCCGCCTCGGGTCAAGCCCGCAGCGACGTCATTACCAAGTAAAACGTTTCACCTCTGTGCGCTCCTTCTTAGAGATACGCACTTCCTCCGACAAACACGGGCATCCATGAGATCGTCCTCGATGATGCCCTCCGCCTAGTAAAATGTTTTACTAAACACGAGGATACCGATCTCTTCCTCTCCGACAACCCCCAATCCGCCTATCAGGCATACTCAATCGCGCAATTTTTTCCTGCTACTTCTGCTCGCCGATTATATTGTTCGGGAATTGTTACTGTTATCGGACTTCATGCCCCGTGGCAGGCCCCCCTCCTCTTCGTATAACTCCCGCATGCTCAGAATAATCGCAGGCGAGTTCAGACACCGACAAATCGAATCACCACCCGATGCCACCAAAACCCGCCCTCTCCCGGACCGCGTCCGCGCAGCCCTCTTCAACATGCTCACCGGGCACTTCCAGGGGCACCTCTTCGTCGATGCCTTCGCGGGCACCGGCTCCTTCGGGCTCGAAGCTCTCTCGCGCGGCGCAGACCACTGCGTCTTCATCGAGCGGGACCGACAGATCGCCCAGCTACTCCGCCGGAACATCGAATCGCTCACCCTCTCGGACCGCGCAACCCTTCTCCAGGGCGATGCCCTGGGCCCCGCCGCCTTCGCCGCCTGCTCCGGATCGCCCCACGTCGTGTTCTTCGATCCGCCATATCCGCTCGTCAATGACCCTCGATCGCGCTCGCTGATCTTCGATCAGTTCCAGCGATTTATCGACGAACTCGATCCCACCGGCTTCGCGATCATCCGTACGCCCCACCCGTTCCTCGAGCCGCGCGACGGATCGCTCACCCCCCCGCCGCGCCCCACCACCGTCGATCTGTCGTTCGATGCGCAGGGTCCCGAGTCGCACGCCTATGGATCAACCGTCTTGCACTGGTTCATGCGCACCGCCTAGGCGCCCGCCCCCCCGTCGCCCCCCTCATTCTCCACCGGGATCGACCTGTGAAGCATCGGTGTCCTCGGGCAGGCGGATCCCCCGCTCGCCGCCGAGCTTGAGCTGCACAACAACGAAATACACCCCGGTCAGCGCCACAATCCACAGCACACCAACGATCAAAAGCAGCCTCCCGCCGCTGATCGTCTTCCGCGTTGTTGTCGTCTGTGCGGGTTCGCTCATCGCATGACAACACTAGCGGCATCCGCCCCCCCCGGCGAACGTACACTCCCCCTATGCCCGAGCCGCGCGACATCGCGATCTCTGTTATCCGCACACTGCGCGACGCCGGGCACGAGGCGCTCCTCGCCGGCGGCTGTGTGCGCGACGAATTGCTCGGGCTGCACCCCAAGGACTACGACATCGCGACCGACGCGCCGCCCCAGCGCGTCGAACAGGTATTCACCAACACCCGCGCCGTGGGCAAGGCGTTCGGCGTCATGCAGGTCCGTTCCAACGGGATCACCATCGAGGTCGCCACATTCCGAACAGAATCGGGGTACTCCGACAACCGCCGCCCGGACGCCGTCGAGTTCTGCGACGCGCAGACAGACGCGCAGCGCCGCGATTTCACAATCAACGCGCTGTTCATCGACCCGCTCGATACATCCGATCGAGAGGGCGGCCGCATCATCGATTACGTCGCGGGGCTCGAAGACATCAGCGCGCACACCATCCGCGCGGTGGGCAACCCGGACGACCGCCTTGCCGAGGACGACCTCCGCGCACTCCGCGCCGTCCGCTTCGCAGCCCGTCTCGACTTCGCGATCCACCCGGAAACAAAGGCAGCCATCACCCGCCACGCCGGCGAACTCTCGGGCGTCTCGCGTGAGCGCATCGGCGACGAACTCCGCCGCATGCTCACGCACACCTCGCGCGCCGAAGCAGTCGCGCTGCTGCAGGCCCTCGCGCTGGACGGGCCCATCCTCACCGAAGACCACCTGCCCTCCTGCGCACTGCCGATCCTCTCGGGGCTCGCACAACAAGCACCCTTCGAGGTCGCCCTCGCCGCCTGGGCGATCGATCGCGCCGCGCACCTCCAACCAAACGTCCCTCCGACAAAATGGTCTGGTGGGGGGTCGGGCGGAGGGGCAGGAGGAGTGGAAGGGGTAGGGGGGCGGTTCCGCCGAGCACTCTGCCTCTCCAACGACGAGGCCCAGCGCCTCCAGGACATGCTGCACGCGCTCGATCGCTTCGGGCGCGAAACCAACGACTTCACCACGCTCCCGGTTGCCAACCAGAAACGAGCCTTCGCCCACCCCTCCGCCGAAGACGCCGAATTGTTGCTGGCCGTACAAAATCCAGACAAATACGCCGCCCTGCTCGACCTGCGGGCACGCCTCGCCGCGTCGCCCTCCGGGATCGCCCCCGATCCGCTCGTCGATGGATCAGATCTCATCGAGATGGGGTATTCCCCCGGCCCCGGGTTCAAGCCGCTCCTCGCAGCGATATACGACGCCCAGCTCGAAGATCGAGTCGCCGACCGCCACCAGGCACTCTCGCTCGCCCGGTCGCTAGCGGAATCGCCAGAATCCTGAAAAAATGAAATAGAACCTTTTCCCGCCCGACTCATATAGTAAGAGGCATCCTGTGCCTTTGGTGCCGCAGGCAAGCGGTGGGTATGCACCCGCCGCCCGTTCGAGATGCACCGCCGAATCCAACCGACCCCGCGCCTATACAACGCAAGGATCCGAGATGAAAAACGCCATCCTCGCCCCTCTCTCCATCGCGCTGATCGCTCTCGGTGCCGCGCTCGCCGCGCCAGCCCCGGTTGATGCCCGCCCGGACGAGCAGAAAGAGGCGGAGCCCGCAGAAACAATCGACAGACTCATCCTCCGATCGGGCAAGATTGTCGAGGGTAAGATCCTCGAAGAGACAGAAACCGGCATCCGCATCATGGTCGTGATGGGCTCGCTGAAAGCCCCCGCGACATACCAGCACTCGCAGATCCTCGATATCAAGCGTGATCTGCCATTCCAACCCAAGCCCGTTGCGTCCAAAGACAAGAACAAAGGCAAGGACGATTACGTCGCTTCCCGTTCCGACGAAGAAGCGGACGCGATCCTCTATGTCATCGAACTCAACGAAACATTCGGTGTGCACTCCTCGCAGACGCCCCTCGAAGACGCCTTCGAGGCCGCCGACAAATACTTTGGCGATCTCGACCGCGCCGGACGCGTCCCCTCGGAGCTGCGCGACAAGCACCTCGTCATCGTCAAGCTCGACACGCAGACCGATCCACGCCAGGGATTCGACGGCATCTGGCGCACCGAAGACATCGCCCCGGTCGTCGAAGACCAACTCGTCGACAAGAAGCGCCGCGTGATCTTCTGGATCGAAAACGCTGGCGGCGGCGCGTCCTTCCTCCCGTGGGTTTCTCCCGAGATCTACTTCACCAACGATGGCATCATGGGCGGCATCGGCTCGCTTGACGACTTCGACATCGGCGACGAGATGGTCAACGAAAAGCAGATCTCCCTCCGACTCGGGCACGCCGAGGGCTTCGCGATCAAGGGCGGGTACGCCGAGATCGGCCCCCCCATCATCCGCGCCATGGCCCGCCAGCAGAACTGGCTCTCCGTCCGCTGGGAAGGCGGCAAGCCGATCTTCCGCGCAGCCGAACCACCCGAGGGCGAGGGGCACCTCTGGCAGGTTCTCACCGACGACGGCGAAGGCGACAACGAGGACGAGTTCGCATTCAAGGGCAACGATATCCTCCGCATCGATTCCGATCTCGCGCTCAAGCTCGGGCTCGCCGACGGCATCGCCGACGACATCGACGATCTCGCGTTCGAGCTCGGCGTGGACGCCTCCTACGCCGAGGTCAATGAAGACAACCGCGCAAACAAGATCATGGAAAAATGGGAAGAGGAGATCAATACCGCGATCGAAAACATCTCCCGCAACCCGCGCACCCCCGGCAAACTCCGGATCGACTACTCCGAGATCAAAGTCACCGGCAGCTACACAGACCGCAGGAAGGCCCGCGGCAAGCAGATCTACATCCTCAAGCAGATCCGCTCGATCCTCACCCGATACGCCGAAGTCTTTGACCCCGACGGCACGCAGCGCGCGCAGCTCGATGTCGATATCGAAATCCACAAGCAAGAGCAGATCGCCGACAAAAACGGCTCCAGACGCGGCGGCGGGAATACCCGCGGCGGGGGCGGCGGAGGCGGGCTGCCGGGGCGTCGCTAGCGATTGCCCGTCGATTGTCAACTACTCCGCAAACACACGACACACACCGAATCAATCCCCACAAAGAGCAACACCATGACCACAACACTCAGATTCAAGCACCTTGCAGTATCACTCGTCGCCCTCGCGACCCTGTTCTGCTGCACATCAATCGCCAGCGCGGACAAGATCCACCTCAAGGACGGGCGCATCCTCGACGGGCGCATCGAGAGCGAGGGTGACGAATACGTCTACTTCATCCTCGAGATCGGCGCGATCGAGAAACGCGAGATCTTCCTGCTCGAAGAGATCGAGAAGATCGTGCGCGAAGAAGCAGACGAGGACGATGCCGATCCCAAACCAGGCGACGACGAACCAATCGTCATCCCCGAGGGAGCCTGCAAAATCGCCTACATCACCCTCGAAGAAACCGTCGGCCCGTACCTCAACGCCGACGCACTCCTCCACTCAAAGCAAATCCTCGATGATCTCCCGGAAGAGCAGCGCCCGGACATCATCGTGCTGAAGATCAACTCCGGCGGCGGCGCGCTGCTCGAGGTGGGCCCGCTCGCCGAAGCGATCCACGAAGATCTCAAAGAGGACTACCGCGTCGTCGGGTGGATCGAATCCGCTATCTCCGCGGCCTCGCTCACTATCTTCAACTGCGAAGAGATCTACACAATGAAGGAAGGCAACGTCGGAGGCACCGTCGCCTACTCCATGGGCTCGGGCGGCGCGACAGCAATGGAAGGCGAAGGGCTCGAACGTGTCCTTGATGCAGGAAAAGAAATTTCCATCAACGGGCGGCGCAACCCACTTATCATGCGTTCCATGCAGGTCTGGATGACACTCTCCTGCGATATCGATGAAGACGGCAACATCACCTGGTACGACAACGACTCCGGCGAATTCCTCGTCTCCCCGGAAGGCCGCATCCTCACGCTCAACTCCGTAGACGCCGTCAAGTACGGCGTATGCAAAGCCATCACCGACACCAAGGACGAACTCGCCAAGGCGCTCGGGTGCGAGGAATGGGTCGAGGTCGGCTACGAGGCAGACCAATACCAGCAGGAGTTCCGCGAGAACGTCCGCGTCGCCGAGACCCGTGCGAGCGAGCTATGGAGCAAAATCCAGATCGCCCTGAACTTCTCAGGCGGCACCAAGAAGAACCACACCCGCCAGATCGGCACCGCCCGGCGCTACCTCAAAGAACTCAAAAACCTCGTTCGCAAGGCGCCCTCGCTCGAAACCTACGGCGGCGGCGGGCTCCCCCCGCTCGACAACGACTGGTTCCGCGACATCGATAAGCAACTCCGCGAGATGGCAAAGCCGGGCTAAAGCGCACCCGCTCATTCGGACATCAATTCCACGATTCCCACCCCGCTGATATGCGGGGTTTTTCTTTGGTTTTATCTCCCAAAATGCTTCCAGATCACTCCGGAGATGGAGCGCACAAACCCGAACCCTGTGCCATCCCAGGAGCAGGACTTCGGTGGCTGTCCGCCCTCGCCAGGGATGTTGGATGATGCAGAGGTCGAGAATCATGGAGGAGCGGATCGTCTTCTCGTGCAGGTGCCATAGAATGTGCCGAGAGACAGGTGTAGAGGTGACTGGAACCACGCAGGGTATGCATCCGGAGGCCGACTCCCGATCGCGGGACGCCGGCGTTATCCCGGACTACGGGCAGTTCCTCTTGACACTCAAAGTGCAGGTCGCCGAGCGCTTCGAGCGCCTTGGGGATGCAAAGATCGTCACGCTGCCCCTCGATGTCCCGGCACCCGCGCTGGCTTGGCAGATCCCGGACCCACCCTGTCATCCGGCTTGCTCCGGGTTCGACAGCGCCGAGTACTGCCGCCAGCGGTGGCAGGCACGCATGGCGGAGCTGCGCCGACGACCGACAATTCAGCGACATCGATGCCCGTTCGGCATGCTATGCGCCACGGTGCCCGTCGTCTGGCGGGGTCGTTGTCTGGGCGTCTGCCAACTGGTGTGCCCGCAAGCCCAGGGTGAAAAATTGTTCGATCGAAACATCGAGTTGGTGGTGCTGCTCATCGAGAACTACGAGGCGCGCGAGCCCGAACTCCTGTCGCGCCTCGCGAACCCGCAGGCGGTAGTCGGCGCGGAGCCCGTGCCGCGCATGCACCGCAACGTGCTTCGCACCATCGAATACATCAACTCTCATCTTTCGGATCCAACGATGTCGGTCGGGAGCATCGCACAGCTGTTCGCCACCAACGCATCGTATCTCGCCCATCTCTTCTCCCAGCAGGTCCACGAGCGGATGAGCCGGTATATCGCGCTCAGACGTCTCGCGCTTGCGATGGAACTCCTCGACACCACGCAATGGCAGATCAAGCGCATCGCGGTCGAGAGCGGGCACTCGAACACGAACTGGTTTAGCCACACGTTCCACGAGCACACGGGGATGACGCCGACGCAGTACCGAGCCCGCAGTATCAACGACGAGAATGCCATCGCCTGACTTGGATTGTCTTTGTTCATCTTTGTTCTCCGATTCCGCTCCACACACCCGCCGAAGCGCGGGGTATACACAAATAATCCGTGTTGTTGGTCGGGCTCGTCGGAACACACCACGAGCATCGAGACGCCGTGCCGAGGGGCCCGTCAGGAGCGACACGGCGAGCACATAAACAAAAGGTTCGGCTGTGTGGGCCGCCGGATCAAAAAGGCGCTGAATGCAGATGTGTTTGCGCCAGAAATGGAGAGCTACGATGACTGCAACAATCAAGAACGCAACGACCAGCGAAGTATCAGGGCTGACCGCGATGAAGGTCCCCTTCAGCGAGATCAACGAGCCCGGAGCCTATGTCTCCAACATGACCGGGCATCTCCTCCGCATCCCGCAGGATGCTGTGAAGCCCGACCGGACACCCCTGATCGACCTGGTGGCGAGCGAGACGCAGTTGTTCAGCAGGATCTCGGTCAACCCATTCATCTCCCTGACCAAGGCGCGCATGCTGAGCTGCGACCTTGATCTCCCTGTCAACTTCTGATGCGGCCGAACGCGGCACCCTCCACCCGGCAATAGGAACCGGTGCAACCGCAAGGAGTGAAAATCAGAACAATCAATCGTCATATCTGGGCTTAGAGACTGCGGTGGGAGCATCGACCTCCCGCCGCCTATTTTTGGAGGCACACCCATGGTCAATACATTATTCAAACCGCTCGCCGCAATCGCGCTCGTCGCAGCAACCGCCACGCTCGCGCAAGCCGATGATCTATTCCCACCCCCGTGGTTCGGAGAGCCACTCTCTGTCCACGCCGAATGGGACTGGATGCAACCACCCGCAAACCTCGGCTTCATGCCACCCGACACATTCGACACCGTCTCCGGTACAGCCGATCCGAACGTCGGGCCCAACGGCGAATCCCTCTACATGGGATTCAACACACACTCAGAAGTCGATCTCCCCGCCGACTGGAGCTGGGTTCCGGGCGACGGTGACGGCGGACTCACGCCCAACCTGCCGGGGCTCGGTATTGCGTTCAACGTCCAGAACTGGATCGACTTCGAACCATTCAAGTACATCCGCATCCAGGTCACCTACCAGGGCGCGCCGCCCACGATCGACTGGGTGCTCGGTGTCTTCGAGCCCGGGGGCGGCCAAGCCGATGGCTTCCCATTAGACAGGTTCGATCAGCCCGGGTACTTCTACGAAGACTGGATCATCGAGCCCAACCCCGACTGGGAGCAGATCGTCATAGGCGTGCCGATGGGCACCGTTCTCGACCAGGTCGTGATCGACACTGTCTCGTTCCCCTCACCCGGCACGCTCGCGCTGCTCGCAGCCGTACCGCTGATCATCACGCGCCGTCGGCGCTGACACCGCATCAGTTCTCCTCCCCACTCCTATCTCAGAGCCCGCTCCACAGCGGGCTCTTTTTCGTTCGTCGCATCAACAGACTCGTCTGTGCCGCAGCCCGATCCCCAGAGCGCTGACCGCGAACACCATCACCCCGCCCGGTGTCGGCACGGGCGAATCAAGAATCGCCAGGTGCCAGTTGAACAAATCGCCATTCGTCGTGATCGAGACATTGTTCAACGACCCGCCCGTCGTGGTCACGGGCAGATTGACCAGGCTCGCGTTCGTGCCCAGGTTCCCGTCAAAGTCCAGCGGCCCGAGCAGCAGATTCTGCCCGTTGAACGCAGCGGATTCACCAGAATTAAAAGCATCATCGGCGAGTGTGAACAACGTGAGGGTGGAGGCACCGGCGCCGATCGAGTTCGGGATAATCTCGTTGAACGTCGTGGATGCGGTCTCCGTCGGGCTCGTATCGCCGATCTCCGTCACGCCCATGTTGATCGTGATCGTGCGCAGCGGGAACGAGGGATCCTGCGTGACCACCACCATCGCCGCGCCCGACATCTGGTTCGCCATCTGCTGACCCAGCGCCGCCTGCGCAAAGAACGAGTAATTCTGTACCCCGCTCACAACACCCGACGCGTTCCACTGATACGCGAACGCCGTCGGCGACAAACCCGGATCCTGATCAAACGGGAAACTCGTGCCCAGCGGCTGCGCATTCAGCGAAGCTTGCACGCCGCCGCCCCCTGCGCCGGGGCCGAGGAAATCGCCGCTGATTACAAACGCATCGAGCAGCGTGGCGCTCGCCGGAGAAACACCCGTGAAAAACGAACCCGATACGGTTGGCCCGGACGCCTGCCCGAACGCGACAACGCTCACCTTCACGTGCCCCGTGAACTGATTCAGTGTGGTGACCGATGCTCCAGCAGCCTGCGCGGCTGCGAGCGCGGACAGAATCGCGAGTGTGCGCAACATGACGAGTTCTCCTCGCAGCGGCTGCACCCTTGCAACGGCGCAGGCCCGCCGCGCCCCGCAGGCTACCTCAATCCGGATAAATTGTCATGAAAAATAGGAGAAACACCCCTCCCGACTCTCTAGACGGGATCTCCTCTTGCCCACAGCTACCACGTACGACAGTGCGCATCAAAATAGCCCGCCGACGAGCAGGCTATGTTGTGCTAGCGGTTTGAGTCTCGTGTTCTACTCCGAGCCGCCATCCTCGTACGACAACCCCGCTCCACGCACAGCTTCGCGGATCGCCCCGATCAGCGCAGACTCAAGTGTGCTGCTGTCGGTTTCCTGTGTGCGGTGCTCCGCGAGGAACCGCTCTCGTTGAGTGAGTTGAGATTGCAAACTTGCACGGATCTCACCCCGGCGCGCCTGCGACGATTCGATCACACCACGTAGTTCCTTGAGTGTCAGGCGTTGCAACTTCTCGGGGAGCGTGGATCGATCTAGCTTCTCAAGATCAACGGTCTCCTTGTGGTACGCATCAACAAGATCCCACGACTCGTTAGTGTAGAAGATGCTCGACTTTGCTTTAGCCCTGCTATTAAACGCGTAGGAGTCATGCGCGTTGTTTGAATCCTGAACGGTCTGCCGGAGCGATGCCTCGCGCCCGCGCGTGCCGTACGGGATGTAGGTCTCGTTGAACCTGGTATTCAGCGTCGAGATCATCGCGTCGAACGGCGTATCGATCTGCACCTCGACATGATCCTGATCGATCGCACAGTACCGCCCCTCGCCGAGCGTCGCGCCGTCTTTCCAGAACGTGCTCTCGCCGGTTTCGACATCGCCGCAATGCACGGTGTGCACCTTGATCCCTTTGCCGATCGCGCTGGCAATCGCGGATGCATAAGGCACACTCCCCTGCGAGAACGGCTCGTTCCCCGCGATCACGATCATCCGCAGTATCGGTGCCTCACCCTCCTCCTGACGCGGAGCGATCCATGCGAGTTCTTCCGCTGCATCGCGGATCACCCACCCGCAGTATTCGCTCCCGCCATCCGTCCGTAACGAAAAGAGTTGCTCGGACACAACATCAAGATCCGTTGTGAACGCCACACGCAACTGCACATGCCCGTCCGCAGCTTCGAGCACGTCGTTGCCGTACTGATACAGAGCGACCTGCAGCTGAACAGGATCGCAATCGTGCCGGGCGAGAGCGAAATCATTGACCACCGCCCACAGCTGCGCTCTCGCCTGATCGATCAGCCCGTCCATGCTGTTGCTCGTATCGAGCAACAGCGCAACCTGCACAACGCCGCCTGTTGTTTCCACGGGCGCCGGCGCATCAAGCGCGGGCGGCAGCGCACCCTCGTCATTCGCAATCGGCCCGCCCCCGATCGCCAGCCCGCCGACGAGCATCACCCCCAGGGCACACGATAGGCCCACGCGAAACCGTAACCTGCTTTGCTTCCGATCGATCATGATCTGTTCCTTTCGTGTTGACGAGCGGGCACACCACAACACCCGCGTCCCACGAGCAAGATGTGCGACGACAACGCCCACTCGCGCCACCGACGAGCGGGAGATCTGTTTCATGCAAGAGAGTGGCCGACGCCGCAAGGCGCGCCCCTCCGGAACCAAGAGACGCCCAATGAATACTCACGAACTCGTCTCATATATATCTACAGCGTCTACGCACCTCCGGGTGCACCGGTTCGTGGTAGCCCTACAAACTTTCTCGCGAAGTATTCCAACCACATACCATGCACCCATGACAACTCCCAGCACCGCCCTCTCCTCCGCAATCCCGCAGGATCTCGATGCCTCGCAATGGTCCGCCATCGAGCCGCTCGCAAACGAACTGCTCGCGCGCACCGTGCAGAGCGCGAGCGATCTGGAGACATGGCTGCTCGACCGCTCCGAGCTGGACGCCGCCTGCTCCGAATCCCGCGCGCTGCTCTACATCAACATGACCTGCCACACGGACCAGGAATCCGCCGCGAGCGCGTGGGAGCGATACATCGAAACCGTCGCGCCGCCCCTCAAGCGCATCTCTTTCGAACTCGACAAACGCCAGCACGATCTCTGCAAGCAGTACCCGCTCGATCAGCAGCGCTACGCCGTCATCATCCGCGATACCCGCGCGTGCATCGAGATCTTCCGCGATGAAAATGTCCCTCTCCAGACCGAAGCCGACAAGCTCGACCAGCAGTACGACAAGATCCGCGGCGACCAGACCGTCGAGTTCGAGGGCGAGACCCGCACCGTGCCCCAGATGGCGCGGTACTACCAGTCCACCGACCGCGCCCTGCGCGAGCGCGCCTGGCTCGCCAGCTCGCAGCGCACCCTGCAAGACGTGGACGCCATCGACGATATCTACGACAAGATGATCGCCCTGCGCAACAAGATCGCGCAAAACGCGGGATTCGACAACTACCGTGACTACGCCTTCGCCGCCAAGCTCCGTTTCGACTACACGCCAACAGACTGCACCGAGATGCACGATGCCATCGCCGAGCATTGCGTGCCCTTCGTCAAGAAGCTCGACGAACGCCGCACCGAGCACCTCGCCGTATCCGAACTCAGACCTTGGGATCTTTCTGTTGATGAACTCGGGCGCGACCCGCTCCGCCCCTTCGAAACGGGGCAGCAGCTCGTCGAAAAAACCCGGCGCGTTTTCGAGCACCTCGACCCTCAGCTCGCCGAACTCTTCGCCACGATGGGCGACAACACGGAACCCTTCGAATCGCTCGACCTCGACTCGCGCAAGGGCAAGGCGCCGGGCGGGTACCAGTACATGCGCGACCGCTCGCGCAAGCCGTTCATCTTTATGAACGCCGCCGGGCTCCACCGCGACGTGGAAACCATGGTCCACGAAGCCGGTCATGCATTCCATTCCTTACTTTCCAAAGACGAGCCGCTGATCCACTACCGCGACTCGCCGATCGAGTTCGCCGAGGTCGCGAGCATGACCATGGAACTGCTCACCATGCCCTACTGGGGTGAGTACTACCCGAGCGAGCAAGAGGCGGACCGCGCGCGCAGAAAACAGCTGGAAGGCACGATCTCGCTCCTGCCGTGGATCGCTGCGATCGATGCCTTCCAGCACTGGATCTACACCCATCCTGCGCACACGCGCGCCGAGCGGAGCGCGTATTGGCTCGAGTTAGACGAAAAATACGGGCGCAAGCTGTCCTGGGCAGGACAAAACGCGGCACAAATCAACCAATGGCAGAAGCAGGGGCACCTCTTCGGCGCACCGTTCTATTACATCGAGTACGGGATCGCCCAACTCGGTGCGCTGGGCATCCACCTGCGCGCGCAGAGCGACTCGGTCGGTGCGGCGCTTTCGCCGTACAAACGCGCGCTCACTGTCGGCGGCGCGCGCCCGCTGCCCGAACTATTCGAAGCCGCCGGCGTGCCCTTCGATTTCTCTGGCCCGCGCATCGGCGAGTTGGTCCGCGCGGTCGAGAGCGAACTGGAGCAATTCCCGACATAGCCTCGGTGAGCGTCTGTCGGGGTCTGAGGGCGTTGTTGAGTGAATATGCTTGACATCTGTGCGCCCCGTGTATGAACTATCCACAGGTGCGGCAGGCGTATTATTGCTCTCCCGAGGGGATGTGGAGCAGCCCGCAAGCCCGCCCGCCCCTGATGTTCGTCCCGCTGCTCCGATGTCGGAACACGTCGTCGTTGCGACCGCGCTCACTCCCATAGTGCGGGTCGCGCTGGAGAAGGGAAGAATCATGTCAACAGATCGGAGACGATCCCCCGCGCTGGGCGCGATTGTGTTGTGGTGCGCGAGCGGCGCACCGGCGTTCGGGCTCGCGGCGTTCAGCTTCAACCCCATTGCGCCGGGTGAGATTACCAGCGCGTTCCTGCGGATCGAGACGGTCGGGCTGACCGCGCACCAGTTCTTCGGGTCATCGCAGGTGAACATGGTGACGCTCTTTGATGTTGCCAACATCACCAGCGACATTGACCTGTCGAACGACCTGTTCGGCGGCACGGTGTTCCCCGCGGCTGCTGCGGTGGATCAGAGCCCGAACCTGAACAGTGTGCTGAGTGTGGCGATCCCGGCGTCGTTTTTCCAGGTGCTCGGGACGGGGCGGATCGGGCTGTGGGCGCTGCTGACAGACACAGACGATGCGCAGTTCGCGATCGACACGATCGAGTTGATCGTGGATACCACGAGCGGCCCGGTGGAGAGTTTCTACGGCAGCACAAATGACGGGTTCGGGATCGGGCACCCGGACGGCACCCCGCTGGCGGGGTTCCCTTCTCCCGGCGTGCTGCCTTCGGGCTCGACGGGCACGGGGTTCGACGAGACGGTGAGCAGCAAGAACATCCATGTGCCCGCGCCGGGCACAGCGATGGTGCTTCTGGCGGGGGTTGGAGCGGGTGTAGCACGGCGCCGACGGCGCGAAGGGAGAAAGTCATGAATCGCGGTCGATTCCTTGTACTGTGCGCGGTGGCGGGGGTGTTTTCTTGCACCGCCTCGGTGACGAGCGGGCACGGGCAACTCGCGCCCAGGACGGTCGATCAACTGACTGTAGAGTCCGGATCGATCGTGCACGCGCACGTCGAGCGTGTGGCGAGCGCGTGGAACGCTTCGGGCGATCAGATCTTCACGGAGGTGGATATCAAGGTTGTCGAATCGTTCAAGGGGGACGACCAGGCGGATGACGTGATCCGGCTTCGCATACTGGGCGGGACGGTCGGTGATATCCGGATGACGATCATCGGGCAGCCCGTGTTCCGCGATGGGGAGGAGGTGCTCGTGTACCTGCTGGAGAACAGGCGGCACCTGCTGCCGGTGACGGGGATGCACGAGGGCAAGCTCACGATTGCTGTGGACGCGCAGACGGGCGAGCGGGTGGTGTTTGCCGAGCATCTCGAAGCCGAGCCATTTGACGCGTACAGGACGAATCTGGAAATCGCGGTGTTCGAGTATGAGCGGGTGTTGTTGCCCGACGGGCAGTTGCTGGCGCCGCGGGGGCTCCCGGAGATCGCGGACCCGAGTGTTGACGCGGTGGAAGGGGGCGGATCATGACTCGCACTCAGAAACAGCCACAAGGTGCGTCCCGTGTACGGACCATGGCCGCGTTCGGCGTGCTGGTGCTGTTGACGGTGACATTCTCGGCGATGTCGTTCCGTGTGAGTGGGCCCTCCGCCAATAACAATGCCACGGTAGGCCCCGCGTTGAAGGCTACATCGATCAACGTGCCGTTCCAGCACTGGGATCTGCGGGAGTTCCCTAACTGCACAATCCCGTGGTCGGTCCACGATGGCACATTGGATGTGGGCCTTGGTCCCGCGGGAGATGCGCTCCAGAATGCGTTCAACACATGGCAGGCGGTCACGCCGGCGCTGGTGCGTTTCAACCGGGTCATTGCCCCGGCGGGTGCGAAGTGCCCGTTGCTGTTTGACGGCAGCAACACGCTCGGGTGGGACGGGATCAACTGCGGCATGCCGTCGGACGACACTTGGGGTCCGGGGATCCCGGTTGCGCAGCAGGTGTGCCATGGTGATGTGCCGATGGGCGGAATCATCGTGAACAAGGGCGTCGATGGGTGGCTTTCGGCTACATTGAATGGGTGCTGTGACGACAAGCTCGCCATGGTCATCGCTACGGGGCAACTCGTCGTTATAGACGGTGGGAATGGCGTCATCGAGACGAAACCGGCGGCGGGCGGGGATGATACATGGGATCCCGCGATCCCGGTGGCGCAGCGGATGTGCTACGGGGCGGTGGCACCTGGCGGGATCATCTTGCGTGATCCGAACCCGGGTGGCGATGGGAACATCACACCGGCGAATAACTGCTGTGATGACAAGATCGTCGGCGGGAACGTTGTTGATGGCGGAGACGGGGTGATTACAACGTTGCTCGGCACCGGTGCGCTCGCGGATACTACGCTCGGGATCACCGCGGTGTTCGACAATCCGGCGACGGGCGTGATTCTCGAGTCCGACATTCTGTTCAATGATGGCAGCTATCTGTGGCAGAACGTCGCGCACAACGCGAGGATGAACGGTAATCCGGACATCGAACACATCGCAGCGCACGAGATCGGGCACATGCTGGGGCTGCATCATCCGCCGGGGCTCGGCCTGAGCAATCCGCCGGGGCCGATGATGAATCCAGGTGTATGGCTCTCGAACGACGTCTGGAACGCCGCGATCCCCGCGGCGCAGCAGGGGTGCTACGGGACTCTCGGTGCGGGCGTTGGCCCGATCATCATGGCGGTGGGCGCGAATGGCGTCGATGTTGGCGGTGTGAATAACTGCTGCGACGATGTAGTTGTCGCGCTGGTCGGCGGGATAGGCGTGCGGGATGGTGGGAACGGCATAGTTGATTCCGTTCCGGCGGGCGATGATGTCTGGAATCCGGTGGTGCCTGTCGCTTCGCGTGTCTGCTACGGGGCGGTGCCCGCGGGTACCATCCTCTATGCTGATGGTGGTGCTGGTGGTCTGACGCCTCCAAACAACTGCTGCGACGATACGATTGTCGGGTTGAATGTGGTTGACGGTGGAGACGGGCGCATTACTACTTCGCTGATCGCCGATCCCGCGAACCATAATCTCGGCGCGGACGATATGGACGGATTGAACTGGCAGTACACGCCCGATCTCGGTGATGCGCCGGACCCGTGGCGCGGCGAGTTCAACAAGTACCAGACGCTGGTGCACTCGTCCGTGACCAGCAGGAAGCTCAATGGTGTGCAGTTGTTTAAGCCGGCGGCCGGCCCGTACCACTTGTTCGGCTGGCCCGGGACCGCACCCGGCAACGGGTTGTTCCAGTTCGAGTTCCTCGGACCAAATATGGACAATTCGGCGCTGGAGTGCGAGGCACGTGTTCCGGATATGGACGCGTTCGACGACGGTGTGGCCCTACACGGGGTGTTGATCCGGGGGGCGCTCAACCGGATCACAGTGACGGTGAATACATCCGGGCAGCCCGGGCGGTACGACTCGACCGATCAGAAGAAGACGTTGTTCATGAATGGGTATCTCGATTTCAACGATGACTGTGTGTTTGATATCGCGGACTTCGAGCTATTTTGGGAGGGCACTCCGCAGTCGCCAGCGGGCATGCCGGGGCAGTGCACCACTGTTCTCGCGAGCGGGAACTTTGTTCCCCCGGCGACGAAAGCTGGCAACATCTGCACACTCAATTTCGATGTCAGGGTGCCGCTGCTTGCGCCGGATGAGTTTTACTGCCGCTTCCGACTGGATTACGGCGAGGACGAAGCGCGCGTACAGAACATCAGCGGCGATCTTGGGCCGGCAACGGGTGCGGCGCAGTTTGGCGAGGTCGAGGACTACAAGTGCGAGACCGACATAATGGATCAGCTGCACCTGATCGTGCCGTTCCCGAACCAGCTGGTCCCCGGAGAACTCGCGATGATCGAGGCGGTCGTTGAGGCGAACTTCAACGGTGCCCATGGTGTGAACGTGATCTGCGAGCGGGCGATGGGTGATTTCACGTTCGCCAGCGGGACTGTTGCGCCGGGCGGCGCGAGCACGGTTGTCGTCACGGACGAGAACGGGATCGCGTTGATCGAAGTGCTCGCGGGCGCGACTCCCGGGCCCGCGATGGTGGCGTGTTCTGTGGGCGACGACCTGCAGGCTTTCGCGATCTTCGAGGTGGTTCCCGATCCGCTGCTCGGGGACGTGAACGGCGACGGGCAGACGGATGTCAACGACATCACCTATGTGCTGTTCAGGCTTGGCTCTTCGGATCTGTCGGCGGACGCGGATGGAGACGGCTTGGTGAGCGTGAATGACGTGAGCTTTGTGTTGTTCAGGCTTGGCGGGTAGTAGGGCGTTGGGAATCTGGTGATATCTCGGTGCGGCTGGTGAGACCGGTCGCCCTTTTTATATGCACGGAGGGCGTATGCTTGGTGCGATGCCCCCCCCCACACCCCCCCCCACACCGGATCACCCCCATGCGGGATCGGGATCGCCGGTCCCCCATATGTCCCCCGACGAGTTCCGCAGGCGCGGGCGCGAGATGATCGATTTCATCGCTGACTATCTCGACGGCGGCGCGGATACGCACCCTGTGCTGAGTCAGGCTAAGCCGGGTGATGTTGCAGCGATGCTGGCGGACGCTGCGCCGGAGTGCGGCGAATCGTGGGACGAGATCATGGGGGATATCGAGCGGGTGGTGGTGCCCGGCGTGACGCACTGGCAATCAAGCGGGTTCTTCGGGTACTTCCCGGCGAACGCGAGCTACCCGGCGATTCTCGGTGAGCTTTTGAGCGCGGGGCTCGGCGTGCAGGGGATGCTGTGGCAGACCTCGCCCGCGTGCACAGAAATCGAGACGCGCATGATGGACTGGCTGGGCAAGGCGATCGGGCTGCCCGAATGTTTTCTGGATTGCGGTGACGGGAACGGGGGGGGAGTCATACAAGGGACGGCGAGCGAGGCGGCGATGGTCGCGATGATCGCGGCGCGCCA
>JAJDDG010000103.1 GCA_029260435.1 Phycisphaerales bacterium | reverse complement strand
ATGTGCTGATACTTTGCGGCTCGATGCCACCATAGCTCAGTTGGTAGAGCGAAGCTTTCGTAAAGCTTAGGTCGTCGGTTCGAGTCCGACTGGTGGCTTTGGAAAAGGGGCGGTTGGTGGGCGTGAGTGGGGATTCTGGGGGTGGCAACACAGAAGACTAGTCGGGTATTCGGGGTGCGCGCGCGATTTGCGCCCTGAATTGCGCCGTGAAGATGGGCGCTGGTGATAGGGGTGAGCGAAGCGCGCGGAAAGCTCAGGTCATTTTGAGGGAGCGGGTGGTGCGAGGGTTGGTGTGGTGACGCAATACAACATATTCGTTGGGCAGTTCCGGGATTGTACCACGGACTGCTCAACTTCTACTCCTAACGGGTGATATGAAACCGAGGGCTAAGTAGTTGGACCTATACACCACCTGGTTCCCCTGGCAGTCCGAGAACGCCCTCTTGTTGCTCATAATGAGCACGTTCACCCTTCCAATCCTGCATGCATGCGGTACACTCCATCTGCACAGACAGCCCCAGCACGGGCGAGGAGATCAGACCAATGGGAGAGAGAATTCGATCTTTCGAAGGGATACTTGCGCTCACCATATGCGCAGCGCCCGCCTTCGCAGCACCCACACCAACCACCCGCATCGTCGCTCAATCCTGGCAGACGATGCCCGGAGGCGAAGGCAATACATACCACCAGATCCAGCCGGTCCAGATCGACGAGCTAGGGCGAGTTTCGTTCATCAGTGGAATGATCGATCTCAACAACCGCGGACATAGGATCGTCTACCGGACCGATGATGCAACAGGCGAAATCATCGCCCAGACTGGGAATCTGATCCCCGGCGGGCAAACCATTTTTATCGAATTCAACAGCCCCCATCGGATTTCTCAATCCGGCAATATCGTCTTCAACGGCACCTTCAACTGGAACCCTGTCTTCGGCAACGAGGGGATATACGTCAACAACGGCGGCCCTCTGGATACTGTCGCTCAGGGGCAAAGCCCCTCCCCGATCCCCGGCGTCAACTACGTCAATGTGCCCGACAAATTCACGCCGAACGATGCAGGGCAAGTTGCCTTCCATTATCTCCACGACTTCCAATTCCGCACCTATGTCTGGGATAACGGGCAGGTCCGCGAGATCGCCGGCCCAAACACTACACCACCCCCCATCGATGGATTCGAGATGATCCTTGAGGACTTAGTTGGCTTCGGCAACGATGGATTTGTCACGCTCAAAGCACTGTGGCGTGATGCAAATAACAACGCACGCCAAGCGGTATACCAGACGAACGGGCAATCATCTCGCGTGCTTGCCAAGGCACAAGATCCCACCTTAAACTCGGACTATGTCCTCCGTATGACCGACGTGCTCTCGCCGTCTACGAACGAAGGCGGGCAGATCGCGTACCGAGACGGCAACAACGCGATCATCCGATCGAGCGTCTCGGGCTCGTACTCGATCGCCGAGAAGTTTGCCCCCCTTCCAACCGGCGGGTTTGGCATCTTCGAGGGATTCTATGAAAAAACTGTCATCAACAACAAAGGCGAGGTACTTTTCCAGGCGAACATCGCGATCCCTGGCGAGATCATCCCCGGGATCGGATTGTTCGTCGGCACACCGGATGCCGTGCAAAAAGTGGCCTACACGGGTGACCCGGCGCCGGATGGCAACGGGGTCATTACTTACGCTCGCACGCAGCTCCGCTACGCCTTCAACGACCACGGGCAGGTCGCCTTTACTACCGATCTACTCGATACCGTTGGCGGCAACACCGACGACAAGGGCATCTTTTTCTTCGATCCCGATCTCGGGGTGCTCAGCGTCGCGCGCAAGGGCGCCCCGATGAGCGGGAGCACGATCGGCAACCTCTTCCTCATGAGCGAAGCTGACGGCTTCAGCTCGCTCAACAACCGAGGCGAGGTCGCCTACTGGTACGTCCTCGAGAACGGCTCCACCGGCGCTGCCGTCTGGACGATACCGTCACCAGGAACAGTCACAGTGTGTGTATTCTGCACGCTTAGCGGGATGCGAAGGCGGCACCGAGCCTGATCCGCGAATTTCTCGGAGTAGATCACCGTGCCGAACGGGTCGTACGAATACTGGCGCGCCAGCGCGCCGCCCTCATCAATCCGGATCCGGATATAGTTTCTGAGCACCTGGAAAACCGTTGAGTGTCGAACAAAATGCCGTTCACTCGGAGATCGATTTCACTGGGAGTTCTTATTGCCCTCTAGGGTTTCCATATGCCGACGCAGATTTTGAATGTGCTCGATTAGTCGTTCTCTCGAAACAAATCGGAAATCATCGAATCCGTCATCGTTCAAGTTACCCTCGCTTGGTTCATAATGATCGATTTGAGAGTTCGAATCACATCTGCGACATGGAATATCTGGGTTCGGTTCCAGCAGTGTTTTTTCGGATTTCATAAAAGTACACCCTTCAGACGGAGCGGCATCCCAATCAAATGAGAGTACATGCCAGTACCAACAGTACCTACGAGGGCACTGGTCCAATGGGATATCAGCAGCTCTCTTCACATCATCAGCAGATGGGCGCAACCAATCTTCACCAGACTCTTCCGGGGGTATACCTTTTTTCATAATTTATACTCACGAAATTAGTTCAAGGAGACTAGTCAGTCCACGGCATCTCTTTTACATCCCATACTCTAGTGTTACCGGGATCTTCAATCCAGTGAATCTCGAATTTAGCTCCATCTGCATCTTTAAACCTCCAAGCCATTTTTTTGTTTATCCCATCGTGAGCCTTCATCGGAAACTTGGGCTTCTGCCCAAAATCCTTCCAATCAATTGGAATTCCACGCCTGCCAAACATCTCGACGGGGAGCTCATCAAGCGCTTTATCAATGCAGTTGTGTATCCAGATTCCGGATAAAAAGAACGTGTGTGTATCAGCAACCTCCAAGTCATATACAACATATTCTCCAAAGTGACGCCGCACAGCAGTTATTCTTACGGGCTGCTGATGTTCATCTAATAACATAGAGCTTTTTTGAATCTGCGATGCTCTTATCCAACCCATATCTTCAGACCACACAATGTGATCCGGTGTAAGTTGCAACGCAACTGTATTGTCGAACTCCACTTCAATTATATCTCGAACTACGGACGCACTAATGGCCAGAATTGGCTGCAGTACATTCTCAGCGTCTGGATCACTGTCGGCCCGCGTGAGGATGAGCTGGCCAACTGTAAGATTCTCTACTGATACGAGACCATCAGCAGTAACGATGACTGAACCGGCAAGAACACAATTACATCTACCAACGCGGAAAGCCCCTCTTGAGCCCTGTCGATAGCCTCGTTTTGCTCGCCTGAATGCACGTATCGCCTTTTTGAGAACCTTCCCTGCAGGCCCGGCAAGCTCAACGTAATCCCATACCTCACCCTCGCCGTTCGCGATATGGTAAATCGCCAGCCCCGCACCGACCGCGGGATGCAGCGATGCAACCGAGATCGCGATACTCGCAGCTGCATCGAACCCCTTCTGGAGTTGCCCAAGGTACGCAGCCTGCGCGCCGATACTCTCCGTCACATAATCAACCACCGCATTAAACGGGTCATTCGGCGGCAGGTTCTCCAGCCCCTTGATCGCGTTCATCTGCCCGCGGAAGATGCCGTAGTTGCCCTGCGACGCGAGGTTCGCGATATCCAACATAAGTCCGGACGGATCCGCTCCGTTCACCGGGTCATGGTTGTACGCGCCGTATAGCCCGAACCCATCGCCGTACATCGACTCCATGTCGAACGAAGCAAGCCCTGCGTACGCCACTGCGCCCGCGTACCCAGTCCCCGCCAGCTGTCTGAATGACGCGTTCGGGTCCATCTGCAGGAACCGCCCGGTG
>JAJDDG010000102.1 GCA_029260435.1 Phycisphaerales bacterium | reverse complement strand
GCCGACGATCAGTCGCTGATGATTATTCATGGATCAAATTTTAACTATCCATTGGGCGACGTCCCTGACTTCCAAGGCACTCTCACGGGGTTGACGGTCGATGGCGTGCCGTTCAGTGTTGACTTCTTGCGGAGCCACGCTGGCGCGCAGATCAGGCTTGTGCCGAATCCTGGGACGCTGGGTGTTGCGCTGGCGACGGTGCTGTTCGGCGGACGGCGGCGCAGGATGCGGCGGCGCGGTTGATGTGAACGACATCAGCTATGTGCTGTTCCGGCTTGGGGATGTGTGCTGAAGATGGCACCAGGGATCAGGCACCGGGCAGCAGAAAGAGAGAAGACATGCTCAAGCTGTCGCTTGAACATGGCACCCGAGGAGAGAAAGAGTTGGGAGCACTGGTCCGCTGCGGCGGATCAGTGACACGGGGGATGGGTGAAAAGAGAAGACATGCTCGCGCTGCTGAGTGAGCATGGCGAGGTTGGGATGGGAGAGTTGTGCGAGTGTGCGTGCCTCGCGTTCGAAGCGCGCTGGGTCTGCGGCGAAATCTTCGGGGAGGGCTTTTATGGCGACATCGCGGTCGAGGCGTGTGTCGTGAGCGAGGTAGACGATGCCCATGCCGCCGCGCCCGACCTCGCGGGTGATGGAGTACGGGCCGATTGCGGTGCCTGAGGGGAGGATCATTGATGAAGATAGTAGATTGGAAATTGAAGAATTGCGATTCTTTGTTGTCGTGATTGGGCTGACGAAAACAGGGGGGTGTATTCGCGGGGTGTGCAAGCCGATAGGTCGGGTATGAATACACAGATGAAGCAATGGTGTGTAATTGGCGGGTGTGTCGTTGTGGTGTTTGGGCTGATCGCGGTAGTCGGGAAGATGATCGGGCACGGGGAGATATTCGGGGTGGCGGTGTTGTCCGGCGTGGCGATGGGGTTGAGCACCGCGCTCGCATGGGCGATGGAGAAGGGAGGGAACGACTCGCTGCGTGGGGCGTTTTACGCGACGGGTCCGATGGGCGTGACGATGTTGGTTGTGGTTGGGTACATCTATCCGGGCGAGCTGACGCCGACGTTTTTGGCGGAGGAGATTGCGCCGGGTGCGTTGGCGGCGCGGTTGGATGATTACGCGGGGCGGAAGGTTGTGGTGCGCGGTGTTGTTTCACTAGGTGGTGAATCGACGGGTTGGTTGGCTGACGGCGAGGGATCGGTGGAGATCGCGTGGCGGGGGGCGGGGCATGAGCCGATCGCGCTGCCCGATTCGGGGACGGAGGTGGTTGCGGTGGGTGTGGTACGTGGAGATTCGTATGGGCTGCAGCTGATCGCGAAGGAGGTTCGTGTGGTGTCGGCGGGCGAGGTGGTGGCTGGGGTGCAGGAGTAGCGGTGGATTCGTGGGGTTGATGTGTGGTGGGTAGACTCTGCGGGCTGTGGCGCACAACGGGAAGAGCTTTGGGTCGGTCGTGGGCGGGCTTGAGCGCGCGGTGGATTCGCGTCGGCGGCTGTTGATCGCGGTGGCGGCGAATGTGCCGACGGTGCTGTTGTTTGGTTGGCACGAGGCGGTGGTGGACGCGGGTGTGCTCGCGTGGGCGCAGTGGGGATTTTTGTTGTTGTATGGGGTGGTGCTCGCGCTGGCGATGGGCGGGCTGAAGGGGAAGGGTGAGCGGTCACAGTTTTTGAAGATCACCAGGCCCGAGCAGGTGTTGACGGTATTGGGCGTAGGGTTCTTCTGGTGGGGCGCTGGGGAAGCGGTTGCGGCGGGGCTGCTGTTGATGGTGCACGTGGTGCGTTTGTACCTGCGGGTAGCGCAGTCGAAGGTGCCTCCCGGGTTGGTGTTTGTGGGTTCGTTTGTTGCGCTGATCGGTGTGGGGACGCTCGCGCTGAAGCTGCCGGCGGCGACGCCTGCGGGACGGCCGATCGGGTTGCTTGATGCGATGTTTACGATCACGAGCGCGATCAGCCAGACGGGGCTGGTGGTGCGGCCGACGGGGGAGGGGTTCACACGGTTTGGTCAGGTGATCATTCTGGTGTGGATCCAGGTTGGGGCGTTGGGGGTGATTGTGTTCGGGGCGCTTTTGGCGACGGTGATCGGGCGGAGTTTCGGTTTGCGGGCGACGCAGACGATCGCGGAGGGCACGGAGCAGGGGTGGGCGGGGCAGTTGAGTCTGCAGAAGTTGGTGACGTTCATCATTCTGATCACACACGGTGTGGAGCTGATCGGGGCGGCGGCGTTTTACTTCGGGTGGCCCGAGACGTGGGCCGGGATGCCGGCGGACATGGTGACGGCGGGGGACCGGATGTACCACGCGGTGTTTTTCTCGGTGTCGAGTTTTTGTAACGCGGGGTTTGCGACGACCGACGGGTCGATGGCGGGGCTGCGGATGCACTGGACGCCGCATGTTGTGATCGTGCCGCTGATTATCTTTGGGTCGATCGGGTTCCCGGTGTTGGACAATATCCGGAAGGTTGCGTGGGCGCGGTTGCGGGGGATCCGGGTGCGGCACGGCTCGCTGGTGCGGCTCAACCTGAATACAAAGATTATTCTGGCGACGACCACGACGGCGTATGTTGTTGGGTTTGTTGTGATTCTGCTCGGAGAATTGACGCAGGCGGATGTGCCGTTGGGGACGGCGCTGCTCGATGCGCACTTTATGAACATCAACCGGACGAGCGGGTTTAACACGATCGAGGTTTCGGAGATGGGGCTGCTGAGCCGGCTCGGGCTGATCTTTTTGATGTTCCTGGGCGGGAGCCCGGGGTCGGTGGCGGGTGGGATCAAGATGATGGTGTTCGCGGTGCTCGCGCTGACGGTGTGGAGCACGTTGCGAGGGCGGAGCGAGACGACGGCGTTTGGTCGGACGCTGCCCGATGCGTTGGTGCGGAAGTGCGCGGCGCTGATTGTTTTGGCGCTGGGGGTGTGCATGGGGACGACGGGCGTGCTGGCGGCGACGGAGGATTCGATGACGCTTGGGCCTTTGCTGTTTGAGTCGGTGAGCGCGTTTGGGACGACGGGATTGAGCATGGGGATCACTGCTGAGCTGAGCCCGGCGGGGAAGGGTGCGATCATGTTTGCGATGTTTGTTGGTCGTGTGGGGATTTTCGCGGTGCTGGCGGCGCTGCTGTCGATGCGGACGCAGCGTCGGGCGACGTACCACTATCCGACGGAGGATGTGGTGGTGTATTAAGAAGGCATCAGGGAGCAGGCATCGGGCATCAGGAAGAGAAGACATGCTCAAGCTGGCGCTTGAACATGGCGCCCGAGAAGAGGAAGAAGGGGAGCGCACTGACCCGAAGACGGGTCAGTGGCACGGGGGTTCGCGGTTGGCAGTATGGGGTGGTAGTTTGGAGAGCGTATGGAACGGTTCGCGGTGATTGGATTGGGTCGGTTTGGTCGTCGGCTCTCGACGATGCTTGCCTCGCAGGGCGCGGAGGTGATCGCGATCGATCGTGATCGGAGCGTGGTCGAGGAGCTTCGGGACCAGGTGACGCTGGCGATCGCGCTGGACGCGACGGACGAGCAGAGCCTGCGGGTGCAGGGTGTGGACCAGGTGGACTGCGCGATTGTGGGGATCGGGCACAACTTCGAGGCGAACGCGCTGACGACTGTGCTGCTGAAATCGATGCGGGTGGAGCGGGTGATCTCGCGTGCGGCGAACGAGATGCAGGCGCGGATTCTTTCGAGGATCGGTGCGGACGGTGTTGTTCGGCCCGAGGATGAATCGGCGGAGCGGTGGAGCCGGAAGCTGCTGACTCCTTATGTGATCGATCATGTGAGTCTTGCTGAGGGGTATGCGTTGATCCAGATGCCGGTGCCGAGTGAGTGGGAGCGGAAGACGCTCGCGGAGCTCGACCTTCGGAAGAAGCACAATGTGACGGTTGTGGCGATCAAGCGGCTGGTGGAGAGCGCGAGCGCGACGGGGGCGGATACTTTTGTTGAGCGGGTGGTGGATCTGCCGCAGCCGACGAGCACGCTTGAGGCGCGGGACACGCTTGTGCTTGCGGGCTTTGAAGAGGATCTGCAGAAGTTGCCGCGGTAGGGGGGCAAGAAGAGATAAGAATTTCGTTTTTCAGCCACGCTTGCGCGTGGCTTTTTTGTGAGGAAGGGGGGAGGGAGGACACTGATACGGAGGTGGGTCGGTGGCACGGAGTGATGTGAAGACGGTGAAATGTCTTGTGTGTGGAGGGGAAGAGGGTAATCTGGTTTACAAGAGAAACATATTTGGGGGACTTTGGCCGTATCAGAGAGAGGGAAGAAGCAGCATGAATCGATGTATTTGTAGTGTGGGGCTGGCGATTGGGCTCGGCATTGTGACTTCGACAACAGCGTTTGGTGAAGTCACCTTCGACTGGGCGACGATCGGCAACGCGGGCAACGCCGCCGACCCGTTCACCGGCTTCGGCACCGTCGCCAACGATTTCCGCATGGCGACCACCGAGGTCACCAACGCGCAGTACGCCGAGTTCCTCAACAGCGTCGCCGCAACGGACAGCTTCGGCGGGACCGATCCGAACCTCTACAACCCGAATATGGCCAACTCGTTCGCCGGTATCACGCAATCGGGCTCCGCCGGTTCATTCACCTACGCCGTCACACCTGGGCGCGAGAACAACCCGGCGGTGTACACCTCGTTCATCGACGCGATGCGTTTCACCAACTGGCTGCACAACGGGCAGGGCGCTGGCGACACCGAGACTGGCGTGTACAACATCACCGACGGCACGACCGAGACTCGCGCCCCTGGCGCACAGTATTTCTTGCCCAGCGAGGACGAGTGGTACAAAGGCGCCTACCACCAACCAGCAGCGCAGGGCGGCGACAGCGACGACTACTGGCTCTACCCGGAATCAGGCAACAGCGTTCCCGTTGCGGGTGTCGATGCGAACTTTGGCAATGTCAGCGGCGACACGACGCCCGTTGGAACCTACGCCGCGAACTTCTACGGCTTGCTCGATATGGGAGGCAATGTGTGGGAGTGGAACACCGGGCAGCCCTCGGCTTCTTTGCGTGGCCTCCGCGGCGGTTCTTGGCTCGGCGATGAGTTCTACCTGCGGTCCTCCAGCCGCGTCGGCGACATCCCGTCGCTCGAGAGCTTCAACGTCGGCTTCCGTGTTGCAAGTCCCGTACCAGGACCGGCGTCGGGTGCCGCGGTTGTGATGTTCGGTGGTATTGGATTCTCGACACGGCGGCGGCGGCACGGTTGATGTGAATGATGTCAGTTATGTGGTGTTCAGGTTGGGGGTGGTGTGCTGAGAAGGGAGAGTGGGTGCAAGGCGTTTGGAAAAGAAGGGTTGTTTTCAGCCATCCTTGCGGATGGCTTTTTTGTAGAGAAGAGGTGGGAGAAGACATGCTCAAGCTGCGATTGGGCATGCCACCCGAGAAGAGAGAAGAGAGAAGAGAGAAGAGCACTGACCTGACGACAGGTCAGTGGCACGGGGGAGAGGGGGAATAGAAGAGGAAGACATGCTCAAGCTGCGCTTGAGCATGGCACCCAAGAGGGAAGAAGAGGAAGGGGTATGGGTGGGAGCACTGACCCGAGGACGGGTCAGTGGCACGGGGGAGAGGGGGATATTGGAGGGGTACATATTTCGAGTGGTTGATATGGGTGGGTCGATGGCAGTAGAGGCGACGCGATGTGGTGATCTATTGCTCGCCATAGGAGAATGGTCATGCGGATGTGTTGCACGGCGTGTGTTTGCTTGGGGATGTTGAATCATGTGGGGGAGGTGGTCGGTGGGATGGGAGAGGAGTTGACGGAGATTCAATCCGATGATGTGTTTGTCGGCGACGTGTTTGGAGGCGCTGTCGCGGCGGATGGGAACTTCCTTGTGGTTGGTGTGACGGGAGATGATGACAATGGGTCGGCGTCGGGGAGTGCATATGTATTTGATATTTCGGATCCCGCGCGTCCTACGCAGGTGAGCAAGCTGATGAGCAGCGATGGTGAAACCGGCGATGTGTTTGGGGAGTCGATTGCAATAAGCGGGGGCGTGGTCGTTATCGGGGCAATGCGTGACGATGAGAACGGGTGGGATTCTGGCAGTGCGTACGTCTTTGATATCTCGGATCCGGCCCATCCTGTGCAGCTTTGCAAGCTGATTGCGAACGATGGAACGAGCAACGATCAGTTCGGGATCTGGGTTGCATTGAGCGGCAGCACGGTGGTTGTCGGGGCGCTCGCGGACAGCGATCACGGGCATCTGGCGGGCGGTGCGTATGTGTTCGATATCTCGGATCCTGCCAACCCGGTGCAGGTGTGCAAACTCATGGCGAGCGACGGCGAGGCGTATGACTTCTTTGGGGGTACGGTCGCGGTGAGTGGGCGTACGGTGCTAGTTGGGGCTCATGGGGACGATGACAAAGGGAGTTCGTCCGGTAGTGTATATCTTTACGACATTTCGGATCCTGTGAACCCCGAGGAGATCGGCAAGCTTTATGCAAGCGATGGGATAACGGGCGATTCATTTGGTGGATCGGTAGCGGTTAGCGGGGATACGGTCGTCGTTGGCGCTGGAGGGGACGACGTACACGGAGAGAATTCTGGCAGCGCATATGTCTTTGATATCTCGGACCCTGCTCGTCCGGTAGAGTTGAGCAAGCTGTACGCGAGTGATGGTTCGGTGTGGGATATATTTGGTGTATCAGTCGCGATCGATGGTGCGAGGGTGGTTGTAGGGGCGTGGTGGGATGACGGCGGTAGTGAGATCGACGCGGGTAGCGCGTATGCGTTTGATATCTCGGAACCCTTGCATCCGGTGGAGATCGGGAAGTTGTACGCATCTGATGGAGGGGACTATGACTATCTTGGTGAATCTGTCGCGGTCAGCGGGCATACCGCTATGGCGGGAGCTTTCGGAGATGACGACAATGGCGATGGTTCTGGCAGTGTCTTTATTTTTGATATTTTGGGGTGCGATGGTGATGCGAACAGAGATGGGATGATTGATGTGAACGACATCAGCTACGTGCTGTTTAGGTTAGGTGGTATTGGTGGTGGTGACGCGAACGGGGATGGCGCGGTTGATGTGAACGACATCAGTCATGTGCTGGCGCGGCTTGGGGAGGGTTGCTGAGAAGGGGGAGGGGGTGCAAGGCGTTTGGAAAAGATGAGTTGTTGTTCCGCCATCCTTGCGGATGGCTTTTTTATGAGGAAGGGCGTGGGTGGGAGCACTGACCCGAGGACGGGTCAGTGGCACGGGGGAGAGTGGGAATATGAAGAGGAAGACATGCTCAAGCTGCGCTTGAGCATGGCACCCAAGAAGGAAGAAAAAGGAAAGGGGGATGGGTGGGAGCACCGCTTGCCCTCCGGGCCAAGCGGTGGCACCCGGAGAAGATCGTGGTTCAGGCTGCGCTTGAGCATGGCACCCAAGAAGGAAGAAAAAGGAAGGGGGGATGAGTGGGAGACACTGACCTGAGGACAGGTCAGTGGCACGGGGGAGTGGGGGAGAATGGTTGAGCGGTTTACTGGAGGGGCTGGTGCATGAGGGAGGCGGGGTAGGGATGGGCTGGATCGTTGATGGGGTGGGGGAAGGGGGGCGAATGGAGGGGTGAAGGACCGGTAATTGGGAATGCGGGGCTGGGGCGGTGTGGTGAAGCGGTTTACCGGACAAAAAAGAATGTAAATGGGGGTTCTGAGAGGCACAGGGGGGGGTTCGCGGTGGGTCGGAATCGGTATGATCGCACCCCAATAAACACCCGCTCGGCGGTGGGCTGAGCGGGAGGTTTACCCCGTCTGGCGATCGGTGATCCGGCGAGAGAAGCTGGTCGATGATCCGGTCGTGAGGCGGCGTCCTGCTGCGGGATGGTCCTGTCGGCGGCGTCGCAAGGGGAGAGGCACCCACCGTTTTTGTAAGCGAGCGAGTCATGGCGAAAGCGTCAATCACGGCCCCGTCCCGACAGCAGTTGGACAGCCCGGTGTACGACGAACTGGGGATGGAGCGGAACCCGGACAATCTTTATCTGCAGACGATCGATGCGGTGCTGCACGCGGCGGAGGTGCTTGAACTGCCGCACCGTGTGCAGATTATTTTGGCGCAGCCGGTGAACGAGATCATGGTGCATTTCCCGGTGCGCATGGACGACGGTCATCACGCGCTGTTCAAGGGGTACCGGGTGCAGCACAACAACGCGCTGGGGCCGTTCAAGGGCGGGCTGCGGTTCCACCCGGATGTGCATCTCGATGACGTGAAATCGTTGTCGGCGCTGATGACGATGAAGTGCTCGCTGGTGCGGGTGCCGTTCGGCGGCGCGAAGGGCGGTGTGAAGTGTGATCCGTGGAAGCTGTCGAGCGGTGAGCTGATGCGTGTGACGCGTCGGTTTGTTTCGGCGATCGCTCCGATGATCGGTCCCGATCATGATATTCCGGCGCCGGACATGGGCACGAATGCCCAGGTGATGGCGTGGTTCGCGGATACATACATGAATATCACGCGGGGTGTGTCGGGGAATGATGCGCTGGCGGTTGTCACGGGCAAGCCTGTTGAGATGGGCGGGTCGCTCGGTCGCGAGAAGGCGACGGGGCAGGGTGTGATCGATGTGCTGGCGGAGATGCTGCCCGAGTTGAACCTGTCGATCAAGGGCGGGACGTGCTCTTTGATCGGGTACGGGAATGTTGGTTCGTGGGCTGGGAAGTTGTGGACGGAGCGCGGCGGGACGGTGCTGGCGGTGATGGATCACACGGGCGCGATCTACAATTCCGAGGGGCTCGATACGCACGCGCTGGATGCGTATGTGAAGGAGGCGGGCGGGGTCAACGGGTTTGAGAAGACGCACCACGGGGCGCAGAAGATCAGCGAAGAGGAGTTTTACTCGACGCAGGTTGATGTGTTTATCCCGGCGGCGCTGGAGCAGATGATCACGCCGGAGAAGGCGCAGCTGATGAACTGCAAGGTTGTCGCGGAGGCGGCGAATGCGCCGACGACGCCTGCGGGCGAGCGTGTTTTGATGGAGAAGGGTGTGGAGATCCTGCCGGCGATTTTGTGCTCGGCGGGCGGCGTGACGGTGAGTTACTTCGAGTGGGTGCAGAACCGCTCGAATGTGTACTGGGACGCGGAGAAGGTTGACGACGAGTTGAACCGGCACATGGTGCTTGCGGCTCGGCGCGTCGGGCTTGCGCGGCACCGGTACGGTGTGGAGATGCGGACGGCGGCGTATATCGCGGCGCTGGATCAGATCGGCAAGGTGTACGCCCTCCGCGGCATTTTCCCGTGATCTGAAGAATCGAATTTGGAAATACGAACGGACCGGGTACGAGAGTGCCCGGTTTTTTTGTGGGGCACAGGCCTCGGGGGGAGGAGAGGGAGGAAGAGAAGACATGCCCACCCCTGCGGTGTGGGCATGCCACCCAGACAAAGCGGAGGCAAGAGCACTGACCCGGAGACGGTTCAGTGGCACGGGGAGAGGGAGGGGAACAGACATGCTCAAGCTGCGCTTGGGCATGGCACACGGCGGAAATAAAAACATGCTCACCCCCGGAGGTGTGAGCATGTCACGCGAATCAGGATTATTCGGTCGAGCGGGTGCTCGGCTTTAGTTAGGCGGGGTCAGCGGGGCTGCGGACCAGAGCTTGGTGTATTGCTTGCAGTTGAGGAGGATGGAGTTGTAGTTGGAGGGGTCGATGTTGTCGGGGAGGCGGTATTCTTGTGCGCCCTTGATGTTTTCGAGTGTGGCGACGAACGCGGCGCCGCTTTCGGCGTTCTTATGCTTGGCGTCTTTGTCGGAGAGCGGGGAGAGGAGGATGCGGAGGGGCTCGGGTGGCTTGGGGGTTTTGAAGTCGGGGGAGAAGCGGATGAATGTGCCCGAGTCGCGCTTGACGAGTTCGTAGGAGCCCTTGGTTTTCTTCTGCTTCTTGGTCCACTTCGCGGCATGGGAGATGACGGTGCCTTCGGAGAGTTGGGACGCGCCCCAGAGTTTGGTTTTCTGCTCGCAGTGGATGGCGAGGGTTTTGTACTTGGTGATGTTTACGGTCGCGGGGATGGTGTAGGTCTGTGCGCCGGTGTTGGATTTGAGCGGGGCGATGACGAAGCTGCCTGTGAGGGCGTTCTTCTTTGTGATTTTGTTGAGCGGTTGGGGGGAGAGGACGAGCTTGAGGTCCGGGGCGGTTTTGGTGGAGAAGTTTGCGGAGAGGGTGAGGGTGTGGGAGGCGTCGTCGTTTGGTGTGATGGTGTAGAGCCCCTCGACGGCTGCGGTTCCTTTTTGCCAGAGGGTGCTGGAGTAGGTCTGTGCGAGGGCGGAGGAAGCGAGGGTGGCGAGCGCGGTGATCGCGCTGGCGAGCATGGTCACGGGGATGCGCATGGGATGTCTCCAAGGGGGAATGTTGATCGAGGCCCGGCGTGGCGGGCTGTCGATATCAACCATCGAGAAGGCGGGAGTATTCCGATGAAAAAGGCATCAAGTACCAGGGATCAGGAAGAGAAGATGAAGAAAGGGGATGGGGAGAAGGTGGAGGTTGGGGAGCCCTCACCTGTCGTCGTCGAAGACAACGACAACATCCTCTCTCAGGGGGAGAGGGAGGGGGGTACGGCGTGCGTTAGCAGGGTCCGAGGCGGAAGAGGACGTATGAGAGGTCGTTGACGTCCACGATGCCGTCTGCGTTGGCGTCACCATCGACTGTGCCGGGTGCGCCGGTGTTGCCGAGGCGGAAGAGGACGTAGGAGATGTCGTTGACATCGACGGTGCCATCGGCGTTTGCGTCGCCATTGCAGGGGAGGGGGGCGTCGGGGATTGGCGCGAACTGGTCGCCCGAGATTGATGCGAAGTTTGGAGAGTTGCCCGCGTCGGAGGAGTTGGGGAGGGGCGGGAGGGTTTGGTTGGAGATGTGGCCCGAGGGGAAGAGGAGGACGGCGAGGACGGACAGGGTGTGCCCGGGGTCGGGGTTGAGGTCGGCGAGGGGGATGGAGAGTTCAAAGCCGGTGGTTGCGGTGTCGGCGTTTGCCGCGGAGGAGGATGTGACGCCTTGCGTGTTGGTGTTGTTCATGGCGACCTGAAGGTCGTTGGGGTTGGATCCTCCGGCGAGGAGTCCGGAAGCGGTGTTGGTGCCGCCCTGGCCGCGGTAGGTTTTGGTTGCGGGTGAACCGGTGGGGAGTGTGAGCTGGTCTACGAAGATGGAGCCAGCGAAGGTGTTGATGAAGTACATCTCGTCGGGTTGGAATCCTGCGTCGAACTCGGTTCCGGTGAGATCGGAGAGGCCCGATGGGGGCGCGGGTGAGTTTGAGGTATCGAGTTGGGTTTGGCCGCCGGGTCTTGTGTCGAGGAAGATGGCGACGGCGTTGCCGTTGTTTTCGAGGTTTGCTGTGATGGCGAGGCGGAGTGTGTCTTGCGATTGTGCGGCGAAGAGTTGGTTGAGTTCGTTGATGTTGTTGCCGGCGGTGGTGGGGTTGGTTTGTGTGGCGAGCGCGGCGGGGAAGTCGGTTGGGATGTTGACGCCGTCTGCGAGTGAGACGGGCGCGGCGGGTGGTTCGAGGTCTGCTTCGTAGATCTTCCAGCCCCAGGCGGGGATGGAGATTGGGTAGCTGGATTTGTTTGCGTCGGTGATGTCGGAGAGGAGTGCGCCGGACTCGATGTCTTGGGGGGTTGTTGGGCCGAGTGGGAGATCGAAGGCGCTCATATCGAGGTCGGTGTTGGCGGCAGCGTTATCGAGGTTGATGGCGACGATGAGGGTTTGGTTGTTGTGATGACGGAGGAAGGTCCAGACGGCGGGGTCGGAGTTGGGGATTGGGGAGTAGCCACCTCGGCGCAGCGCGATGTTTGCGGCGCGGAGGGTTGCGAGGTTGCGGTAGGTATTGAGGAGGGAGTTGGGATCAAGGTCCTGCTCTTCGATGGAGCGCCCGTCGTTGTTTTGTGAGTAGCGGTTGGAGTAGGCCTGCGAATTGAGGGTCCAGTAGTTGGAGTGGGGCGGGCCGTCGGTTGCGTTCCACTTCATTGGTTCGCGGAATGGGATGTCGTTTGCGTCTGAGCCGTAGTTTGCCTTGAATCCGAGCATGCCGATTTCATCGCCGTAGTACATCATCGGGGTGAATGGTTGTGTGAAGAGGATTGCGGCGCCGAGCTTGGCGTGGTTGAGCGAGGAGCCGATGACGGAGGTGAGTCGGTCTACGTCGTGGTCGCCGATGATGGTGAGGAATGTGCCCGAGTTATCGATGGGGAGTTCGACGAAGAGGCGGGCCATCTGTTCGTAGAGTTTGGTTGCATTTTCGGCGTTGATGGCGTCGCGCACGGCGAACTCGAAGGGCTTGGTCATTGTTGCGTCGAAGGCGGGGAAGAGGGCGGTGCCGTTGATGCCCCAGTCTGCCTGTTCTGCGAATGTGATGACGTTTGGGTTTACGGCGGTGAGTGCGTTTTTCCAGGGGATCCAGAAGTCGTTGAGGTTGTAGCCCCAGCCGTTTGGGCCGTTGGGGTAGTTCTGCCAGACATGGTCGAGGCGGTAGCCGGCGACGCCGTCGGAGAAATCGCCGTCCTGGTTCGGGTCGAGCCATTTGATGGCCCAGTCGGTGACGAGTTGTGTTGGCTCTGGTTCGTTGTGGTTCCAGTGGATGAAGCCGACGGAGTCTCCGTTCCATGTGTTGTAGACGGCGCCGAGGAAGGAGGTGTTGGCACCGTTTTCGAAGGCGAGCCAGGGATCGTATTGGGAGGCGGGGTTGCCCTGGGCGTCCTGGTACCAGATGGAGTCGTGGGAGATGCCGTAGACGACGAAGTCGATGAAGACCTTGATGCCGCGTGCGTTTGCGGCGGTGAGGAAGTCGATGAACTCTTGTTCGGTGCCGAACCTTGGGTTGATCTGGTCGGCGGGTCCGTGCTGGTAGCCGTGGTATGCGGGTGAGGGGAAGATGGGGTTCATCCAGATCGCGGTGATGCCGAGCGAGTCGAGGTAGTCGAGGGAGTCGGTCATGCCGAGGAAGTCGCCGTAGCGGTTGGTGTCCGAGTTTCCGTCGCGCCATGAGATGGGCATGAACTGGTAGAAGACTTCATCGGCGAGGTCTGCCTGCGCGGGGGCGAGGGAGGCGGCGAGGAGGAGGGCGAACGATGCGCAGATGATTTTGTGCATTGCAGGGTAGTCCCGGAGTTTCTAAGTCAGGTGGACAGGCCCGGAGCGGGCGCACGGACAGTTCGACTATAGATAGGGAAGGTGCGGTGGCGGCGCGGTATTCCTGAGAATACAGGGGGAAACGGCGCGCGGGGGCGGCAGTTGGCGGGTTTGGGGTGGTTGGTTGTTATTGGCCCAGGGAGAGGGGGAAGGAGGAGCGGGGTTCGTCTGAGCCGTTGACCCAGCCGGGGAGTCGCGCGGCGATGGAGCCTTCGGTATCGAAGACGACGATGCGGCCGCCGGGGTTGGTGGCGACGGCGCAGCCGATGGAGGCGAGTGGTCGGGCGTCTTTGTGGAAGACGGTGACTGTGCCTTCGGCGGAGATTTCGGCGCGGGTGATGTTGTTGCGGTCGTAGACCTGGATGACGCCGCCGTCTTTTCCGGAGCGGAGTCTTGCGACGACTGCGCCCTGTGAATCGAGGACTTCGAAACGGCGTGCGCGGATGGTGTCGAAACGGACGGCGCCGTCTGGTTCGGAGGAGCCGTGCTGGGAGGGGGAGAGTGCGGGTGTTGCGGCGGCGAGGAACATGCCGGCGATGAGGATGGCGGAGCCGGCGAGCATGCCGAGTGTGAATGTGCGTGCGGAATGGTGGCGTGTTGCGGTTGGGCTCTGAGACATTTGGGCTCTCCGTCCTTGGAATTGCCTTGTATGAATGGTTGCGCGGTAGTGGTGATATCGGACGGGAGGGGGTTGATTGAGTGAGGAAAGGGGAAGAGGGGGGTTGTTGAACGGGGTTTGTTTGGTATTGTTTGAGGTGTGGAACAGCAGAACAGCACGAGTGTTGAGGAGGTTGTGGGGCTGATGATGGTGGGGGGTGTGGGGTCGGTGCGTGCGAGGCGGCTGATTGAATCGTTGGGTTCGGCGGGGGCGGTTTTGGGCGCGGAGCGGGGACGGCTTCGGGCGGTACGAGGGATTGGCGCTGAAACGGCGGGTCGGATTGCGGCGGAGGGTGCGGGGTGCGTGGAGCGGGCGAGGGAGGAGCTTGAGCGCGCGGCGGGGGCGGGGGTTCGCGTTGTGACGATTGAGGACGAGGGGTACCCGGCGCTGCTCAGGGAGGTGCCGAACGGGCCGCTGGTTTTGTATGTGCGCGGTGAACTGGACGGTGCGAGGATGTATGGGGTAGGGATTGTTGGTTCGCGGCGCGCGACGGCGTATGGGATCGAGCAGGCGGAGCGGTTCGGGGCGGGGTTGGCGCAGGCGGGGTTGGTTGTTGTGAGCGGCGGGGCGCGGGGTGTTGATACGGCGGCGCATCGTGCGGCGGTGCGGGTTGGGGGGCGGACGGTGGTGGTGATGGGTTGCGGGCACGGGCATTGTTATCCGCCGGAAAACAAGGGGTTCTTTGATGAGGTGGTGGCGAGCGGCGGCGCGCTGGTGAGCGAGTTGACGATGGGCGTTGCGCCGAGCGCGGAGCATTTTCCGGCGCGGAACAGGATTATTTCGGGGATGAGTCTTGGGGTGGTTGTGATCGAGGCGCCGGTGAGCAGCGGCGCTCTGATTACTGCGCGGATCGCGGGGGAGGAGCATGGGCGGGAGGTGATGGCGGTGCCGGGGCGGGTGGACAGCGAGAGTTCGGAGGGTTCGAACGGGTTGTTAAAGGATGGGTCGGCGAGTTTGGTGACGGGGGTTGCGGATGTGATCGCGCTGGTGGAGCAGGGGGCGTGGCACGCGCACAACGGGACGCACGGTGCGCGGTATGGGGATGCGGGAGGGGAGGCGGTTGTTGAGGAGAAATCAACAACGGATCGCAGCGCGCTGGCGGGCGGGGGTGTGGTGACGGTGAGCGAGTCGCAGCAGCGGATTCTTGAGGCGATCGGCGAGGGGCGGAGTATGGATGAGGTATGCAGGGCGACGGGGATGGAGGCGGGGCAGGTGGCGAGCGAGGTGACGATGCTGGAGATTCGGCGGCTGGTGGTGCGGGAAGGGAGTGTGCTGAGGCGGGGCTAGGGCTTTCCCCAAGCAGCCTAAGTGGGTTACCCGGAAAAAACCTAAACATGGGGGTTGCTGTGCGGTGTCTGGTGGGGTACCGTAAGCCGAACAAGCAAGAAGTTGGAATTGGAACCCTTGCGGCGGATCGCTTGGGGCAGGCAGCCAGGAGGGCGCGATAGGTTGGCAGCTATGACGGCGGGCGGTGAACAGCATGGATGCGCTTTTACAGATTGGGCCTGGGGGCGATTTCACGAGGACCTTTGTTGGAACACGAGGCGGAGAGATTGTTGAGACGGATGGCGGCGCAGCGACCCAAGACGACAGCGGTCGCGGTGGGCATAGCGCGTCGGGCAGGCGCGGCGGTCGGCGGGAGGATCGGGTTGAGGTGTCTGATGGTGCGGCGCGGGCTGGGGCGCTGCTCGCTGCGGGCGCGTTGCTCGAGCGGCAGGTCGGGATTTTTCAGGGGACGGTTGGTGCGGCGCGGGGGCTTGCTGTTGCGGAGCGCGAGACGATGCGCGGTGTGGCGGGTGGGGCGATTCGTGGCACGGCTACTGGAGTGGGCGGGGGGCTGGATAGTGGATGGGGTGGGCGGCTTGGCGGTGTGGTGGTTGGACGGGATGAAGCAACACGAATCACTTGGGAGGTGATTGATTATGAACCTGACGCCGAAACAACTGAAGATTTTGCAGCTGATCCGCAACACGAGGGTCCGTTGTGGCTATTCCCCGACGATGCAGGAGTTGGCCGACGAACTGGGCGTGAGCAAAGTCACCGTGTTCGAGCACGTCGAGGCGCTCATCAAGAAGGGCGCACTCGTGCGCGAGCCGAACAAGGCACGCTCTTTGTCGATCGCTGAGGGGGTTGCGCTGCCTGATGAGGAGCGGCCCTTGCGGTTCCCGCTGGTCGGGAAGATCGCGGCGGGGTATCCGATCGAGAAGTTCGCGGACGACGACGAGCTGGACATGATGGACGTGTTCGGGCCTCGGGTCGGGCAGGTGGGCGCGACGTTTGCGTTGTGTGTTGATGGCGATTCGATGAAGGACGAGGGGATTCTGGATGGGGATTATGTGATTGTTGAGCGTCGGGATACGGCGCGGAACGGTGAGCGGGTTGTTGCGCTATTGCCGAATGGCGAGACGACGTTGAAGACGTTTTTCAAGGAAGACGATCACATCCGGTTGCAGCCGGCGAACGATGCGTTCGATCCGATTCTGGTGAAGGACTGCAAGATTCAGGGTTTGGTTGTGGGTGTGTTGCGCCGGTATTGATTGACGGCGTGGTCTGTTGTGGCGCTGCCGCGGTTTGCGGAGGGGGCGTGCTTAGGAATCGCCTTTGGTGTTGTCATCTGCGCGGGCGTGCCATGCGGCGATGGTTTCGAGTTCTATATCGGGTGTGATGCAGGGCGGGGGTAGGGCAGTTGCCACGGGAAAGGCGGAGTGGCGTGCGTAGGATTGGCGGGGTTGGGCGTGGTGCGTCGATGGGGATTGAGGCGTGGCGGCGAGAACGAGGGCGACGCGATGGGATTATCGATAGCGAGGCTGGGCGTGAGCGCGGGGATTGTTGTGATCGGGGGGATCGGTGCGTTGCTGGGGTATCGCGGGGTGAAGTCTGATGTTGAGGCGGAGATCTATAAGGAACGGCTCGCGGAGGTGGTGGCGGAGTACGAGGGGCTGCGGGAGACGTTTAACAATGTGGTGCGGCGGACGGCGGTGACGGAGTTGGTTGTTGTTGGTGGGGAGATGACGGTGCGGGTGCGCACGGCGCAGGGGGTGGTCGAGGAGGTGGAGACGCGGCTCGATCCGCGGAGCGAGGTGTATGTTGATTTCGCGGTGGTGGATGGGCGCGCGCTGATCCGGCGGGTGTTTGACGAGCACACGCCTCCCAGCAGCGGGGTGGTGATCGACGGGGCGCTGGAGTTTATTGATTGGGATACGGATCCGGATGGGTACGGGCAGGCGGTGTACCGATCGCTCGGCGAGGGGCGGTGGATCGTGACGGTGACGGGGAGCGGTGCGCTGGGGTTGAAACGCGTGGGGGATGCGGACGAGGTGGAGCTGGTGCATGCGCCGGGCGTGCGCGATTTCGGGGAGATCGAGCGCGGGGTTGATGCGGAGGTGCAGCAGGTTGGTGTGGTGGATGTGCTGAAGAGAGTGGGTGGGTGAAAATGCCCCACTTGGGTGTCGGTAGAATTCCTTGATTTGGATATTTATCTTGACGTGCCGAGGGGGGGGGGGGGTATGCTTCGCGTATGAAGCTACTGCGGTTCGCTTTGTGTGCGTGTTTCTATGTGTTGGTGGCATCGATTTGCTTGGCGCAGAGCGATGGCAAGGCGCTGGATGCGCTGCTGGAGGAGATGGGATGGGAGGGGATCAAGGTTGAGTACACACTGACGATTTCGACTTCATTAACGAAGACGGAGCTCGATGCGCGGTGGAAGCGGGTTGATAAATATGTGGATCATCCTGATCGGGGCTCGATTGAATACATGCGGAGGCTGAAGGATCACCCCGAGGTGCGATCAATGACAGCGTGGTACGCGGGGCACGGGGCGTATTACTTTGAGGATATGATGACATCTAAGGGTGGAGAGGATGGAGGGGCGGGTGGTATTCTGCGAACCGGCGGCTTGAAGGGCGAGCGTTGGATGCGCTATCGCCGTGCGGAGCGGCCTGGCCAATTGACGATAATACGTTCTGGGGTTGCGTTTCCTATTGGGTACAACATGAGCCAGATGTTCGACGAGATGCGTCGGCATTTGCATTTACTCTTGTTTAGGGAGTTGTCTATTGGAGGCGAATATTACGAAGTCAAAGCGAACGGGCACATGGAGGGCTTCGATTTTCCGCGCGTTGTAGAAGTCGTTCATACTTCGAGCGGTCGGCTCGAAAAATTTGACGTGCTTGGTTTTTCCGTGGTCTCGAGATCCGAATTAGAATCGCACTGTGGCATCCCGGAGACAGAGGAGGGTGTCAGGGTTGCTGATTTTCGGGAGTCCGGATCAGAGTCGTTTAGGTTGCACGGTGATTCCCTGATGGGGGAGTGGGTCTACGCGGAAGAAGGGGACCACTTTGTGTTGCTTGATGACGAGCATCAGGTTGCAATGGAAACGAGCCATCGTGAGGAGCAATCGGTGGGTACGGGATCAACGAATGGCCGGTGGTGGGCGGCAGGGATCGGGGGCATTGTTGTTCTTGGTGCAATCGCTGTGATGCGCCGTACTCATTAGATATAGAAAGGGAAAGCATGAAGTTTGCACGATCTGAGTCAGGATTGGCGGGTGTTTTAGTGTGTGTTGCAGTGGGATTGATGTTTGGAGTAGAGGCGCTTGCTCAATATAGCGCTGGAGGATGCGTCATGGAGGTTGATAAGGATTGTGGTCAGATGTGGGCGAATAGTCGAATCTGTCAAGGAGAAAATACCGCTACTCCATGTGGAGATATTGTTTTGGATTCTGGAGGGACGGTGACGGAAGTCAGAAATACTGGATCTGACGAAAGTGGGCAGACATCTTGGCGGGTGAGTGCGAATACAACGGGGTGGGCGATTGTACACACATATAAATGCGACGAGCTAGGGCAGTGTGTGACCAAGGATGCTGATGCAGAACGGGAATGTTATAGCCGAGAGGCGTACGGAAATTCTTGTGGTGCCAATAATTGGGAGTAGGTGTGTGCGTCGTGCCATTCCTGTTCGGCTGCGGGCCGTTCGGATGTGTGTCGGTGTAGCCGTTCCGACGGTGTTTATGTTTGCAGGCATTGGGAAGTATCTGGATTGGCCAGTCTTTGTGGCTTCTCTAGATGGATACGAATTGCTGTCTCACGGAGTGCGGAAAGCAGCGGTTTTTCTAATTCCTGGGCTTGAGTTGTTGCCGATTACGCTGGTGTTTCTGAATCGAATAGTTGTTGCAAACGTATTGTGCGCCATACTGCTTGGATTATTTGTTGGTGTAACGTGGTGGCATTGGGCGAACCATCTGGAGCCGAACTGTTCGTGCTTCGGAGTTTGGGCGCAGTACATTGAAGTTGAGGATGGGTTCCGGCATTTGGTTGTTCGCAACTCGATCCTGGCGGGTATATCGTTGACTGCTATTGTGGTGAGTCTGTTGGCGGCACGAAAGGAGCAGGCGGAAGCGTGCGTGGCATCGTGAACCATCTTCGGCGCGGCATGACGCTGATCGAGACGCTGGTGGTTATTGCTGTGGTGTCGGTTCTGATGGGCGTGTTGATTGTGGGACTGCGGCAGGTTCGAGAACGGGGGCGGGACGCGGTGGTTTCCTCGGATCTGCGGACGCACGCGCAGGTGATGAACTCCTACCCGGTGGATCATCGGGGTGCCTACCCGCACTTTACGGAGCGCGGATTGTTTTCGTATGAGTTGACGGGCGGGGGGATGAGCACGGTTGTTTCGTACTTTGATGCACACCGGACATGGCATATCGCGCTGGCGGATGGGTATTACGACTCGAATGCGATGTCGGATGTGTTTTTCCCGCCGGAGTACCGCGTCGAGGGGGGGTATTGGCCGATGTTCACGGGGTATTCGTACCCGTGTGTGTTTATCACGGGTCACGAGTATTGGAATGTGACTACACGGATCGGGCCGGAGCAGTGGCGGGAAACTCGCGCTGCGGAGGTGTCTTACCCGGCGGCAAAGGCGCTGGTGGTTGATACGTGGACGTATGCTGGTCGTGTTAGTGATGTGGGTGACCTGCTGCGCGAGAAGCTGAGTGTCGGGTTTTGTGATGGCTCAGCGCGGCGCGTGGACGTGCGGGAACGGTATAACGGGTACGAGCGTGGGGATGGGTATATCTTTCGCGATGATGGAACGGTCCATTTCATCGATTCACCGCCGATGCTGCACACGATCGATGGGGTTCGGGGACGGGATGTGCAGTGATTCGTTAGATCGGTTTGAGTTTGTTTGTGGCGATTGGAGTGGAGGGATTGAAGAAGAGAAAGACCCCCTCACCCGCGCTCGTCCCGATACATCGGGACTCGCTTGCCCTCTCCCCCGCAGGGGAGAGGGGGCAGGATTTTACACACGCTACGGATTGGGTGCGGATGCTTTAGTTGCAGGTGTCTCCGAGTCTGAAGAGGACGAAGGAGATGTCGTTGACGTCTACGTTCTGTGAGCGGTCGATATCACCGTCGGCACCGCAGCCGGTCTGCCCGAGTCTGAAGAGGACGAAGGAGATGTCGTTGACATCGACGGTGCCCGAGCTGTCGGCGTCGCCGGGGCAGTCGGCGGTGAACTCGTAGGCGTAGTCGCGGACGGCGGGGGGGGAAATTGCGGCGCGGGTGACGGAGCTGAGCTTGCCCACGCCTGAGGTGTTGGGCGAGACGCGGTAGTCGTAGCCGTCGATGAGCCATAAGCCGGCGGTGAGGATGACGGAGTTTGGATCGGTTGGGTGCGGGTTTACGGTGACGGGTTCGGCGACTGGTGAGAAGCTGCCGCAGTTGATTGGTTTGCGTTCGACGATGAGGGGGCTTGAGCCGGCGTATGTGACGGGGCCGTAGTGATGGAGTGTGAAAGTTGATGGCGCGGTGGAGGCGGTGAATGATTGGTTTGGAGTTGGGGAGCAGGCTTCTTCGTGGAGGGCGAAGGGGACGACGCCGATGGAGCCGCCGCCTAGGGCTGCGGGTGTGTCGGTGTAGAAGTTTGTGATGGTGACG
>JAJDDG010000101.1 GCA_029260435.1 Phycisphaerales bacterium | reverse complement strand
GCGCCGAGGAACCACATCACGACGGTGTAGGCGGCGGCGGTGACGATCACGATCGAGATGAAGTTGAGCCAGATGCCGGTGGATGCCATCTGTTTGATGGTGACATGCCCGGAGGCGAAGACGATTGCGTTTGGCGGTGTGGCGACGGGCATCATGAAGGCGCAGGATGCGCCGATGGCGGCGGGGACGAGGAGCATGAGCGGGTCCATCTTGAGCCCGCCCACGGCGACGGCGGCGAGGATGGGGAAGAAAATGCTCGCGGTTGCGGTGTTGGATGTGACTTCGGTGAGGAAGATGATCACGGTGGCGACGATGAGGATGACGAGGATTGTCGGCACGCCATCGAGCACGCCGACCTGTGCGCCGATCCATTCGGAGAGGCCCGTGTGCTGCACTGCGCCGGCGAGGGAGAGCCCGCCGCCGAAGAGGATGAGGATGCCCCATGGGAGTTTGCGGGCGGTGTCCCAGTCCAGGATGAATTTGTTGTCGGAGAGACTCGCGGGGATGACAAAGAGCAGGAGTGCTGCGCCGATGGCGATGGAGGCGTCGTCGATGTTTGTCTTGAGGAAGGGGACGGAGGAAAGCAGGAGTCCTCGGGTGAGCCAGGAGAGGACAGCGAGCGAGAAGATGGTCATCACCGCGAGTTCTTGTTTGGAGAAGGGGCCGAGCTTTGCGAGTTCTTCGCGGATGAGTGCGCGGCCGCCGGGGATGGGGGGCATGTTGATCTTGAAGATGAAGCGTGTGAGCAAGAGCCATGTGATAGGGAGGAAGACGATGACGACGGGCAGGCCGACTGTCATCCATTTGAGGAATGAGATATCGAAGTTGTAGGTGTTGGAGAGGTATGCGACGAGGAGGGTGTTGGGCGGGGTGCCGATGGGCGTGGCGACGCCGCCGATTGAAGCGGCGTAGGTGATGGCGAGCATGAGGCAGGTGGAGAAGGCGGGGGGGAGATTTTCGGTGCGTTCGGCGACAAGTTTGATGACGGAGACGGCGATGGGGATGAGCATGATTGTGGTGGCGGTGTTGCTCATCCACATGGAGAGGATCGCGGAGGCGAGCATGAAGCCCGCGATGATCCGGGTGGGCGTTGCGCCGACGATCAGGAGGGTGAAGAGGGCGATGCGTTTGTGGAGGTTCCAGCGTTCCATCGCGAGAGCGAGCATGAAGCCGCCCATGAAGAGGAAGATGACGCGGGCGGCGTAGGGAGAGGCGGCGGCGGAGAGGGAGGAGACGCCGAGGATCGGGAGGGCGACGATCGGGAGGAGGGCGGTGGCGGGGAGGGGGATGGCTTCGGTGAGCCACCAGACGGCCATCCAGACGAGGAGCGCTGCTGCGGCGCGGGCATCGGGCGAGAGGCTTTGGCTCGGGAGGAATATGAACACGATCGCGGCGAGTGATGGGCCTGCGATTATGGAGACGAGATTGAGGATTGCGCTATGCTTGTGCATTGAAGGTTGTGGCAAGAGTGTACTGGTGCGGGGTAGGCGCAGGGATTGCGCGTTGGTGAGGGGAAAGAATCCTGATTGGAGGGGTTGGGTCGGCGATATACTCGCGCTGGGGTGTTGTGTGGTCGATGGAACTCAGAGTGTTTGACAGGCTTCGTCAACTCGGTGCACGGCTCGGTGAGTACAACCTCTGGGAGGTTGCGCTTGAGGTGGGTGTGCTGTGCGTGATTATCTACGCGATCCTGCGTTTTGTGCGGGGGACGCGCGCTGCGGGTGCGCTCAAGGGTCTGCTGATCCTGTTGGTTGCTTCGACGATCCTGGTGCGGATTCTGGCGTCGGGTGATCTGCTGCCCCGGCTCGGGGTGTTGTACGACCAGTTCCTTGCGTTCGCGGCGATCGTGCTTGTTGTGACTTTTCAGCCAGAGCTGCGCCGCGCGCTGATCCGGTTGGGCGAGGCGCCGCTGTTTCGCGGGGTGTCGGCGGATGTGGCGCCGGTGGTGGATGCGGTGGTTGGGGCGAGCACGTTCCTCAGCAAGAACAAGTTTGGCGCGATCATCGCGATCGAGCGGAATGTCGGTTTGCGCGAGACTGTTGAGAGTGGTCGGCAGTTGAACGCGGATGTGTCGTCGCACCTGCTGAACTCGATTTTCTGGCCGAGCAATCCGCTGCACGACATGGGTGTGGTGATCCGCAATACGAAGATTGTCGCGGCGAGTGTGCAGTTCCCGCTTGCGGATCCGCACGACATGCCCGAAGCGCACCTCGGGACTCGGCACCGCGCGGCGGTGGGGCTTGCGCGCACGACGGATGCGATTGTTGTTGTCGTGAGCGAGGAGACGGGGGGGATCAGTTTGGCGGAGGGTTCGACGCTCTCGCGGTGGTTGAGCGGTGATGAATTGCGTGCGGCGCTGATCAAGCGGCTCAGCGCTGGGGCGATGGTGGCGACGGAGCAGGCTGCGGCGGAGAGCGCCGAGGCGCTCGGGGAGACGGGCGATGGCGGGGAGGGGGAGCGGGCATGAAGGACAAGGTAAAAATGACGGTGGCGGTTGTGTTTATCGCGGTGGTTGCCTGGCTGTTTGCTGAGGCGGAGAGTCTTGGCGAGCAGTCGGTGTTTGCGCAGGTGCGGGTTGTGTCTCCAGACGATATGACGGTGGTGGAGACGCTCGAGGGTTGGGAGGGGAAGGTCTTGGTGCAGCTCCGGGGGTCGCAGGGGGCACTGAACCAAGCGAAGACGCGGCTCGGGGAGGTGGTTGAGGTGATCCCCGGGATCACGGTTGGTGTGGATGCGGCGGAGGGTCGGCAGCCGATTCGGCTGCTGGATCTGTTGGGCGGTGTTGAGGAGTTGCGAGAATCTGGTGTGACGGTTGTCTCGACCAGCCCGATCAGCGTGGAGGTTGAGATCACCACTTTGACGGATGTTGCGGTGGGGATCGAGGTGGACCTCGGGGGCGTGCAGGTGGAGGGCGCGGTGACGACGACACCTGCGGCGGCGGATGTGCGGATGCCCAGCGCGATGGCGGGGTCGCTGGGTGAGGATGTGTTTGTGGTGGCGCGGTTTTCGGAGTCGGATCTGGCGGCGCTGCCTGATGGCGGATCGGTGAAGCTTGATGCGGTATTGAGTCTGCCGGACTCTTTGGTTGGGCACGAGCGCGTGTTGTTGCTGACGAAGCGGGTGAGCGTGGCGTTTGACGTGCGGAGCACGCTTGCGCGGGAGTCGGTTTCGGCGCCGGTGCAGATTTTGCTGCCGTCTGTGGAGCAGGATCGGTGGCGTGTACGGCTTGGTGATGGTGATGATGTGCTGCGTGTGCGGGTTGTGGGGCCGAGCGAGGTGGTGCGGCGGATCACGAGCGGTGAGGAGCGGCTTGTCGCGGTGCTTGCGCTGTCGAGCGATGATCTTGCGGCGGGTGTTTCGGAGAAAGAGGTTTCGTTCTCGCTGTTGCGCGATGGTGTGCTGGGCGCGCTGGCGGGCGGGCTTAAGGTGGAGGCGGAAGATGGGGATCGGATCGTGGGGGTGAGCGCGACGCGGGTCGGGGAAGAGGCTGCGGACGATGGGTGAGACGGACGAGTTGCGGGCGATGTGCGCGGACGCGGCGGGGCGGGCGCAGCGTGCGCGCCGGGTGTTGGGGTTGATGACGAGCGGTGAGCGGACGGCGTTGCTCAACGGGATGGGCGCGGGGATCAGAGACCATCGCGGTGCGATTCTCGATGCGAACGCGCAGGACATGGCGGCGGGCAGCGGTTTGAGCGCGGCGCTGCGTGATCGCCTGCTTCTCGATGCGGCGCGGGTGGAGGGGATGGCGCGGGCGGTAGAATCGATCGCGGGGCAGGCGGATCCGGTGGGGAGCGTGATCGAGGGGCGGGAGCTTGCCAACGGGATTCGGCTTGAGAAGCGGCGGATCCCGCTGGGGGTGGTCGCGGTGATCTACGAGAGCCGGCCCAATGTGACGAGCGATGCGGCGGCGCTGTGCGTGCGGGCGGGGAACGGGGTTGTGCTGAAGGGCGGGCGTGAGTCGCGGCGGTCGAATCTTGCGATTGTCGGGGCGATGCACGGCGCGCTGGAGGGCGCGGGCGTGGGTGATGCGGTGGTGTATCTCGATACGACGGATCGGGCGGCGGTGGGGGAGTTGGTTCGGCTGGACGGGCTGGTGGATCTTGCGGTGCCGCGGGGCGGGCCCGGATTGATCAAGGCGGTGAGCGAGGCGGCGACGGTGCCCGTGGTGAAGCACGACGCGGGTGTGTGCCATGTGTATGTGGATGAGCACATTACGGGGATGGAGGAGGTCGCGGAGCGGATCGTGGTGAACGCGAAGACGCACCGCCCGGGCGTGTGCAACTCGGCGGAGACGCTGCTGGTGCATCGGGGGTGCGCGGCGGAGATGATGGGGCGGCTTTGCGAGGCGCTGCAGGGCGCGGGTGTGGAGGTGCGGGGGTGCGCGGAGACGGCTCGGTTGTGCGGTGGGGTTGTCCCCGCTGATGATGCGGATTGGGGCGCGGAGTATCTGGATTTGGTGATCGCGGCGCGGGTGGTGGGGTCGGTTGAAGAAGCGGCGGCGCACATTAGCGAATATGGCAGCGGGCATACGGAATGCATCGTGACGGGATCGACGGCGAGCGCGCGACGGTTTGTTGCACTTGTTGATTCGGCGAGTGTGATGGTGAATTGCTCTACGCGGTTCGCCGATGGCGGGGAGTACGGGCTTGGCGCGGAGATCGGGATCTCGACGGATCGTCTGCACGCGCGGGGGCCGATGGGGGCGTTTGATTTGATGACATTCCAGTGGGTGCTGGAGGGGGACGGTCAGATCAGGCGGTGAGTGCGGGCGAGAGTGGGGCGAGGATCAGGATCTGACGGAGTGCGTTGGCGAAGCGCTTTGGCGTGCGCTGTTCGAGGACGATGCGCTGGAGCGTGCGGGCGTCGGTGCGGGGTTGTTGGTGGTTTTCGATGAGGTGGAGCAGCGCGGTGGGGAGATCGAGAGGGCGGGTGAGATCGATGAGGGTTGCGGGGGCGGCGTGGTGCAATGCTGCGGTGGATTCGGGCTGTCGTTCGGCGATGATTGGGATCGCTGCTGCTGCGGCCCATGCGAGGGATTCTGCACCGGTGTGGCGGTGGCCGCCGAGGCGCGAGCCGAGTGAGGGCCAGCGGCCTCGGGACCAGACTGCGGCGTCGCAGGCGGGGATGAGTTTGTGGATCGGGAGTGTGTCGGTGATGAGGGGCCAGCGGTCCTGGTGGCGTTGGGTCCAGCGGAGGGCGCGTTCGAGTTCGGCGGCTTCGACGGGGAGAAGGATTGCGGCTTTGATGCCGGAGAGTGTGAGGAGCCCGGCGGTGTATGCGAGGTAGCGTGCGTCGATTGCTGAGGCGGGTTCGCCCGCGGCGAAGATGAGGGTGGTGTCGTTGTCGATGGGGTAGCGGTCGCGGATGCGCTGGCGGGACTCGGTGGAGGACTCGTTGGGGAAGATGGGGAGTGGTGCGACGGTGTGGGGCTGGTTGGGGTCGAGGTATGGTGCCCAGAGATCGAGTACCGCGGAGCAGGTGTAGTGGACTGCGGCGGCGGCTCGGATTGCGCGGCGGGTGAAGAGGCCCGTTGCTTTGGATTCGATTGCGGTGCCGTCGAGGGTGACGGTGAAGGGGCATGCGAGTTTGGCGCGGTTGGCGAGACGTGCGCAGGGCGCGGACCAAGCGTGGATGACGTCGGGCTTTGCGCGGTTGGCGGCGAGTCTTCGGAGAGCGGTCCAGGCGAGTTCGGGGTGGGAGAGGGGCGCGGCGATCCGATCGGTCGAATTGATTCCCCATTCGCGAGCGAGGGCTTCGTCGGCGGTGGAGCCGATGAGGACGACGGTGTGGTGGAATGTGGAGTCGTTGTCCAGGCACGCGCGGAGCGCGGCGAGCATGGGCCAGCCTGCGGCGCGCGGGGCGATGAGGTGGATCGCGTGGGGTGGCATTGCTTGGGTGGGCTAGTCGCCGATGTAGCGGTTGGTGCCGACCTCGTGCTTGTAGAACAGCTTTGCGAGGTGGAGCCCGATGTTGTTGGCGAGGGATTCTTCGAGTGCGCGTCGCGCGGTGGCGTCCGCGGGGAGTTGTCCGGGTTTGCGGGGGAGTTGGATGACGAGGGGGTAGGCCTTGGCGTCGAGCGGGAAGAGGCGTTTGTCATTTTCTGCGTCGATGATTTTGACATTGCCCTGCGCGGCGGGGGAGACGCCGCCGGCATCACGCGAGAGTGTCCAGCCGGCGATATCGAGGTAGATGACGACATCTGCGCCGAGTTGCCGCCCGAGTTCGGTGAGGGAGATGCGGGATTCCCATGTTTCTGCGGAGATGACGCGGAGCGCGGCGTTTGTCGGGATGAGTTTGTCGTCGGGGAACTTGCCCCGGCTGATCAGGAAGTTCTCGGCGGATTCTCCGATGAGACGGCGGTAGGAGCGTTTGGGGAGGACCGATCGGAAGTCGTCCACGACAATGACATGCGTGCGCTCGGCGTCGAGTTGGTAGAGCGACTGTACGTTGCCCCGTCCGGTGAGGATGTACGCTACGGGTGTGGCGACGTTGCACGCTGCGAGTGCGAGCGGGAGCAGCGCGAGTGCGATGGTGAGTGATATGCGGTGGGCGGGGGTCATGTGTGTTTAGTAATCCGGGTAGTAGGGTTCCTGGTGGTCATAGAGGAGCCATGAGGTGCGGTCGATGGTGCGTCCGAGGAGGTTGGTGTAGACGGTGCGGGCGGACATGTCCTGGGGGCCGATGCCTTCGCTGTCTGGGAATGAGACGTGGATGTCTTTGACGAAGGCGAATTCATTTGGTGCGTAGGAGTCGAGTTCGACGACGGCGATTCTCGTCGCGGCGGCGCCTTCCCAGAGGTAGGCGTTGCCGGGCTCGGAGAGTCTGAATTCGGTGATCTCGATGATGATGAGGCGGGTGACGGGCGTGTCTTCGGTTGAGAAATATTCGGCGAGCTCTTCGTAGGTCTTTGCGGGCCAGCCCGGGTTTGCGAATTGGTATTCGAGGGTTGCGCCGGAGGGGACGTAGCCGGTGATTGCGGTTGCGTTCTGGGGGTTGATGAGTCTGGCGATGATCTGCGAGCAGACGAGGGTCTGGAGATCGCTGAAGTTTGCCTGAATCTGACGATCGACATCGATGAGCAGAGCGATATTGTGCCCGGCGAGCCCGGTGTACTCGGCGTGGACTGTTTTGGTTGACGTTCGGCGGTGGGACTCTGCCATGCCGCCGATGAGGGCGGGGAGGGCGCAGGCGGAGATCGCTGCGGCGGTCGCGCAGAGCGAGGCGGTGATGATCAGACGTTTGAGGGTGGTGTGGTGCAAGGGGTGCTCCGCGTCGTGGTGCCTTTGGTGTAGCGCGGCTCGCTCGTAAGAGGTTCGGCGATTCGGGGTGGATTGGTGCAGATGCTGCGTTTGACGCGCCGGATGGGCGTGGGTTCTAGAACGCGATGATCTTATACACCCAGGCGACGAGGGCGAGCGCGAGAAGAATGTAGAGCGATCTGGGAGTCAGGAGAGAGAGGGCGGTGGGGGCGGCGAGGGAGGCGGTGAGGGCGGTGTGCAGGCAGATCCAGAAGGCGGAAGCGGCGGCAAGGGCGATGAGTGCGCCGAAGGGCTGGGTCTGGAATGCCTGAACGGGGGAGGTGTCGGCGGCGTGGGCGAAGGCGGTGGTCATGCCGCAGGTGGGGCAGGGGGTGTCGTAGAGGATTGGCCAGGCGCAGGCGGAGAGCCCGAGCTGGGTGTGGGTGGAGTGGCCCTGTGCGCTTGGGGCGAGGGAGGCGGCGGTGGCGATGAGCGCGATAGAGGCGATGGCGACAACCGCGGCGGCGAGGCGCTGGGTGAGGGAGGCTCGCATGGCGGGGGGGCATTTCATTCAGAGGTGAGTGTAGGCGGCTTCGGGGCTGAGATGGTGAAGAGGTACCAGCGTTGTTTGGCGCGCTTCCTGGAGGCACCGGCGGGTGCGCTGCGCTCGAAGTAGAGGTCCGCGGTGCGAGAGTCTTCGAGTTCGACTTGGAAGGTTTCGCGGCGGAGGTACATCTCGCCGACATCCGCGGTGTCCTTCTTGCCTCTGTGGAGGACGGCTTTGATGCGGAGGGTCTGCCCGCGCCAAGTGAAGGCGGAGGGGAGTGCGGTGAGGTTTGCGGTGAGCCCGCGCGTATCGAATGAGCCGGGCTTGGGTGTGATCGGCTCGGAGACGAAGTGCGAGGCGGGTTCGGGCTTGGTAGTCACGCTGTGTTGGAGGCGGTCGATCGGGCGAGACCATGGGCGAGTTCGTCCTCGACTTCCTGGAGGAGTCGTTCGATGCGCTGCGGATCGATCACAGCGGCGGTGGTGTCTTTGGGTTTCCTGCAGAAGGCGGTGGAGAGTGTGTAAGAGATGTTCTCGAGCAGGCCGAGGCGCTCCATCTCGTCGATCAGCTTGCAGGTGATCATGAATTTCCTGAAGTGCTGCGCCTGGGTCTTGTCTTTGATGGGGCGGTCTGGATCGATCCTGACGACATCGTCGATGACGATCAGCGCTCCGTCGATAAGGCGATCGTAAAAGAGTCGGAAGTCGCGGTCGATGCGGCCGTCTGCGTCGTGGATGAGCGCGACGAGCTGCGGGGTGTCGATGAGGTTGTACACCTCTTGGGCATTCTCGTCGGTGAGATAGTCGGCGAAGACCTTAACCCTGTCGCGGACGCCGAACTTCTCGAGGTTGTTGTTGAAGATCCAGAAATTCTCGTCGAAGTTCTTGCCGTAGTTGGTGCGCGAGCCGCCCTCGAATTTCTCGACGGAGACGATGCTCCCATTGCGTTTCGATTCTGCGCGGGCGAGTCCAGTGACGACTGTGCAGCTTCCGGCGGCGGCACCGACCTCGACGATATCGCCATCGGGGAGGGGGTAGACCTCGTCGTAGAGGCGTCGGTAGACCGGGGCGTACATCATCCCGAGGGTCTGGTCCTTGATCCGCTGGAAGCGTGGGTGGAAGAGGCGCCCCTGCCAGCACCGGATGAAGAACTTCAGACGCCTTGAGAGGCTTCGATCTTGGGGGCGATGGCGGAGGCTGGAGAGCCTCTCGATTTGGTCCTGAGAGAGCGGGGTGGTCTGGGGGGTATTCATGGGGTTCCGCCTGGTGTCAATCGAACTTAAAAACGCCCTTGCGGTAGCCGTAGATGTAGGCGATGACGGTTGTTGCCATGAAGAAGAGGACGCGTGCGAGGTAGATCGACGCGTTTTCGGAGCCGGTTGAGGTGTTGGTGAATGTGGCGGCCCAGGGATAGAGGAAGACGATTTCGACATCGAAGAGGAGGAATGTCATGGCGATGATGTAGAAGCGGACGTTGAATCGTTTGCGGGCGGTGCCGATGGGGTTCATGCCAGATTCGTAGGTGGATTCCTTGGTCCTGCCTGTGCGGGAAGGTCCGATGATCATGGTGAGCACGAGGTTGGCGATGGCGAAGGTGGCGGCCATCATCACGAGGATGGTGATGGGGAGGTAGTCGATAAGTTCGAGTGCGAGTGTGGTGGGCATGGCTTGTTCTGCGTGTGGAGATGGGTGTGTGGGTCAGGCGATGGAGATGGGTGTGGGCTGGGCTGTGGGGGCGGCGATTGGGTCGAGCGCGATGCCGAGCGGGACGCGTTTGCCGTCGGAGCCCTGGGGTGGGATGCCGGTGGCGTCGATGATGCGCTGGATTGCCATGACACCCTCGATGAGTTGCTCGGGGCGCGGGGGGCACCCGGGGACATAGACATCGACGGGGATGAACTGGTCGCACCCCTGGACGACGGCGTAGGTGTCGAAGACGCCGCCCGTTGAGGCGCAGGCACCCATCGAGATGACCCACTTTGGCTCGGTCATCTGCTGGTAGACGCGCTGGAGGACGGGCATGGTTTTGATCGCGATCCGCCCCGCGACGATCAAGAGGTCGGACTGTCTTGGGGAGAAGCGCATGACCTCTGCGCCGAAGCGGGCGAGGTCGTAGCGGGAGGAGGCGGTGGCCATGAGTTCGATGCCACAGCAGGCGGTGGCGAACGGCATGGGCCAGAGTGAGTTGCGGCGTGACCAGTTGACGACGCGGTTGAGCTGGGTTGTGAGGAATCCCTCAGCTGAGAGGGCGGCTTCGATGCCCATGTGTGGACCTCCGTGCTCCGGTTTGGGTGGATCGAATGATAACGGGGCGGGGGGTTACTTGGCGCGTTTGGTCTGCACACCCGGGTCGCCGAATAGATCGGAGAGCCAGGGCTTGGTTGGCTGCTCGATGTCGTAGCGGGAAGCGCCGGGCCCGGACGCGCGGATGACCTTGCGGTAGCACCCTGTGAGGGCGACGAGGGCGAGGAGGAGGAGGATTGCCTTGGCGGCGGATTTCGGGGGCGTCTTCATTCGTTGCTCCGTGTGCACAGGAGTCTAGCGGGGTGGAGGGGTCGGGTCGTGGGGGTTGGGTAAGACGGGGGGATTGCGGGTTTGTTCGCGGGCTTGAGCGGGGTCCGGGAGGGGCCGAGGAAGGGGGCAAGAGGCCCGGGTGGGGCTCACGGAGGAGTTGCGCGTGGACATCGGACGGGTTGTTTGGTCTGTGTGTGCTGTCGCGCTGGTGGGCGTCGGGGTTGCTGCGGTTCGCCCGGGGCTCGCGGCGGGCGGCGTGGATGAGACGAGATCGGTGTCTCATGCATTAACTGCGGCGGAGCAGGCGATCCGGGAGAAGCGGTACGGGGACGCGGAGGATTATCTGCGTGTCGCTTTGCAGAGCGAGCCCGACAACGCGAAGGCCGCGGAGACCTTGCGGCGGCTGCACGCGATGGGCGGGGGGAAGCTGGGGATCGATCACGAGCTGGTGGACCAGAGTGTGCGGGCGCTCGGGCATGGGTTTCGGCGCGAGCAGACGAAGCATTTCACGATCGTGACAGACTGCGAAGTGGCGTGGAGCCGGGAGCGTGGGCGGCTGCTCGAACGGGCGTACACACAGTTCCGGCGGGTGATGCGCCGGATGGATCTGGAATCTGCACCGCCTCGGAAGAAATTGGTGTGTGTGCTCATCGAGGACCACTCGGAGTACGAGGCGTTTGCCAGGGCGCAGGATGGGGTGAAGGCGACGTGGGTCGCGGGGTACTACGCGTCGCTTGCGAATCGGGTGGTGTTCTACAACGACGAGACCGGGCCCGGTTTCAAGGCGGCGGCGGATCAACTCGCTGCGTTTGAAGAGCGGATCGAGGAGATCGAGGCGCGGGCGCGCGACGCGCGCCGGCAGCGCCAGTCGGACTTTGCACAACGGCTCGACGAGCAGGCCAAGGATCTGCGCGAACAGGTGAAGACGGAGCGTGAGCGGCTGGCGGGGGAGGCGAGCGGGGCGAGCGTCGCCAAGACGATCCACGAGGCGATGCACCTGCTGGCGTTTAACTGTGGTTTGCAGACGCGGACACACCAGTTCCCGTTCTGGGTGACCGAGGGCTTTGCGACGTGTTTCGAGACGGATGATATCTCGCGGTCGTTCGGTCCTGACTACGCCAACGAGATGCGGGACACGGAGCTGCACGACGCGATCGAGAGCGGCGGGCTTGTGCCGCTCGGGGTGCTGGTGAGTCTGAATTCCGTGGAGGAGCACACCGCGCGCGACGCGGAGGTGCTGTATGCGCAGGCGTATGGGTTGTTCCGGTACCTGTTCCGCACGGATCGGGAAGCGCTTGCTGGGTTGTTCCGGGATATCGCGGCGGAGCCGGCGGGGTATCTGAGCGCGCGGCGTCAGATGCAGCTGTTCGAGGCGCGGTTCGGTCATCCGGACGAGGTAGAGCGGGAGTGGCTGGCGTGGGAGCGGAGCGGGACGGGGCATCGGGTGGCGGGCGTGATGCCGTAGGTATTCGGTGCGCGCATAAAAAAGCCCGCCGGTTGGCGGGCTCGGGGTGAGACTGTGTAGAGCGATCAGGCTTCTTCGCCGATTTCCCAGCGGTAGAAGGCGGAGACGGTGCCCTTGTCGCCCATCAGTTCGTTGATCTTCTTCGAGTCATCCTTCACGAAGGGCTGCTCGAGGAGGGCGAGTTCGGAATAGAGCTTGTTGATCTTGCCCTCGACCATCTTCGCCGCGATCTCTTCGTTTTTGCCGCCCTCGATCGCCATCTCCATCGCGAGCTTGCGCTCTTTTTCGATGAGTGATTCGGGGACGTCGTCGCGGGTGACGCCCTGGGGGCGTGGGCTCGCGGCGGTGATGTGCATACAGACATCGCGTGCGGTGTCCTCGGAGACCGAGCCGGTGCAGTGGAGGAGGACGCCCGTTTTGCCGTCGTGGTGGATGTAGGAGCCGAACATGGCGTCGGAGCCGCCCTCGACTTTGTGCGCCCGGGCGACGGAGATGTTTTCACCGGTGGAGATGCGGAGTTCGTCCACGGCTTTTTTCATCTCATCCGATGGCGAGATCTCGCCGGCGTTGGCGCCCATCGCGAGGTCGAGGATGGAGCCGAGCGCCTTGGCGAACTCGTCGTTCTTGGCGGTGAAGTCTGTCTCCGTGCGGAGTTCGGCGATGACGGCGTTACGCCCGTCGTCGGAGACTTTGATGCCGATACGCCCTTCGCCTGCGGCGCGGTCGGAGCGGGTCTCCATTTTGCCCTTGAGCTTCTTTTTCAGGAAATCGATAGCGGTTTCCATGTCGCCGTTGCATTCCTGGAGGGCTTTTTTGCACTCCATCATGGACAGGCCGGTCTTCTGACGCAGGGCCATGACCGTTTTTGCGGGTATGTCCGCCATGGCGGTTCTCTCCGTTGGTTCGTGGTGTGGGTTTGTCTGGGGTCATGCCGCCCCGCGTTGGCGGGGTGGGCGGTTGTCTGGATATACGAAACGCCGAGCGGTCTTACTCGGCGGGCTTGGTCGCGGCAGCGGCTCCGACCTCTGCGGTCTGGACCTCGGGGGTCGGGGTGGGCTCGTCGGAGCGGAACTGCGAGCGGCTCGAGCGGCGGCGGGGGGCGCCCTTGTCGTCGCTCGGTGCGGCGGTGTCGCGCTTGCCGGTCTCGGTGGTGCGCTGGTTCTTGCCCTCGGTGATGGCTTTGCACAGCTCGCGGACGATGACATCGATGGATCGCATGGAGTCGTCGTTGCCCGGGATGGGGATATCGACGAGGTCGGGGTCGCCATCGGTATCGACGAGGCAGATGGTGGGGATGCCGAGCTTGCGTGCTTCGAGCAGCGCGTTGCGTTCGCGGCGCGTGTCGATGACGACGAGGCACCCGGGCATCTTGGACATGTTGCGGATGCCGTCGAGGTTGCGCTTGATTTTGCGCATCTCGCGGCGGAGCTGGGATTCCATCTTCTTGGAGTAGCTCTCGAAGTTGTCCTTCTCGGCGATGGCTTCAAGCTCTTCGAGTCGCTTGAGGCGCGAGCGGATGGTGCGGAAGTTGGTGAGGGTGCCGCCGAGCCAGCGTTCGGTGACCCAGTGCATTTTCATATCACCGACACGCTGCACGAGGACATCTTTCGCCTGGCGCTTGGTGCCGACGAAGCAGATGTCCTTGCCGTCGGCGACGCACTTGCGGACGTACTTCTGGGCGAGCAGGATGCCTTTGATGGTTTCCTTGATGTCGATGATGTGGATCGAATTGCGCTTGCCGTAGATGTACGGGCGCATCTTGGGGTTCCAGTTGCTGGCGCGCTGGCCGTAGTGGATCCCTGATTCGATGAGGTCTTTGACGAGCGATTCGGCCATGGTGATGGCTCCGGGCAGCGGGTCCGCGAGGTTCGGGTGGTGGGGCGATGGAAGTCGCCCTCGTCCCTCGACAAGGTCGCTTGGGTGTTGCAGCCCCGGTTGAACCGGGCCCGCGATATTGGGTCTGTACTGATTACGGATGCCCGAGCGCCGAAAAGAAGGCACCGGATTCGGCCCACCAACCCAGGCCGAGCGACCCAGTGTAGCGGAGAAGCGGGTTTGGGCAAGCGGAGGTGGTGGTGGAGAGGGCGGGGGACGGAGAGGTGGGCGGGAGAGTGGGGGGACGGTGGTGGGTGGAGGCGTTATAGTGAGCGGCCCGACAGGCTCTGGGGGCAATAGGAGCCTGTTTGGGATGCTACGGGGCGTAGCGCAGTTTGGTTAGCGCACTTGACTGGGGGTCAAGAGGTCGCAGGTTCGAATCCTGTCGCCCCGA
>JAJDDG010000100.1 GCA_029260435.1 Phycisphaerales bacterium | reverse complement strand
TCGCAAAGCTCGGCGTCCAGTTCGACGACCCCGATGCAATCATCCCCCGACCGCCGCACTGGGGCGGCTACCGACTCTGGGCCCGGCGCATCGAGTGCTGGATATGCGCGCCGGGGCGCATCCACGAACGCGCCCGCTGGATGCGCACACTCACAAAGATCGACGACAACACCTACACCTGCTCCCCCTGGGACGCGACAAGACTTCAGCCGTGAGATACGGCCCCCCGACACCGCGCAATCACTGCCAAACCCCCCGACACCGTCGACATCGATAACCATATCAACACCCTCGTCGCCGAGCAGGTGCTTTATCGTCAGAACCCTCCCAACCTGAGTCTCGTACATACCTCTGGAACGTCCGAGAATGATCTTCCCTGTACCCATTCCACCACCCCAATCCAGGAGATCCATCCCATGTGCAATCGCCTGACTAGTTGGTTTCCGGTCATCCTCGCCACTTGCCTCCCGATAGGCAGCCTCGCGTCCGCCGAAGTGATCGAGAAAGGCGAAGAAGATGTCGCATACCAGATCACCATCCCCGACCGCGTTGTTATCGACGAGGACGGGGTCGCTACTCTTGAAACCCGCCCCGCTTGGTCAACAGGACTGTCGCAAATGATCCCCGCGTTCATCCCCGTCGTGGACGCACAACAACGCCCCGTCCCCGCCGTTCAAAGCAAGCCGCTCCCCACCAGCGTCAAGGTATTCACAGTCACCCTCTCCAAAGACCGCGAGTTCGTGCTGCAAACCGTACCCACCTCGATGCCAGGCAGTGCGGATACCCACGCCCGCGACCAACTCCTCTCCCGCGCTAGGGCCGCCCACATCGATGTCCGGGCGCTGCAACGCGCCTACCCGCACTTCACCGACGAACTCGAACAGATCGTCCACCCGATCGAGCCCGACCTGCTTCCCATCTACGAACACCCGGACGGCGGTCTCGCGATAGAGATCCCCGTGCGCATCACCGTCTCTCCGGACGGCAGCTACGAAACCCATACAACAACAATCCGCGCTCAATCCAAAGACGCCCTCCTCGCCAAACTCCCCCGCTTCGCCGAGGTCTACGAGAAGAGCGAAGACGGCTCACTATCGCCTGGCGTCCGCGGGCGCAACAATACAAATAAGCCCACAATCAAACTCAGTGCGAGTTGCCCGATGATGGTTCACCTGGATAGCCAGGGTCGATTCGAAATCATTTCAGGATCAAGATCGGAAGTTTTATTCAATGATCAGATTCGTCCCGATGGCGAACAAGACAGAACGATACGGCAAATCCCGCCCGGCTATGAACAAATGGTCAAGGGAACTCACCTGATATACATCCAATATGCCGCTCCATTCTATCGACAACGCAATGCAAGAGGCGGTGCGTTTATTGTAAACCTCTCTCTTCAACTTGGCCCTCCGCAGGGCACCGATCCAAACGATGTAAATCTAGTTCTTGGCAGAGTCAAGAATCGATATGAGGACTTATTTGGGGGCACTCCTACAATAGCTACCATCGGTGTATATTTCTCACAGTTTCCTGGAGAAGAACGCGGCTTGACCATCCATAATCAAGGTCAAGAAACCGATGCATCCTACACAAATGTGCGCGTGATGCTACAAACGCTCTCTTCCTTCGAGGATTCCTTCGAACAACTGGTAGTTAACAATCTTCCATCTGGAAGTACTATTAGCGTTTTGCGTGATAACGTCTCGCACAACGCTGACACCGTAATTCTACAAGATCCACTTTCAGGAATTATTCTTGGTGTTCTTCTCGGCGGAGAAGATGCATCAATATTTATAAATAACTCGCTCGATTGGGACTACAACGCTGAAGATGGCATACAGGGAAATGCCTTCAACTTCGAAGGAACCCTGACGCATGAAGTCGGACACGCCCTTGGATTCAACTCAGTGATAGGATCTAAAAATGACCCACCAAGCAAGCTTGAACTCTGGGATTTGTTTCGAATTGACGCCAGCCTCGTACCCGGCCAAAGCGCGAGCCCGACAACCGCTGTAACAACCGCCCCTAGAATGCTTACGCAAGACGTCGAATGCAAAGCAATCGTTCGTTACTTCGACTCGCAGGGCGCTGTGCGAACCTCTACCGGATCCGCTGGTGACGGCCGAGGTGCGCCACACTGGAAAGACAATGTATTGCTCAATCCGAGTGATCCAGACTCCGCTTGGCTGGGCCTGATGGACCCAACCTCATCCGCCAGTGAAGGTCCAAAGGCTCCACTCTACCTTGCCCGAAGAGATCTCCTCGCCTTTGATGTCATGGGCTATGTCATCGACGTCTCATTCCTCGCTGACCCCGCCCCTCCCGATCTGCAGGCTCCCGCCGACGGCGAAAACGGCATCAACCTCGAACCCACCCTCCAATGGTCCGACCCGCCGCAATCTCTCGCCTTCGTCGCGTATGTGTACGAAGGAACCGCAATCGGAAGCTCCGGAACCGCCGTCTACGAGTCGCCGCTCACCACCAACACTTCAGTCACCGTCCCACCCGAGACTCTCCAGGACTCCACCGTCTACACTTGGCTCGTTCGCGCAAACTACTCCGGCGGCTTCCTCCTATCTGATCCTAGTTCATTCATCACCCAACTCTCCGATTGCGCCGCGGATGTCAATGCCTCGGGTGCCGTGGAAGTCAATGATATTTCATATGTTCTCTTCCGCCTCGGCAATTCCGGCGCTCCGGGAACAGTAGACGGCGACGCAAACCTGGACGGTGTGGTTGATGTCAACGATATCAACTATGTCCTCTTCCGCCTCGGGACAAACTGCTCGCCCTGATCCGCTTCAACCACCACTTCCCCAGAAATACGTGACGCGCTTGGTGGTGGGGGCGTCACCTATAAACAGCATCTTCCCGATGCCCGGTGCCTGATGCCCGGTGCCTTCTTCTCCCCCACATCGCAACGCTTCACCTACCCCATCACTTCCCCCGACTCTCTCAATACTATTTCAGGCGCCCCGATATCACCCACAAAAACCTCCCCCGCATATCCCCGCGCGCACCCCTTCATTAATCCGGCCTTCATCCCCGCGAGCGTCACAGTCACATCAGCACGGACAACAACC
>JAJDDG010000099.1 GCA_029260435.1 Phycisphaerales bacterium | reverse complement strand
TGCTCGATGTTGCTCGGGCGAATCTTGAAACGAGGCGGTATGTGGAGTTGATGCCGCTCGTTAATGGTGGTGGGGCTCGTGCGGTGCTGTATGTGGAGTTCATGGGCGAGGTGGGAGAGGTGCGTAAGGGGATCGAGCGGTCGGAGCATGTGGTCGGCGGGTCGGTCGGCAAGCGAGTGCTTGACGACGACGAGATCGAGCAGGTGATGGCGCTGCGTCGGGCGGGCGAGCCTTTGTTGCACGGCGTGCCCGGTGCGCGCAAGCCGGTGGGGTTCGTGGAGGACAACGCGGTTCCGGTCGAGCGCCTCGGCGAATTTGTGCGCGGGTTCCGGGCGATACTGAAGGAGGAGGGGACGCGGGCGTCGTTCTGGGCGCACGCGAGCGTGGGTGTGCTGCACGTGCGTCCGATGCTGGATCTGCGCGACGGGGCGGACCTCAAACGGATGGAGCGGATCGCGGTGCGCGTCGCGGATCTGGCGCAGGAACTGGGTGGGGTGATGAGCGGGGAGCATGGTGACGGGAAAGCACGCGGACCGCTGCTGGAACGGTATTTCGGCTCGGAGCTGATGCGCGCGTTCGGTGAGGTGAAGGCGTTGTTCGATCCGAAAGGGTTGCTCAACCCGGGGAATATCGTGTCGCCCGGCGCGATCGAGAGCGTTCATGAGCGGACACGGATCGAGCCCGAGGCGGGGCGGGAGACGGGCATCGGCGGAGATGACGGGGCGTTTTTCGATTACTCGGCGAGCGAGGGGTTCGGGCACGCGATCGAGATGTGCAACGGATCGGGGGTGTGCCGAAAGAAAGAGGGCGGGACGATGTGCCCGTCGTACCGCGTCACTCTCGATGAGCGCCACTCGACGCGGGGGCGCGCGAACGCGCTGCGCCTTGCGCTGAGCGGGCAGTTCGGCGGCAAGGGGCTGGGTGATCGGGGGGTGATGGAGACGCTTGATTTGTGCCTGAGCTGCAAGGGGTGCAAGGCGGAGTGCCCGAGCAACGTGGATGTCGGGCGGTACAAGGCGGAGTACCTCGCGCAGACGTACCGCGATCGGGGACGCATCCCGTTGCGGGCGAGGCTCATCGCCAATGTGCGCCGACTCAACCGGAGGGGCTCGGCGTTCCACGGGCTTGCGAACAGGATGATCGAGTCGAAGGTGGGGCGCGGGATGATCAACAGGATGATGGGGTTCGCGAAGGAGCGGAGTCTGCCGCGGTTCGAGGAGTCGCTCATGCGCCGCGTGCTTGATCCGGAGGCGGGGATCAACGCGGGGGTGCCAGAAGATGCGCCGTGGGTGATGCTGTTCGCGGATTGTTTCACGGCGTTCAACGAGCCGGGGATCGGGTTGGCGGCGGCGCGGGTGCTCAACGCGATGGGGTACTGCGTGGATGTGGTGGACGCGGGGTGCTGCGGGCGTGCGGCGGTGTCGATGGGGATGCTGAAACAAGGCGGCAAGCTCGCGCTGGCAACGAGCGAGAAGGTGCGCGAGGTGATCGAGCGGGGCGGCGCTGTTGAGGCGGTGATCGCGCTGGAGGCGAGCTGTCTGAGCGCGGTGCGGGACGAGTGGGGCGGACTGAAAGCGACGAAGGACGCTACGGCGGATATCGCGGCACGGTTTACATCGTTCGAAGAGTTCGTGGTCGATCACTGGGATGATGCGCGCCATTCGGCGTTGTTCGATGCGCCGGGCGGTCGGGTGGTTGTGCACGGGCACTGTCATCAGAAGGCGCTGTGGGGGATGGAAGCAACAGTCGAGATGCTGGAAAAAATAGGATGCTCACCCGACGTGCTCGACGCGGGGTGCTGCGGGATGGGCGGGGCGTTTGGGATGAGCGCTTCGCACTACGAGGTGTCGATGCGGATCGGGGAACTGGTGTTGCTGCCGGCGGCGAGGGGATTGCGGGAGGGGGATTGCCTGATCGCGTCGGGGACATCGTGCCGCCACCAGGTATCTGACGGCGCGGGGGTGCGTGCGCTGCATCCGGCTGAGTATGCGGCATCGAGGCTCGTTGAAGGGCGAGATTCTCGGACGGGGTAATCCCTGTATCCCTACTTTTTTATAGGAAAATGAGGGCGATCCCGCTAGCCTCCGGTAGGTGAATCGTGCATCCGGCTGGGTGTGTTGGTTCGCTCATTCGTGGAGGTATCGATCATGGCGCGCGAGGGGTCGCTCGTTGGATGTGTTGTTGTGGTGTGCATTGGGTGCGCATCGCAGCAGGTTTCTGCTCGTGGTGATGTGCCGCAACAGATCTTTGTAGACGCGACGGTGGAGGCCGGGCTTGTCGCGGTCAACGATCCGGCGGACAACTATCTGCAGCACATCATGAATCTCGGGCCGATGGTCGGCGGCGGCGCGGTGGGTGATTTCAACGGCGACGGTTGGCAGGATGTATTTTTTCTGTCGGGCGGGACCGGTTTCGACAAGTTGTTCATCAACAACCAGGACGGGACGTTCACCGATCGCGCGGCGGAGTGGGGGATGACCATCGAGCACATGGGTGTGGGCGCGAGTGTGGCGGACTTCGATAACGACGGTGATCTGGATATCTATGTGACAAGCCTTGGGCCGACGAGCGGGCCTGTTCGCACCGGTGCGCACAAGCTGTACATCAACAATGGTGACAACACGTTCTCCAACCGGGCACAGCTGGCGGGTGTGCGGACCACATCCGTGGTACACCCTGACGGGTTCGGCTCCGCGTGGGGCGATTACGACCTGGACGGCGACCTGGACCTGTTCGTCTGCGGGTGGACGATTACCGGGCTCGGCAACAAGCTCTTCGAGAACAACGGTGACGGGACATTCACGGACGCGACTGTCGATGCGGGGCTCTGGGATCTCGGTGCCCGCGGGTTTTCGCCTGTTTTTGCGGACATGGACGGCGACCTGTACCCGGAGATCCTGATCGCCGGCGATTTCCATCAGAGCCGGTACTGGGTGAACAACGGGGACGGGACGTTCACGGGTGAACACGGTACAAACGGGACATGCGTCGATGACAACGGGATGGGGCACACGCTCGCGGATGTCGATGGCGACGGTGATCTGGACTGGTACGTGACGAGTATTCTGACCGACGAATTCCCGTGGTCGGACGTGCCGGGCACGGGGAACATGCTGTATCTCAACGACGGTAATCATCAGTACACCGAGGTCTCGATCGGGGCGGGTGTGAATGATGGCGGGTGGGGATGGGGCACGGTCGGTGTGGATTTCGATCACGACGGGCACGAGGATCTGATCGAGACGAATGGTTGGTTCGGGACCAACCAGGCCACGCAGCAGGAGTGGATCGGCGAGCGGTCGTATGTCTTCCGCTCCAACGGGGATGGGACGTTCGCGGAGGTGAGCGCCGAGTGCGGGTTTAACCACACCGCGTACGGACGCGGGTTGATCCGGTTCGACGCGGATAACGATGGCGATCAGGACATGATCGTGATTTCGACGGGTGGGCCGCTCAAGTATTTCCGGAACGATCTGATCACCCCTGCCACGCGGGGGGCTGCGGGTGTGCACTGGTTGCGCATCATGTTTGATTCTGGTGGGGAGGCGACGCTCGCGCCCGACGGGTACGGCACGCGGGTCGAAGCGGTGGTGGGCGCACGGACACACATGCGCACGCTCACGGGTGGGGCGAGCTACCTGGCGCAGAGCGAACTGAGCGTGCATTTCGGGTTTGGCACAGCAAGTATGATCGATGTGTTGCGTGTGAAGTGGGCGGACGGTCGGACACAGGTGCATACTGCGTTGAGCGCGGATCAGCAGTTGATCATTTCACCCCGGAAAGCAGGGGACGCGGATGATTCGGGGGCGGTGGACGTGAACGATATCTCGACGGTGCTCAAGCACCTCGGCGGGGGCGAGCACGAGGCCGACACGAATGGCGACGGGCGTGTGGATGTCAACGACATCTCGTATGTGTTATTTAGGCTGGGGCAATAAATCTGCGGCGGGGTGTCCGGGGTGGGAAAATAGGAAGATTTAAGGGGCTGATCGGTGCAGAGTGACTCGGAATAGGTGAGTTTGTAGGGGGCCGGGCGGATAACGGGTGTAGACTTTGGTAGCTCGCTGGATCGGTCTGCGTGGAGGATATCGGTCGCGATAGCGATGCTGGAGGAACCCGGGATGAAGATTGAGAGAGTTTGTGCGGCGGTCGGTGTCGCGGTGTTGAGCGGGTCGGCGTTCGGCGCAGGGACACCCGAGTTTGTGGATGTCACCCAGCAGGCGCTGGGATCGATCGTATCGCACCAGTCTTCGACGTACCTCAGCAAACATGGTTTCGCGATGATGAGCGGCGGCGGGGCGGTCGGTGATTTCAACAACGACGGGTGGCAGGACATCTTCTATCTGGGCGGTGGGGATCAGGCGGACAAGCTGTTTATCAATAACCACGACGGCACGTTTTCCGACGCGGCTGGCGCGTGGGGCATCGATTGGTCGCACATGGGGATCGGCGCCAGCGTCGGCGATTTCGATAACAACGGTTGGCTCGATATGTACATATCGAGCCTCGGGGATATCACCGGTTCGCCCTCGCAGGGGATGCATCGTCTGTACCGGAACAACGGGGACGGCACGTTTACTGATGTCGCGGTGCAGGCTGGCGTGAACCGAACGACAACGTTCGTGCCCGACGGGTTCGGCTCGACGTTCGGCGATTACGACCTCGATGGCGACCTCGATCTCTATGTGACGGGTTGGTGGGCTAACAACGACCACAACCGCCTGTACCGCAACAACGGCGACGGGACGTTCACGAACGTGACTGCGCAGGCGCAGCTCGATGTCCCGCAGATCCGGGCCTTCTCCCCGGCGTTCGTCGATATGGACGGCGATGGGTACCCCGAACTGCTGCTGACGGCGGATTTCAAGACGAGCCATTATTTCATTAACAACGGTGACGGGACGTTCACCGATACAGATCAGGCGAACGGCACCGGTGTCGATGACAACGGCATGGGGCACGCGATCGCCGACTTCGACGGCGACGGTGATCTGGACTGGTATGTCACTTCTGTGCATTCGGACTGGGATCACTCGGAGGTTCCGCTGTGGGCTGATCGCACGCCCGGTACGGGGAATATGCTGTACCTGAACGACGGCAACCACGAGTATTCCGAGGTGTCTGTCGCGGCGGGTGTGAACGACGGCGGGTGGGGCTGGGGCGTGGTCCCCGTGGATATTGATCACGACGGGCGGGTGGACATCTTCGAGACCAACGGGTGGAACGAGCCCAACGGGTTCGACGTCACCGAGTGGATCGGCGATCGTTCGTACGTGTACAAGAGCCTCGGCGGCGGCGCGTTCGAGGAGGTCGGCATCGCTTGCGGGGTCAACGACACGGAACTCGGGCGCGGCATCCTCCGGATCGATTACGACAACGACGGCGACCAGGATCTCGTGATGCTCTCGTTCGGCGGACGGATTACGTTGTACGAGAGCAAAGTGGCGGGGCAGGAAAACACAAACTGGATCCGCCTGTTGCTCGACACGGATCAGAACAACCTGCTCGCGCCCGACGGGTTCGGGGCTCGCGTCGAGGTGACAGTTGGCGCTCAGACGCAGGTCGGGATGATGCACGCCTCGCCCTCGTACCTCGCGGTCAGCGAGCAGTCGGTCCACTTCGGGCTCGACGCGGCAACAACGATCGATCAGATTTTCATCCGGTGGCCCAACGGGACTGTCACGATCCGCACGAATGTCATCGCGAACCAGACCATGACGATCGCGGCGTCCAGGCCCGGCGATGTGAATGACAACGGGTCGGTTGACGTGGGCGATCTGACGAGCGTGCTCAAAGCACTCGGCGAGGGGGTCCACCCCGCCGATGCGAACGGCGATAGTGTTGTGGACGTCAACGATATCTCGTACGTCCTCTTCCGCCTCGGTACCTGACCCCCGCTCCCCCCCCTCCCCCTCCACACACCTCATTACATAAATAATCATTACAGAACCCCTCCGAGAGGGGTTTTTTCATGGAACATTGAACCGCAGGAGGGGCGATTGCGCTGCACCTGCAGAGCCCCCATGCCGGGGGCGGGATTCGGGAGTGCACACCATGACTTCGACACAGATAACACGGAATCGGCGTCCGCTCGGACGCGCATTGGCGGCGGGCGCGGTGCTCGCGTTTGCGGGGCTCGGCGCGAGCGGGTGTTCCAACGCGGGCGAGGGGTTGATCTCTGGAGCAGGGCTCGGCGCGATCTCCGGGCTGATCATCGGCTCGACGGTTGGCGATCCCGGCGCGGGTGCGGCGATCGGCGCGGCGATCGGTGGCGGCGTGGGCGCTGTCGTCGGCGATCAGAACGAACGCAACGCCCAGAACCAATACTACCGCGGGTACGACCGCGATCGGGGGTACGACGCCTACGAGCACCGCGAGTATCGGCACCGTGCGCCGCGCAGGACGTACTACGAGTACGAGGAATACACCGAGTACCGGTATTGCCGGTAGCGCCTGAGAGCAAGACAACGTACGCAGACCGCGCGCCCGACGGTCGGGCTCTGCGGAAATAAAACAGGCGGCGCCGCACAACCTTGCGCGGTGCCGCCTGTTTATTGTTGCTCCCGCTCGGGAAGACCGGGAGGAGGATGCTGCGATCAGGGATTGTGGATTGACTCGGGCTTCGGCGCGATCGCTTTCTCGATGAGCAGCAGCGTGTCCTTGTCGTCCACGGTGCCGTCGCGGTTCAGGTCCATCGATTGGTCGCCGAGGCGGATCATCTCGAGCGCGCCAGCCAATTCGTCTGGGTCGATGAGCCCGTCGTTGTTCGCGTCGATGGTGTTCGAGACGCGTCGCTGTGTTCTGTCGGCGCGTTTGCGTTCGGTGAACTGCTTGCGAGCGGCCGCTTTTTCTTCGGGAGAAATCTGCCCGTCGCCGTCCGTATCGAACCGCTGCATCTGCTCGGGGTCCATGCGGAAGCGGTGCCCCGCCTTGCCGCGGCGCGCCCCGCGTGTTCCCCGCTCGCCCCGCTTGCCACGAGGCCCGCGCTGCCCTCTCGCGCCCTTCTCGCCCTTGGGGCACTCGCCGTTGAGGCACGATTCACTGGGTGGGCCGGCGGGGGTCATCTCGTCGCCGAAGTGCCCGAGGCGTTCGCCGTGTTCGCCCTGCGTACCACGCGCACCACGTTCGCCGCGCTCGCCCCGTTGCCCGCGCCGTCCTTCCGGGCGCATCATGTGGCGGGGCGGAAGGTCTTCGGCTTTCGCTGCGGCTTTGCGCTCGTCGCGGGAGAGCTCGCCGTCATCGTTCGCGTCGTACTTCTCGAGCATCTCGCTCTGCACGGTTTCGCGGGCGAGCTGGCGTTCTTCGCGGTCGAGTTGCCCATCGGCGTTGGCGTCGAACCGCGTGAGCATTTTGAGTTTGTACGTCTCGGCGCGCAGCTTGGACTCTTCTCGCATCAGGCTACGTTCATCCTTTGAGAGTTTGCCGTCGAGATCGATGTCGAACTGCTCGAGGAGTTCTTGGGGGAGTTCTCGCCTCGGGTGGTCTTCGGGCTGGGCGGTTGCGAACGATGCCACTCCGAAAACGAATGAGGCAACGATCAGTGGGGTTGGGTTCATCGGGATACTCCGTTGCTTTGCATGCCGCCAAGACACGATTCAGCGGCGGGCGGGTGGATCTGCGAACACCAGCACAACGGCGCACCGCGGGCGGTATTGCTTCGATTTCGGCATCAACCGCGGGAGAATTATGGGCTGGAGGTGGCGTGGTGGTGGGGGGGTTAGCCGCCCCGGGTCATCTTCGCCGGATCGAGCAGTTTCTTGAGTTCGTTTGCGGGCAAAACGCCCTGCTCGATGCACAACTCACGGACGGTGCGTCCCTCGGCGAAGGCCTGCTTGGCGATCGCGGCGGATTTGTCGTACCCGATGACGGGCACGAGGCTCGTCACCATTGCGAGCGAGCCCTCGATGAGCTCGTCGCAGCGTGCCTCGTCGGCTTCGAGCCCGTCGAGGAGTTTGGCGGTGAATGTATTGCTGGCGTTGGCGAGCAGGTGCACGGAGTCGAGGAGGTTGGTCGCGATCATCGGCATCGCGACGTTCAGATCGAGGATGGAGCCGACGCCCCCTGTGTTGCCCATCGTGATCGCGGCGTCGTTGCCGACGACCTGGCAGGACACCTGCACCATCATCTCGCAGATAACAGGGTTCACCTTGCCCGGCATGATCGAGGAGCCGGGCTGGACGGGCGCGAGCTTGAGTTCTCCGATGCCGCAGCGCGGGCCGCACCCCATGAGACGGATATCCGAGGCGATCTTGGAGAGCGAGATCGCGATCGTTTTGAGATGCCCGGAAACCTCGACGAACGCGTCCTTGGCGTGCTGCGCCTCGAAGTGGTTCTTCGCTTCCTTGAACCTCGGGTGTCCGTCCTTGCCCGCAAGTGTTTTCGTGAGCTCTTCGGCGACGCGCTTGCCGAAACCATTTGGGGTATTCAGCCCCGTGCCGACGGCGGTGCCGCCGAGCGGGAGTTCGGTGAGCGCGTCGAGCGCGCGGGTGGCGCGGTCGATAGCGAGACGCATCTGGCGGGCGTACCCGGAGAACTCCTGACCGAGCCGGATCGGGGTGGCGTCCTGGATATGGGTGCGTCCGATTTTGACGACCTTGTCCCACTCCTTCGCTTTCGATTCGAGCGAGGTGGCGATGCGATCTAGCGCGGGCAGAAGCTCGCTATGGATCGCGCAGGCTGCGGCGAGGTGCATCGCGGTGGGGAAGGTGTCGTTCGACGATTGCCCCATGTTGACATGGTCGTTGGGGTGGACGCCCCCTTTGCTCAGGTAGTCCGCATCCTTCGACGAGCCGATCGGTGCCCCCTTCGCGAGGCAGACGAGGTTCGCGACAACCTCGTTGGCGTTCATGTTGGTCGATGTGCCCGAGCCGGTCTGAAAAACATCGATCGGGAAGTGACGAGCCCACCCGTCGTGGTCGGGCAAGCCATCCACGATCTGCTTGCAGGCTTTCTTGATCGCACCGGCGCGCTTCGCGTCGAGGAGCTTGAGTTCCTGATTGACCGTGGCGCACGCGCCCTTGAGGTGCCCGTAGGCGCGGACGATATCAAACGGCACCGGACGCCCGGAGATTGGAAAATTCTCGACGGCGCGTTGGGTCGAGGCGCCGTACAGCGCGTCGGCGGGCACGCTCATGGTGCCCATGGTGTCCTTCTCTGTGCGTGTCGCGGGCATCGTCTGCTCCTTGAAATCGATCGTGGGTTGGATAGGTGAGAGAGGGTAACGCGCCGGGATCGCGCGGTGTGAAGAGCGGGAGGGATGGGCGCGTGGGCTGTGGGGTGTGGATAGGATGCTGAACAATGGATGAGCGTGAACGCATCGAACGTCAGATCTGGCGCAAAGGGCTCGCCCTGACCGGGAGCCCGGCGGGGGCGAGCTGGGTGCTCGCGGGGGCGTGGCGCACGAATACGGATGTCCTGCGTCTGGGCGAGTCGCGGGTGGTGCGGCTCACCGCGGTCAAGGCGCGGGAGTGGATGGCGGGCAACGGCGGGTTCGGCGGCGGGCGCATGCCGACCCACACCGACGGGCTGACCGACGAGGCGCGCCGTATGCGGGGCGCGCTGCGCGAGCTCGATCCGTCGGCGCGGGAGGTGTGGGTGTTGCGCGAGCTGATCGGGCTGGACACACTCGGGATCGCGCGAGGGTTGGGGTGTACCCGGGAGGTGGTCGATCGGTACTGCGAAGCGGGCGAGGGCGGGCTGATGGCGTCGCTTGGCACGGACATGCACAGCGCGAGCAATGCGTGGGCGGGGTATGTGGGGACGATTTCATCCGGCGACGCGATCGCCGAGGCGCAGCGTCTGCACGCCGCGATCTCGGTGCGTAAGCGGATCGTCACACTCATCCAGATCGCGGTGTTGCTCTCCATCATGGGGGTGCTGGTGTGGTTCGGGCTGGGGATGCTCGACGCGCAGAAGCAGAAGGAGTCCGGGAGCGGTCACGGGGTGCCCGGTAGCGCGACGGAGCTCATGCCGTGAACCCCCGCAGACGCCTCCGAGGGTGGAGGGTGGCGCTGCGCCGAGGGACGGCGATCCGCCGGGCGCTGCGCTCGGCGACGCGCATCCGTTCCAAGCTGTTCCTGCTGCACACCGCGTTCTCTTGCGTGCTGGCGATCGTGCTGCTGATCGTGCTGCGGTACCCGATCAAGCAGCTCGTTTCTCAGGCGGAACGCAGGGAGTGCGTGCTCGCGGTGAATCTATACCTTGAATCGCCGCAGAAAGCGGTCGATGCGGATGTGGAAGGATTAGTATTCATCGAGGGCACAGAAGCAGAGGAGCGAGTGGGGCTGACCCGGTTCACGCTCGGCGCTCTCGAATCAGGTGATGTGACGACCGGAGAAACGAACGACGGATCGCCATTCGCTGCGGCATGGGATGCCCAGCGCGAGACCCCGGTCGTTGCGGTGGGTGCATCCCCGCTCGCAAAAGCGGCGGTGCACCGGCTGTATGTCGCGCTGACGCTGTCGATTCTCGGGGTGTATGGCGTGATCGCGGTGTTCCTGGAGCTCTTTGTGCTGCCGAGCCATGTGTACCTGCCGATCGACCGCCTGCGCCGCGCCGACGAGGCGATCCGCGATGGGAAGCGCGAGCAGGAGTTGATCCCCGAGCACGACATCCCGAGCGACGAGTTGGGCGACATCATGCGTTCGCGCAACCGCTCGATCCTCGAGCTGCGCGATCAGGAACACAGACTCGCGGGGTTGCTCAACCGGGTGGAGCAATCTGCTGCGGAACTGAAAAAGAAGAACTACCTGCTCGAGACGGCCCGCCGTAATCTCGCGGACCAGGACCGTCTGGCGAGCCTGGGGATGATGAGCGTCGGGATCGCGCACGAGCTGAACACGCCGCTCGCGGTGCTCAAGGGCAGCACCGAGCAGCTCGCCGAGGGCGTGGACCCGTGCGACGAGCAGCCCCGCGATCGCATCGCGCTGATGCGCCGGGTGATCGGGCGTCTCGAACGGCTGAGCGACAGCCTGCTGGACTTCGCCCGCGCACGCCCCCACTCGACGGATACTGTCGAGATGCGCGCAGTGGTACAGGAAGCGTGGACGCTCGTGAGCCTGGACCGCGAGGCCTCGGGCATCGATCTGCGCAACAAGATCGATCCCTCGATCGTTGCAACGGGCGACGCCGACCGGTTCACACAGGTGTTCGTCAACCTGCTGCGCAATGCGGTGGACGCGATCGGTGGAGTGGGGGGAACGAGTGGTGGGGGGTGGATCGTGGTCCGCGCCGAGCATGAGCAGCGCGACGGCGGGTTTTGGGTGAGTGTGACCGTGACAGACTCGGGCCCGGGCATCGATCCCGGAACGCTGGCGCGGGTTTTCGAACCCTTCGCGACGACGCGCCTCGATGCACGGGGCTCCGGGCTCGGGCTCGCGGTGAGCGAGGGGATCGTCCGCGAGCACGGCGGGATGCTGTTCGCGCGCAACTCATCGGCACCGGACGAGGGCGCCGTCTTCGAACTGGTGGTACCGATCGGGGAGTGTGCGAGCGTTGGAAAAGAAGGCTCTCGACTGATCGCAACCGGAGACGTACGAGCGACATGAACGAAGCTGATCAACAACCCGGGCAATCAAATCCGCCCCCGCCGCTGAGCATCGTGGCGCTGGACGACGACGCGGACTTCCGCGAATACCTATTCGAGGCGCTGCGCACAGAGGGGCACGATGTGCGCGTCGTGGGTGCGCCGGGCGTGTTCTTCCAGAATATCGAACAGAAGATGCCGGACCTTGTGCTGCTCGATATGAAGATGGGCAAACGCTCGGGCGACGAGGTGCTCGCGGAGATCCGCGAGCGCTGGCCGAAGCTCTGCGTCGTGATCGTGACCGGGTACCCATCGCTCGAGACGATGCGCGAGACATTCAAGCTGGATGTCTTCGATTACTTGTCCAAGCCGTTCTCGCTCGACGAGCTGCGCGGTGTCCTCGCGCAGGCCGCGATCGCGTTCGGTTTGGGTGGCTCTCCCCAAGACCGGTTCCGCAGCGAGTTGGGGCGGCGCGTCCGCCTGGCTCGAATCGGCAAGGGGTGGACACTCAAGGAACTGAGCGAGCGATCCTCGGTGAGTGTGAGTCAGCTCTCGAGCATCGAGCGCGGTGCCCACCTGCCCAGCCTTGAGAGCCTCATCGGGATCGCCGCGGCGCTGGAGTCGCGCGCGAGCATCTGGATGGACGAAGCCGGTTTCTGAGCGGGTGATTCCCGGAAGGTTCTTCGCCGGAAAGAGCGTTGTAGGGGCAGAGCCCGCCGCGGGGTATACTCGGTTTATGGCTTCTGCTCGCACCGTCAGCCTCCTCGTGACCACACTCGGCAGCATCAGCGCGGGGGCGATCAGAACATACGAAGGGCAGACGAACACGACCAGGGACGGGCTCGAGGTCGTGCCCGAGCTGATCGAACTCATGGCCCGCTCGATCAGCCTCCACGCGCACGCCAGCGAGGCGGAACTCGAACAGGTGAACGCATACCTCAAGCGGCTCGTGCGGCGATACGGCACGATGCGTCACGCGATCGAAGCGCTCGGCGATCGCCGACGCCGCCACCGACAGGTGTCGCAGGCGAAGGTGCAGTCGTGGGCCGAGGTGATGGGTGTCGTTGGCATGCGAGTGGAATCAGCGATGCGCCGCCACCCGCCCGTGCTCATCGCGGTCACTCGTTATGTCAGCGCGAACGGCTCGGAGTTGAGACACCGTCTGGAATCGTACCTCGCGTGGCTCGACGGCCCGCTCCCGGACATGACCGACGACGAACTCGCCGGGCTCGGCGCAAACGTTGACAAGGCAAACGCCAGCGGTGCGTCAAATCATGGCGGAGGTACAACCCCGCGGCAGACCGGAGCGGGCGGACTGGATATTCATTCGCCTGACGCGGACGCCGTGTTCTGCGAGTGGTTTGCGCTCAAACATCTCTCCGAGCCGTTGCAGCATCCATCGCTGCCGCAGGAGATCACGTCGCACATCGAACAGCTTGACGCCGCGCAAGACCCGTATCAGAACGCCGTAGCCGCCGTCGTACGCCTCGACTTCGATAAGGCGGACGCGCTGCTCAACGACATGCGCAAGCGGTTCAACGACCCCCAGATCGATGCGCTCCGCGCCGAACGGTATTACTTCGGGCGCGATTACGACGCTGCTGTCGAGGCCTACCGCCTCACCCGCGAGCAGATCGGCGCAACGCCCGACGGGAGTATCGGGCTCGCCATGTCGCTTCTGCATGCGCACAAGGGGTCGTACGAGCAACGCGTCAGCGAGGCGATCAACCTGCTCACGGAAGCGCGCCGTGCACACGAGCATGGATCGTCGGGGTGGGCGCAGGTCGGCGCGATGCTCGCGTTTGCGCGACTGCACCAGCCCGCGGGCGACCGGGACAGCAACGTTCGCATCTGCATCGAGTTATTCGAGGAATCGCTCGGTGTCATCAAACGCGAGACGGACGCGCAGTGGTGGGCGGATGTACACCTGCACCTGGGCACCGCGTGGCAGGGACTCCCCACGGGAAACCGTCAGGAAAACCTCCAACGCGCGATCACCTGCTTCACCCGCGCGGGCGAGATCTGGACGCGCGAGAACGACTCAGAACGCTGGGCGGCGGTCCAGAACAACCTCGGGCACGCGTGGGAACGCCTGCCCGGCGGAGTCCGCGAGGTGAACCTGCGCCGCGCGATCGACTACTTCCAGGCGGCGCTGAGCGTCCACGACGAGCGCACCTCCCCCACCGGGTGGGCCACGCTCCAGAACAACCTTGGCAACGCGTGGGTGCAGTTCGGCGTCGGCGAGACGAGCGAGCACATCCGGCGCGCGATCGATTGCCATTCTGCCGCGCTGCGCGTCTGGTCCACACTGGACAAGCGCAACGAATGGGCCGCGACGCAGAACAACCTGGGCAACGCATGGGCGCTGCTGCCCGCCGAAGGCCCGGAGCGCGAGCGCAACCTCCGCCGATCCATCTCCTGCTACAAGTCGGCGTTGGAGGTCCGCACCCGGGGCACCAGCCCGCACGATTGGGCGTCCACCCAGAACAACCTGGGCAGCGCGCTGCTGCTGCTCCGCGAAGGGGACGTCTCCTCCACCGTGCGCGAGGCGATCGCCTGTTTCGAGCGGGCGCTGGAAGTGCGCACGCGCGGTGCGAGCCCGTTGGAGTGGGCCAAGACGCAGTGCAATCTGGGCAACGCGTGGATCCGTCTCGTCGGACCCGGGCACAACAAACGCACCTCGCTCACCAGCGCGTGCGAGTACTACCGCGCGGCGCTCGAGATCATCACGCACGAGGCACACCCGCACCAGCACGGCTACGTCTATTCCAGACTCCAGAGCGCGAAAAGCGATCTCGCATCCGCCTGATCAGGACAGGATCGACTGCTCACGGTCCGCCCCGACCCCTATGAAATCCACCGGCACACCCGCGTGTTCCTCGATGAACGCGATGTACCGCTGCGCTTCGCTTGGTAGATCGGCGCGGGAGCGAACCCCAGAAAGATCACCGTCGAATCCCGTCATGGGCGCGTACACCGCCTCGACGCGCGATAGATCATCCGCATCGCTCGGCATGTGATCGAGCAACTTGCCATCGAGCTTGTACGCGGTGCAAACCTGCAACTCGTCAAACCCGGAGAGCACATCGAGTAGCGTGAGCGCGATACGGTCCACGCCGTTGAGCACGACCGCGTACCGCAACGCGACCAGATCGAGCCACCCGCACCGGCGCGGGCGCCCGGTGGTGGTGCCGTACTCGCGCCCGCGTTCGCGGATCAGACCCCCGGTCTTATCGTGCAGTTCGCTCGGGAACGGGCCCCCGCCGACACGCGTGCAATACGCCTTCACTACCCCGATCACGTTCGAGATGTGGCGCGGCGCGACGCCCGCTCCCGCGGGGATACCCATCGCGCTGGCGTTCGACGATGTCACAAATGGGAAGGTGCCGTGATCGACATCGAGCAGCGTGGCGTTAGCACCCTCAAAGAGCACCGGGTTGCCCGATCCGAGCATGGCATTGAGAAGGGCGGAGGTATCGCAGATGTGCGCGCCAAGACGTTCCCCCCACGCCAGCGCCTTGTCGATGAGCGCGCCCGCATCAAGTGCATCGAGCCCGCCAGCATCGAACATAGAATGTTTCATGAGGCAGGCTTTGTTCACACGGTCCCGCAATACATCCGGGCGCACCAGATCCCCCGCTCGCACCGCGGTCGCCCTCGCCGCCTTCTCCGCGTACGCGGGCCCGATGCCGCGCCCAGTAGTGCCGATCGCCGCCGTGTCGCCGTCGGATGAAAGCAGCCGCTCGCGCAGCGCGTCCTCCTGCTTGTGGTAGGGCATCACGATCTGCGCCCGATCCGAGATCGCGAGCGTACCGGTATCGATCCCGCGCTCCGCAAGGATGTCCAACTCCTCGATGAGCTTGTCCGGATCGATCACCACGCCGTTGGCGAGCACCGGTCGCACCCCCGGGTGCAGCACACCGCAAGGCACGAGGTGGAACGCCATCCGTTCGCCGTGCACGACGAGCGAGTGCCCGGCGTTCGCCCCGCCGTTGAACCGCACGACCGCGCTGTGGTGCGGGGCGAGGATATCGACCAGTTTGCCCTTACCCTCGTCGCCCCATTGCAGCCCGACCACCGCGGTCGTCGTCGAGCGCCCGCTCGAGACCGGGCGGAGGATCTCGGTGTCCTGGATCGAAGATATTTTGGTCATCGCACGCGGAGTGTACCGAGGGCGAGGGACGCCAACGGGTGGATAATGCGAGATAACAAACGCGGACCACTGCGGCGAGCCCTCGGTATGTCGGTCTGCCTCAAGACAAGACGCGTCAGGCTCGATAAGGAGGTATCCACGGAGGATACGAAGATGGCCAGCCGTAGCGGTGTGATCCGCTTGATGTGTCCGAATCTCAAGTGCCGTGCTGTGCTTGCGGTTCCGCCCGAATCGCGCGGGCGACTGGTGCGCTGTAAAGCGTGTGGGTCGAGTATCCGTGTGCCCCTCAAGCGCGATGCCCAGAGCGGCACCGAGACCCCGGTGGACGAGACGAACCCCGAGTCAGGCACCGCGGCCTAACCCGCTACTCACCGCTAGAGCTGCGGGTTGTCGTCGTCCTCGAAATCAAAGTCGAAATCAAAGATCGAGCTCTCGCCGTCGTCCGACCCCGCGAGCAGGCTGCCCATCCCCTTCTTGGCGACGGTCGCGTCCAGATCCGCGTCGATGTCCTCGACCGAATCCTCTTGCGGGAGGGGCGTGCGTTCCGTCGGAGCCGTGGCGTGCGCGGGCGTGTCGTCCATGTTGGGCGACTCTTCCACGGGAGCCTCCGGGCGGGAGACCTCCATCGGCACGCCGTCTATCCGCAGCACAGCCAGGAAATCGCCGATCCCGATGATGTCACCCGCAGCAAACTCCGATTGCTGGATCCGCTCATGGTTGCGGAACGTGCCGTTGCTCGACCCGAGGTCTCGCACCTGAACAGTCGAGTCGTCGATGACAAACTCGCAATGCCTGCGTGAAACAGTCGGCAACGGGATCCGGAGCGTGGCCTCGTCGGTGCGCCCGATCAGGTACCGCCCGGCTTTGAGCGCGATCTGACGCTGTGATCCGTCCGAACGAAAGACGACGAGTTCAACATTCACCGGCAGGCCTTCCTTCCCCTCAAACGAGAGAGCAGGGGGATGCATCAAACCAAGGGTGTAGGATGGAAGAGCAGACCGCGGTCGGGTGACCGCGCCGCCTTCCCGCCCAGGCATCTCCCTATGGAACAGAATATCTCTATCACTATAGACGGGCAATACCAGGGTTTAGATCCTGTTTTTTCCGCCCTCCCCGATGGGACCACCGCCCGATTCCTCTATATCCACGTCCCCTTCTGCTTCCACAAGTGTCACTACTGCGATTTCTACAGCTTTGTCGATTCCCGGGACCAGCAGGGGGCGTTCCTCGACGCCCTCGAAACGGAGCTGGCAACGATCGCCCCCTGGGCGGATCCAGACGCCGGGCTCAAGACCATTTTCGTCGGCGGCGGCACCCCGACCCTGCTCGCCGTCCCGCTCTGGGAACGCTTGCTTGTCACCCTCGACCGCCTGTTCCCGCTCGCTCAGGTGCCCAACCGGGAGATGAGCGTCGAGTGCAACCCCGAGACCGCAACGCCCGAGCTGTTCGATGTGTTGACCAGGGGGGGCGTGGGGGGGGTGGGGGGGGTGAACCGGATCAGTATTGGTGCGCAGTCCTTCGACCCGGTGATGCTCAAGGCGCTCGAGCGCTGGCACGAGCCGCCCTCTGTGCATCGCGCGCTCGAACTCGCGCGGGATGCGGGTATCCATCGCGCGAGCATTGATCTGATCTTCGCGATCCCCGGGCAGACGATCGAGATGTGGGAGGGTGATCTGGATGTCCTCTGCACCTTCGCGAGCGAGGGGCTGATCGACCACGCGAGCTGCTACGCCCTCACGTACGAGCCCAACACCGCGATCACCAAACGCCTCGAGCGGGGCGATTTCCAGGCGGTAGACGAAGACACCGAAGCCGCGATGTACGAGCTGACTATCGACCGTCTCGCCCGAGCCGGTCTCGAACGCTACGAGGTCTCGAACTTCGCCAGACCCGGCGCCGAGTGCGAGCACAACCTCGCGTACTGGCGCCAGCACAACTGGCTCGCCGCCGGTCCTTCCGCGAGCGGGCACATGGCGGGTCACCTGTGGAAGAACGTGCCGCGACTGTCAGATTGGATGAAGTCGGTCAATCCACCGCCAACGCCCGAGCGGGTGCGGGGGTGGTCGGAGATCGTGGACCACGAGCCGCCCGATCCGCGCCGGTCTCTCGCCGAGCGCATCATGCTGGGTGTGCGTATCCGCGAGGGGATCCCGATGAGCGAATTGCTCGATCGTGCCGAATCGCTCGGTGTGCGTGAGCCAATCGAGCAGGAGATCGAGCGCCAGATCGGGCTCGGGTTCGTCGAACGCTCCTCCGATGCCCTGCGTCTTACAAACTCCGGTTTCCTCCACGCCGACGGCGTGGCGAGCGCCCTGATGGTCCGGCTAGACGCCGATCCCTGAAACAAACAACGCCCGCAGGTGCGGGCGCTGGGGATGAATCAAGATGTGGGGCTGGCTTACGCTGGCTGCAGGTAGAAGGGCACCGGGGTGTCCTTATCCGCCGGCATCACGTGTACCTTCCGCTTCTTCCACGTCACCGTGCCCGCGCACAGCGCGAAGAGGGTGTCGTCCTTGCCGCGACCGACCATGAAGCCGGGCTGCCACTTGGTGCCGTTCTGACGCACGATGATCGAGCCAGCGTTGGCGATCTCGCCGCCGTACAGCTTCACACCGAGGTATTGCGGGTTCGAGTCACGCCCGTTCTTGGACGAACCTTGGCCTTTTTTATGCGCCATTGCGGGATCCTCTGAGGTCTTGCGTTCGCGTATCGATACGCCGAAAACCCACCGTGGGGGGGGAATCGGGCCGGGCAGTGTACGGAATCCCTACCGGAGCGTCCAGCGGGTCTGTGTCCGCTTCAGCGGGAGGCGGGTAGCGGGATCAATCGCCCCCAGCACCTCGTGGGTGAGCATGAGTTCCTTGCGAAGGATCTGGGTTTCGCCGTTGTCGGGGCGGGTCACCGCGCGCGTCTCTCCAGAGAACCCGCCGAGGAAGACCTTCACCTCGTTGACCGTGAGCTTCAAGCAGGGCCAGATCACGATCGATTCTCTCGCGTTCTCCTTGCCCTGCAGCAGCAGCCCCTGGGCATCAAGCTCGGAGAGCAGTTCGATCCGCCCCCGCCCGGCCTGACGCAGCAGCTCATCCTTCGCGTATTTCGGCACACCACGGTTGGATTTGATGATCTTCCCGTCATCCGTCGCGAGGGTGAACGAGGGGTAGAACTGCACGTCCTCGCCCGAGTTGTTCGTCACGGTGTACGTCAGGTAGTAATACGCCTGAGGCCCCAAATCCGGCACTTCCACCGTCACAACGCGGAGGTCATCCACCTCGGCATTCAGTTGCCAGCGCCGAGGGATCACCTCGGGCTCGGGTGCACCGAATGCGGTGGAAATCATGGCAAACAGGGCGGCGGTTATCACCAGCAGTGCGAGCATCACACGCATCAGTTCGGCTCCGGGTTCGGGTATTCGGGGCGGGCGATATCGGGTTCGCGTCCGCTTGGCGGTAGTCTAGTCCCTCAAGGGGATACGGGCCGCCCGCCCGCCGGGTTGCTCTGATTCATGTCCCCTTCCATCGAACCGGAGATCCCCCCTTGCCCGCCTCACCGCACCACGAGCCGCACCCACAGACGACCGCCATCGTCAGGGTCACCGAGAAGCTCCGTGTGGCAGCAGCCCTCCGCCTCGTGCAATCCCCGGGATCAACCGGTGCCCGCTCATCGCGGGATGCCAGAGCCCTTCTCGCGTCTGCCAGCGAGCAAGAGTTCAACTTCGATCACCTCTGGGCCGCCGTCCGAGAACCCGTTTCCACATCAAACCCATCTGGGAATGGGGTGGGGGGGGTTGGGGGAGTGGCGTGGGTGGTGGAGGGTGCGGGGCGCACATGGATGCTCTTTACATCTTCCCCAACGGATGACCCCGAAGCGGACGAGCTCGGCTCGGTCATCGACGCCGCGTGCAAATCGGTGGAATCGGGCGGCTTGGCTCAGGCGCTGATCAATCCGGGGGAGCACCTCGCCCACAGGGCGTTTGTCGCTGGCGGGTTCCACGAGCTGGCGGTGCTGAAGTACCTCCGCAAACGTCTCACACCACAACCGAGCGAGGATGCCGATGGCGCACCACCAATCGATTGGGGCAAGATGGGTGTCGAACTCCTTCCGATGACCAGCGCTACCGACTCCCAACTCGCCGAAGCACTCACCGCCTCGTACGAAGGCACGCTCGACTGCCCCGGGCTGAGTGAACTCCGCCCGATCGAAGATGTCATAGCGAGCCACAAGGCAACAGGTCGGTTCGACCCCGAGTGGTGGTGGATCATCCTGGACACCGCCACAAGATCTGCGGTGGGTGCGCTGCTGCTGACACCGTGCCCGGACCAGGGCACGCTCGAACTGGTCTATATCGGCATCGCGCCAGAGTGCCGCGGGCGAGGGATCGCAAGGGCGTTGCTCGAACTAGGCGAACAGACCATGCGCAAGCGGGGCGAGAAGACCTTCGCGTGCGCCGTAGATGCATGCAACACCCCTGCATTGAAACTCTACGACGCGCTCGGGTTCAACTGCTTTGCGCGCCGGACCGCGCTCGTGCGCGTGCTCCGTGACTGAACAGTGGAAAACCGCGCAGCGCCCGCATTTCACAGGCATTTCGCGCGGTTGTTCACCTTTCTTCCCCGCACCACAACAACCCGTGTAAGAAGTTTTCTTTACAAAACAATCCCCCGTTCTGACGGGGGTTCTGCGCCAAACTCGCCGTCTTGCTTGTTTGCACCCGTTGACGAACCCCGCGCGCACGCTACATTTGTCTTTGGTCAACGGACGACCGCTCGACTCCAAACCCCACTCGTATCCCCGACACGGACATCCGTGTTTTCAAGGGGGGCGACCAGAACAAGACGCACCGGGCGCACGCCCGGCCCGCTCAGCGCGGCATACGTTGTCGCGGCGCGATCTCTGTGTACACCACAGCAATGATCGCCTCGCGCTCGCTGCGGAGGGTGTCGCTTTGTTCCTGGCGGGTAGAGGTCGCAGGGGAGGAACGGATTCCATATAGCAACACGCGCGGGCTCCGCCTGCCCGCACTGTACGGAGGACGCTTTGACCGCCATGCCCGCCTCAACCCCCTCCACCACCATGTCACCCGGCGCACGCCTCCGCGAGCGCATCGCCCAGCGGGTCGGACCGACCCGCTACGAACGCTATTTCGCCTCGGGCGCGTCGCTCCGCCTCTCGCAAGAACACCTCCAGATCCGCGTCACCTCGCCCTTCTACGCCGAATGGCTCGCCAAACAGTTCGCCCCCGCGCTCACGGAAGAAGCCCGCGCCGCTACCGGCAACGACGCGCTCACCCTCGAGTGGCTCGTTGACCTCCCGCAGGCACAGGCGCAGGAACCAACCGCCCCTGCACCCGAGCCGCGCCACACCGAATCGCAGTACACCAAACGCCGCGCCCGGCGTGGACACCGCGTCCGCCACGCGCTCGACGAGTTCATCGTCGGCCCGTGCAACCGCCTCGCCTACGAAGCCGCCAACCGTCTGGGCGACCCCAACGAAGACCCCGGCTTCCGCCTGCTGGTCGTGCACGGCTCCTGCGGCGTCGGCAAGACCCACCTGCTCGGCGGGCTCGCCGACAGATTCCGCGCCCTCGCCCCGGGATCGAAAGTCTGGTGGACCACCGCCGAGGCGTTCACCAACCAGTATGTCGCCTCGCTCCGCGCCAATAGGATCGATGCCTTCCGCAGGCGCGTCCGCGCCGTGGACCTGATCTGTGTGGACGATGTCCACTTCTTCGCCGGCAAACGCTCCACACAATCCGAGTTCCTCCACACCATTGATGTGCTCGAGCACTCCGGTGCCCGCATCGCTCTCGCCACCGACGCCCACCCCCGCCAGATCGACCGCCTCGAGCAGCGGCTCATCTCCCGCTGTCTCTCCGGGATGGTCGTCGAGGTCAACGAGCCCCTCCGCGAGACGCGCCTCCGCATCCTCACCGAACTCGCCCGCAGGCGCGGCGTTGAGGCAACGCTCCGCGCACTGGAATTGCTCGAGCAGTGGGCCGGCCCGACGGTGCGCGATCTGGAAGGCGCGATCACAAGCGTCGATCTCGTCCGGCGCTCCATGTCCGCAGGTTCCCCAGTGATCGATCCGGGCATCGTCCGCACCGCGCTGGCGCACGCCGATTCCAAACCCATCACCCAACCGATCCGCCTGCACGCCATCCTCCACGCGTGCTGCACCCGGATCGGCGTCGCCGAACAGGATGTGCTGGGCAAGGGGCGCCACAAACGGATCGTCCTCGCGCGATCCCTCGCCGCCCACCTCTCCCGGGAACTCACGACCCACAGCTTTCCCGAGATCGCCCGCGCTCTGGGAAGAGCGAACCACTCAACCGTCATCGCCGCGAGCCAGCGCGTCGAGCGGCAGATCGCCGCCGCCGCCCCGTGCGCCTGCGGCCCGGACATGGACGGGCTGAGCGTGTCCGATCTGTGCGCGATTGTTCGCCGGGATGTCACAGGCTCGGGCACGCATAGATTCCCCGCCGAACTCCAGAGCCACTGACCCGTCTCCGGGTCGGAGCGCGAACCTCTTCCTGATCCGCACCTGTACGAGATCCCGAATGTCTCTGGGGAGGAGTACACTGGGGTATGCGCCGCGTGCTGTTGATCCTGGTGGTGAGTCTTGCTGCCCTCGCCCGACCGTGGCAGGCAGCCGCCGTGCCGGAGGATCTCGCCAAACTCTTGCGTCAGGCGATCGATCCCGCTCCCGGGACAACCGAAACCGCGCTGCTCCACGGGCTCCGCGAGCTGCACGACCCGGGACTGCGCCCGCTGTTCGGGGCGCTCGCCGGCAGCGCGAACCCCGCGCTGCGTCGCGAGGGCATCCTCGGGCTCGCACAGCTCGACGATCCCCCGGTGGTCAACGCGCTGATGGTCGCCGCGATCAACGACCCCGTAGAACGCGCCGACCTCCTCGCGCACGCCTACCAGGAACAACTCATCACCCCCGAGCAGGTCACCGACGTGCTCTCTTGGGCTGGTGGTGACGAAGCATTCGAGGTGCTCCTGCGTTCGTGGCTCCTCGCGAACACGGACGTCATCGATCTGTCCCGCGTCGAAATCCTCGCGAACAGCAGTTCACCCCGTGTCGCCGCTCTCGCGTG
>JAJDDG010000098.1 GCA_029260435.1 Phycisphaerales bacterium | reverse complement strand
ACACCAAGCGTTGCTTTCTCGTGCTTGTGCAAACACCACCGCAGCACATGACTCACAACAACCACGCCGATCACAACGCCCAATCCGACCGGCACGATCACGTTCCACTCTTGTATAGCAGTGCCGAAATCCTTTTCGCCGACCGCGTCTTTCACTCGTGAGATAGACGACAGGATCGGCACGTACTGCCCGAGCACAAGTAATAAGTACCCGCCGGACACGCCGGGCAGGATCATCGCGCTCGCGCCGGCGGCCCCGGCCAGCAAGAGTAAAACGAAATTCGATTCGTCTGCGCTTGTTCCGGCGAGTTGTTTCTGTTGCACAACCGCGAGTGCGGCCATCAGCAGGAATCCGATCGCTGCGGCTAACCAACTGGCCGGCGTGGGCTTGCGCAGCATGCGCCAGACGATCGGCACGCCGCCGAGCGTGAGCCCGATGAATAAGGAAAGCATGATCCACCGGTGGTGGACGACGAGATCTTTGACCGGGCCGGCGAAGAGGACGATGGCGAGAACGGCCGAACCCGCGACCAGCCCGAGGGTTACGATCGATCGCGTTGAGAAGCGGAGGGAGGTGATCTCGGCGATGGCTTCGATGAATTGGTTGTAGACACCCGCGGCGAGGAGCATGGTGCCACCCGAGATGCCGGGGACCAGATTGGCGAGGCCCATGAGGACACCGCCCACGATCGCGCGCGCCGGGGGGGCGGCTTTGCGCACCGGATCGGTGGGTGCGCGCTCGGGCTGGGGGGATACACTTTGCGAAGTGTTGCTCACGCGCGCACACTAGCAGGAACTGGGGCAATATGTGGTCGGATTTGGTCGGAGAATGCGCGATGGATGACGTGAACAAGCGGTTAGAGAAGCTCGAAGAGACGCATTCGTTCTCGGAGCACACGACGGATCAGCTGCACGAGCAGCTGGTTCGTGCGCACGAGCTGATCGGCCGCCTGAGCGCGCGCCTGGTGGCGCTGGAGGGTCGGCTCAACTCACTCGAACATACTTCTGCGCAGAGTGGCGAAGCGGACGGCGCTGATGGCGGCGCAGGTGGGGAGGGGGGTTCGGGGGGGGATCCGAACGCGGACATCATGGAGCATTTTCCGCCGCACGGCGCAGGCCCGAAGCCGGGGTGAAGAAAGGACGGAGTACGGCCATCCGGGTGTTGTGGATATCATGCTTTCTGGAATAGTTCGTTTACAACATCAATATGGACATAGTTCAATGAAAGAGATTCGCGGTGACGCAAAGAACATCCGGACAATGCTTGGTGGGGTGAACTTCGACTTGCTCCCTCCTCCAGCCAGAATTCAAGCTGCCTGCGACGAGCATAATCGACCAATCCGATCTCTGATATCGTCTCTGCTGGCTCACCGATCCATATTGCGGCAAGCTCACAACCGGTTCTTGCCACGTCTGATGTCCGGGGAGGTGGTGTTATGAATGGACAGGACAGAGCCGATGCGCTTGCCCTGTTGCGCGAGGCGACAGGCGATCTGAACGCACAGTTCCGCGATGGGCAATGGGAAGCGATCGACACTTTGGTGAATCGGCGGGCCCGGCTTCTCGTGGTGGAACGAACCGGTTGGGGCAAGAGTTCGGTCTATTTCATTGCGACGCGCATCCTTCGCGATCGGGGACGCGGACCGACGCTGATCGTCTCGCCGCTGCTGGCGCTGATGCGTAACCAGATCGATGCGGCCGATCGATTAGGCATCAACGCTCTCACGATCAACTCGACCAACAGGAATGACTGGCCCGCGTATCATGCGGCGATCGAGAACAACGAAGTTGATGCGCTGCTGATCTCGCCGGAGCGTTTGGCCAATGACCAGTTCGTGGAAGAAGTGCTCGTGCCGATGGCCGGCACTGTCGGCATGCTGGTGGTGGATGAGGCGCATTGCATCTCCGACTGGGGGCACGACTTCCGCCCGGACTATCGGCGATTGGTGAATGTGCTGCAGCGCATGCCGCAGGGGCTGCCTGTCCTGGCGACGACGGCCACCGCAAACGACCGGGTGGTGAACGATGTGGTGTCGCAGTTGGGTGATATCGAGGTGCAGCGCGGGCCGCTGATGCGGGAGACGCTTCGGCTTGCGACGTTGACTATGCCGGATCAGGCGGTGCGGTTGGCTTGGCTGGCTGAGCATGTGCCGAATCTGCCTGGGACCGGGATCATTTATGTGTTGACCAAGCGCGATGCGATGCAAGTTGCAGCATGGCTGAATGACAACGATATTGACGCCGCACCATACTTCTCGGGTGTGCAGGAGGAAAGGTTCGAGAACTCAGATGCCTACCGACAGCACCTAGAGGATCGACTCCTGCGAAACGACATCAAGGCGCTGGTGGCGACCACGGCTTTGGGTATGGGGTACGACAAGCCCGATCTGGGTTTCGTGGTGCACTATCAGTCACCTGGGTCAATTGTCGCGTACTACCAGCAGGTCGGGCGCGCAGGGCGCGCCATCGATGAGGCCTACGGCATTCTCATGTCCGGAGCGGAGGATGACGAAATTCACGACTACTTCCGCCGATCCGCGTTCCCATCTGAGGACCATGTGGAGATGATTCTGGACACGCTGGCCCAGAGCGATGGGATGTCGATTCGAGAGTTGGAAGCCGATGTGAATCTGCGCATGGGGCAGATCGAGCATGTGCTCAAGTATTTATCAGTCGAGAATCCGGCTCCTGTGATTAAGCAGGGATCGAGATGGGGTCGCACACCTGCGCCGTTTGTGATGAATCAGGAACGCATTGATCGTCTGACACAGCAGCGTGAAATCGAGTGGCAGGAAGTGCTCGATTATGTGGCCAGCGACATATGCTTGATGCGCCACTTGGCGGCGAACCTAGACGATGAACTGGCAGAGGACTGTGGCTGTTGCTCAGTGTGCGTCGGTGAATCGATCGTGCCGGAGGAAGTCAGCGCTGAGATGATCAGGGCCGCGAAGCGACGCGTTCGGGCCTCTGAGTTTCCGCTGGAATGTAGGAGACAGATCGCCTCGGGGGCGTTTCCGGTTTACGAGTTCAGGGGCAATCTGCCGCAGGATTTTCGGGCAGAGACGGGACGCGTGCTCTCGCAATGGAATGATGCGGGGTGGGGGCATATCGTGGCGGAGGGCAAGCACGCGGGACGGTTCGATGACGAGCTCGTCGCTGCCGTGGTCGAGATGATCGAAGAACGATGGAACCCAAATCCAGCGCCGGAGTGGGTGACGAGTATCCCGTCGCTGAGGCATCCAGAGCTTGTGCCCGCTTTTGCTAGGCGAGTCGCCGATTCACTGGGCTTGCCATTTGTCGAAGCTGTAGCCAAAGTCAGAGAGAATGAGCCACAGAAAGAACAGGAGAACCGCTATCACCAGTGCGCGAATCTTGATGGTGTGTTTGAGATCGCGAATGACATCCCGGACTCGCCAGCGCTCTTGGTGGACGATGTCGTTGATTCACGGTGGACCCTAACCGTGGTCGCTGCCCTTCTTCGCCGGGCGGGAAGTGGTTCGGTGTGGCCTGTGGCGTTGGCGTCCGCAGGTTCCGGAGACTGACATGAGTGTGGACACCCAGACACAAGCGATCCTGTTGCTGACTGCACATCTGGGCAAGACTGCGCCGGTAGATGTGAGGCCGTTGAGACCCAGCGAGTGGGGGCGTTTTGCAAGTTGGCTGCATGCAGACGGTAAGCGGCCGGAAGAGTTGCTTGAATCGGGTAATCCACAGTCGATGCTCCATGGTTGGAGTGATCAGAGTATCAGTCAGGACCGTGTGCTAAAGTTACTGGGTAGAGCAGCAGCACTCGGTGTAGTACTGGAGAAATGGGAACGGGCGGGATTATGGGTGATAGTGCGATCCCATTCTGATTATCCAGAAAAACTCAAGAAGCGACTTGGCCCGGAGTCTCCGGCGGCACTGATAGGTTGTGGCAATCGCAAACTATTGAACGCGCCAGGAATAGCCGTTGTTGGTTCGCGTAACGCATCGGAAGAAGATCTTCAGTTCGCTTGGGACTTTGGGCGAAGGACGGCAGAGAATGAGCATATCATCGTTTCTGGTGGCGCCCGTGGAGTGGATGAGACTGGCATGTTCGGCTGTATCGAAGCTGGTGGAAAAGCTGTGGGTGTCCTTGCAGACAGCCTCTTTCGCGCGGTCACATCACAGAAATACCGCAACTCCCTGGCAGCGGATCAGATTGCACTGATAACGCCTTTTAACCCTGAAGCCGGATTCAATGTTGGCAACGCGATGGCGCGAAACAAGTACATCTATTGCTGCTCTGATGCGGCGGTCATCGCGGCGTCAGGAAAAAACAAGGGCGGTACATGGAATGGAGCTATCGAGGCAATGCATGCTGGATGGGTACCTATCTGGGTGAGGCACACTCAGCACTCGCCCGAGGGGAACGCGGCCCTCATTCGAAAGGGCGCGAATGATCTAAGCGATCGCATTGCAGCTCCTGATGAACTCATAACCGGTGCCGTTACCCAGAACGATGCGCAGCGGGAGTTTCTATTTTCCAACAACACGGACAATGAGAGCGTTTCTGTGAACACCAACTCGATAAAGGAGATTGAACAGCCATCGCCCTCACTCACGGGGCTAACTCCGGGAGTTGTAACACAGATGTCTTTCGTTGAGTTTCTTGTGGTCAAACTTGCGGGGATGAGTGATCCGTCTGGAATGACGGTTGCAGAGATAGCCGATGCGCTTGATGTCACCAAGACGCAAGTGCAGGCATGGCTCAAACAGGCATTGCGGCGAGAGCTCGTTGTGAAATTAACGCAACCCGTTCGTTACATGGTGGCTGGAGATGCACTCGAGAGAATCGAGACTCAGAGATGGTAAAAATGAAGCGGGCACTGTAAAAGGATGGCGAGAGGTGAGCCGCCGCGGCGGATCGGTGGCACGGGAGAAGCTCGAGAGAAAAGACATGCGCACTGTGCATGTGGGCATGCGACCCGACGCCGCGCTAGAACACGCCTTGTCCTGCGGATCAAGGCGTGGCACCCGGATAGAGAAAACATGCTCACCCCTGCGGTGTGAGCATGCCACCCGATGGGAGTGGTCGGTCGTGGTTTACGCCTGCGGCGTATACCACGGCACCCGGCAGACATCTGTTATTCTGCCGCGCTGCGCGTGGCTTTTTTGTGAGGAAGAAGAGACATTCGTCCTGCGGATGAAGGGTGAGGGATGGTTGGCGGGTTAGGACGAAAGGGCACTGACCTGAAGACCGGTCAGTGGCACGGGAGAAGTACGAGAGAAAACACATGCCCACCCTGCGCGTGGGCATGCCACCCGATGTGTTCTGCTCGTGGTTTACGCCTGTGGCGTATACCACGGCACCCGGGTGTGCATCGCATATTCCTTAGGAATGGAAAGCAAGAGCACTGACCTGAGGACAGGTCAGTGGCACAGTGAAGCAGATGGAGTTTGATTATCTGTCTACGAGAATCTTCTCGACGCGCTGGAGTGTTGCGAGTGTGTCGGGCTTGTCGGTGTGGTCGGGGTCGAGGACATCGGCCTGGACTTTGTAGACCTCGGCGAGGAGGGTTCTCGCTTCTTCGAGGTGGCCCTGGCTTTCGAGGCACACGCCGAGTGTCCAGTAGAGGCGGAGCAAGCGGTTGCGCTTCACCTTTTCGAGTTGGACTGTGTCGCTCGGGCTCGAGACGGATTGCGAGATGATTGTGCGGAGGCGGCGGCCTGCTTCTTCTGCATGGCCTCCGTTGATCATGGTCTCGCACAGCACTTGCTCTGCCCGCAGCACAAACTGGTGGTCCTCGGCGTATACACGGACGACCCATTCGCGCGCCTGGTGCAGCCACGAGATGGACTCGGCGTACCGGCCTTCGTGCATAGCCTTGATGCTCATCGCGTCGAGGACCGACCAGACGAGTTGGGAATCCCAGTCGGCGATCTCCTTTGCGATCGTAGCCCTGCCTGCTGGTGAATCCATGTCCGACGAGATCAGAATGATCCCTACGCGCTTCTGCGTATCATGGAGGTTCATCAGACGAGCGTGCGCCGAGAACCAGCCGACGGCGGCGACAAGGGAGAAGCACACGAGCAGTGCGATGATGGTGGCGGCTTGTCTCGAATGTTTCAGGCAGTGGATGAATGTTTCGCGTTTGCCGATGGCGCGGGCGCGAACGGGGCGGCCCTGGAGATAGCTGCGGAGGTCGTCGGCGAAGGCGCTCGGTGAGGCGTACCGCCTGCTTGGATCTTTGGCGAGCGCCTGGGAGAGGATTTCGTCGAGCGGCCCGCAGAGTTCGGGTCTCGAAGCGCTGAGCCTTGTCGGCAGGACGGACTCGATGGTCTGGCATTCATCGAGGCTGGCGCTCTCGACGGCGTATGGCCAGTCGCCGTTGGTCAGCAGCTCGAAGCACACCACGGCGAGGGCGTACACATCTGTTGGCGGGCCTTCTGTGGTGCTCGCGGAGATTGCTTCGGGGCTGGCGTAACGGGTGGTGCCGATACCGCGATGCGGGTCGGTATTGTTGGTGTTGTTGTTTGCGCGTTGGATTGGTGCGGCGTGTCCGAAATCTATGATCACGGGGCGCGCGTCTGGGGTCATGATGATGTTTGAAGGTTTGATATCCCGGTGGAGGATGCCCTTGTCGTGCAGGTATTGGAGTGGTTGGCAGATGTCGGCGATGATTTTGAGGCGCATCGCGTCATCGAGTTGATGGCAGGCGGCGTGCTCGCCCAGTGACAAGCCATGGATGTATTGCGTGACGATATAGGGGATATCGATGGGGAGGCCTTCGGTCTCAGCGGAGTCGATGAGGCGGGGTAAGCCGGGGTGATCGAGATCGGCGAGGATCGCGGCCTCGCTACGGAAGCGCTGCATGGCGGTTTCCGAGACTGCGGCGTGGGGGAGGAGTTTGACGGTGACGGATTCGCCCTGCTCGTCGAGTGCGAGGTAGACCTGGGAAGTGGCGCCGCGGCCCAGCTTGGAGATCAGGCGGTAGCGCCCGACATGGGTCATGCGGTCGGGTGTCGCGACTGGTTCATCTGCGATCATTGACTGCTCCCGGCAACCCGCGGTCTGGGTTGATTGCTATTGCGTTGCGACAAGGGGCTCGGCGGGCGGGGCGTTCCAACTGTGATAAGCGTCGTTCACTGTGCTCAGATCACGCTGTACTGTGCGCGTTGACAGGGCGAGCATGTCCGCGATTGCGGGGACCGGTGTGCCGCGGACGTAGAGGTGGGTCACGATTGCCTGTCTTGGGGAGACCTGCCCGAGGAATGCTTCGAGTGTGCGGTGGGAGGGGATTACATGGAGATTGTGCTCGTGGGAACGGGCGTGGTTGAGTTGTCGCTTCCTGCGGCTTGCTCTGGATCGGCGGCGGTTGCGGCAGATGTTGTGCATGACGATGCGGAATTGTTTGATGAGGTGCCGGGCTTCGAGTTTCTGCATTTGGGATCGATCGGCAAGGGATTCGTAGGCGAGGTGGAGGAGGTCGTCTGAGTTGATCGAGAAACTCGGACTTTCCTTCTGCAATTCCCAGTGGGCTGCGGATTTGAGCGCGGCGTAGTTGACTTCGACGCATTGGTCGATCGCGGCATTGCTCTGGTCGGGAGCGGGCATGGAATGAAGATACGGGGTCTGGGAAGGTAGAGAAAGTTTTTTTTGTG